>NZ_CP170102.1:3002500-3302500 GCF_042188925.1 Pseudooceanicola sp. LIPI14-2-Ac024
CCGCTGCCGCACCTCGGGCTGCAGGCGCTGATGGCGATCATGGCCTTTGCCGCCGCCGCCCTGATGATCGAGGCCTACCGCCACGGCGAGGCGGTGATCGTCGCGCCGATGCAGTACTCGCAGATCCTCTGGGCCACCTTCTACGGCGCCCTCTTCTTTGCCGAATTCCCCGACATGAACACCTTCGTCGGGGCGACCGTCGTGGTCGGCAGCGGGCTTTACATCGTGCTGCGCGAGGGTCGCGTGTCGGCCACTGCGCCGGTGCTGCACACCCGGTCGCGGTTCGAGACGGGCACTTTCCTGCGCGCGGGCGTCCTGTCGCGGCTCCGGCAGCGCCGCCGCAAGGGCGAGGCCAAGCGGGCGCCGATCACGCCGCGGTGACAATCGCGGCCGGAAACGGCAGCCCGCCGCCATTTCGAGCGCTTGTGTTTTGCACCGGAGCGTCGCTGGCCCTATATAGTGGGCTGCAGTTCCTAGGGGCCCGTTGTGATCCGATTCATTTTGTCCTTCTTCGGCGGCATCTTCACGATGCTGACCCTTGGTGTCGGCGTGGTGGCCCTGTCGATCGGCGCGATCTTCTGGGTCTACGGCCGCGACCTGCCCAGCCACGAGAGCCTGGCCCAGTACCAGCCCAAGACGATCAGCCGGATCTATTCCGGCGAGGGGCGGATCATCGACGAATTCGCGGTCGAACGCCGCCTCTACGCCCCGGCCGAGGAGATTCCCGACCTGGTGAAGGAGGCCTTCATCTCGGCCGAGGACAAGAACTTCTACCACCACGGCGGCTACGACACCCGCGGCATGGTCGCCGCGGCGGTTGATGCCGTGAAATCAAGGGGCAAGGACGTTCGCGGCGCCTCGACCATCACCCAACAGGTGATGAAGAACTTCCTGCTCGACGGCTCCCGCCGGGTCGAGCGGAAGGTGAAGGAGATCATCCTCGCCACCCGCCTGGAAGAAACGCTGTCGAAGGAAAAGATCCTCGAGCTGTACCTGAACGAGATCTTCCTGGGCCAGAACTCCTATGGCGTGGCCGCCGCCGCGCAGACCTACTTCAACAAAACCCTCGGCCAGCTTGACCCGAGCGAGGCCGCCTTCCTCGCCGCGCTGCCCAAGGCGCCGTCCGACTACCACCCGGTCCGCAACAAGGAGCGCGTGGTCGAACGGCGCAACTACGTCCTGCGCGAGATGCTGGACAACGGCTACATCACGCAGGCCGTCTACGAGGAAGAGGTCGTCAAGCCGCTCAGGACCGTCCAGAACGGCGATTTCGAGAGCTTCAAGTCGGCCCTGCCGCCGCGCGATTATTTCACCGATGAAATACGCCGGCAGCTGTCGCGCGACTTCGGCGAGGGCGAATTCCTGACCGGCGGTTTCGCCGTCCGCGCCACCATCGACCCCGAGATGCAGGTCGAGGCGGCCCATGCCCTGCGCACCCAGCTGGAACAGTACGACCGCAACCGGGGTGTCTGGCGCGGCACCGGCAAGACCATTCCCGAGGATCAGCTGGGCAGCGAAGACGCCTGGCGCGCCGCACTGGCCGCCACCGACGTCGCCCGCGACATCGACCAGGACGGCACCTGGCACCCGGCCGTGGTGCTCGAGGTCGGCGACCAGCAGATGCGCCTGGGGATCGAGGACGCCGCGTCCGAGGCCGAGCCGCCGGTCGTCCCGCGCGACGACATCGGCTGGATGAAGGGATCGTTCCGCGACAACTTCAAGCCCGGTGACGTGGTGCATGTCCGTCGGATGACCAAGGACGGATCGGGCGAATTCATCCGCTGGTCCCTGCGCCAGGTGCCCGAGGTCGAAGGCGGCTTCATGGCGATGGACGTGAACACCGGCCGGGTGATCGCGATGCAGGGCGGGTTCTCGTACCAGCATTCGGTGTTCAACCGCGCCACCCAGGCGCTGCGCCAGCCGGGGTCGAGCTTCAAGCCCTTCGTGTATGCCTCGGCGCTGGACAGCGGCTATACCCCCGCGACGATCATCATCGACGCCCCGATCGAGATCGACACCGGGTCGAGCATCTGGCGCCCGACCAACGCCAGCCACCAGTTCTATGGCCCGACGCCTCTGCGCACCGGGATCGAGAAGTCGCGGAACCTGATGACCGTTCGCCTCGCCCAGGAGGTCGGCATGGATGTCGTCGCCTCCTACGCGGAACGCTTCGGCGTCTACGACAGCATGGGGCCGTACCTCGCGAACGCGCTTGGCTCCGAGGAAACGACGCTCTACCGCATGGTCGCCGCCTACGCGATGTTCGCCAACGGCGGCGAGCGGGTGGAACCGACGCTGGTCGACCGGGTGCAGGACCGCAACGGCAAGACGATCTATCGCCACGACCAGCGCGACTGCGTCGACTGCGCCGACCCGAACCTGCCGCGCGACAACGCGCCCCGGATCGTGTCGAACCGCGAACGGGTGATGGACCCGGTCACCGCCTACCAGCTGACCTCGATGATGCAGGGCGTGGTGCAGCGCGGCACCGCCGCCGGGGCGGTGAACCTGGGCGTGCCGACGGCGGGCAAGACCGGCACCACCAACGATGCCAAGGACGTCTGGTTCATCGGTTTCACCTCGAACATCGTGGCGGGCTGCTACATCGGCTACGACGAACCGCGCCCGCTGGGCCGGGGCGCCTCGGGCGGCGGCTATTGCGGGCCGGTGTTCCAGCGCTTCATGGAAAAGGCCGTGACCAAGTACGGCGGCGGCAAGTTCCGCATCCCGCCGGGCGGCCATTTCATCAAGATCGACCGCTACACCGGCGCCCGCCTGCCCGACGAAGCACAGGGCGAGAACGTGGTGGCCGAGTACTTCCGCGATGGCCAGGAACCGCTCTTCGGCATCTCCTTCGACGGCGGTTTCGCAATGGGGCAGAACCTGCCGCTCTTCGACGAGGTCCAGCCGTCCGAAGAAGGCCGCGAGGTCACCACGTCGACTGGCCGCAAGGCGGTGGTGGGGCCCAAGGCCGATTTCGGCACGCTGAGTTCCGGCGGGCTCTACTGACCGCGGATCCGGGCGCCCGCGCCCGGCGCATCCCCCGGTGACCCGATCCGCACCCGGCTTGTCCGTCCCCGGGCTGTGCGGTATCAGGCAGGCCAGATCCAGAGGAAGACCCCCATGCGCGCGGAAGCCCAGAACATCGTTGCCGACATCGAGAAGAGCCTCGAACTGCTCGGCCAGCGGATGGACCTTGAGACCGCCCAGCACCGGCTGGAGGAATTCAACGCGCGTGTCGAGGACCCGAACCTCTGGGACGATCCGGCAAAGGCGCAGGCGCTGATGCGCGACCGCCAGACGCTGGTCGACAGCCTCGCCACCTACGACGGCATCCGGCAGGAGCTGGACGACAACGTCGAGCTGATCGAGATGGGCGAGGAAGAGGGCGACGACGACGTCGTGGCCGAGGCCGAAACCGCGCTCAAGGCGCTCCGCGCAAAGGCCGCCGAGAAGGAGCTCGAGGCGCTGCTGAACGGCGAGGCCGACAGCAACGACACCTTCCTCGAGATCAACGCCGGCGCCGGCGGCACCGAGGCCTGCGACTGGGCCAACATGTTGCAACGCATGTATGTCCGCTGGGCCGAGAAGCGCGGCTACAAGGTCGAGCTGCAGTCCGAGGAAGCGGGCGCCGAGGCGGGGATCAAGTCGATCGCCTACAAGATCTCGGGTCACAACGCCTATGGCTGGCTGAAATCCGAAAGCGGCGTGCATCGCCTTGTCCGGATCAGCCCCTTCGGCAAAGGCACGCGCGAGACGTCCTTTGCGAGCGTCTGGGTCTACCCGGTGGTCGACGACAACATCGAGATCGAGGTCAACCCCTCGGACATCCGGATCGACACCTACCGGTCGTCCGGCGCGGGCGGTCAGCACGTGAACACCACCGACTCCGCCGTGCGGATCACCCACCACCCGACCGGTATCGTCGTGACCTCGTCCGAGAAGTCGCAGCACCAGAACCGCGACATCGCCATGAAGGCCCTGAAATCGCGGCTCTACCAGCTCGAACTCGACAAGCGGAACGCCGCGATCAACGAGGCGCACGAGAACAAGGGATCCGCCGGCTGGGGCAACCAGATCCGGTCCTACGTGCTGCAGCCCTACCAGATGGTGAAGGACCTGCGCACCAACCACGAGACCTCCGACACCCAGGGCGTGCTCGACGGCGACCTCGACGATTTCATGGCCGCCACGCTGGCGATGGACCTCACCGGCAAGAGCCGCGCCGAGGCCAACGCCGAGCTCTGATCAGGCCCCGGACGGCTGCCATTCGTAAAAAATGTCGAACGCATCGCTGCCGGTCTCGATGAACCCGTGGCGCTTGTAGAAGTCGTTCGCGGGGCTGCCTTTCAGTGCCATCAGGCGCACCGGGATGTCCAGGGATCGCGCTTCGTCCATGATGCTGGCGACCACGCTGCGGCCCAGCCCGGTGCCCTGCCGCGCCGGGTCGACATAGAGATGGTCGATATAGAGCTCGGTCTCGCGCCGCCGCAGCACGTAGAAACCGACAAGGTCGGCGTCGATCCGGATAACCGAGGTGTCGCCCGCCACAAATCCCGATAGAAACCGCGCCCGTGCCCTCTGCGGATCGAAGCGGCCGAGCGCCTCGAGGCTGGGACGCATTGCTATCACACGCAGTTCGGCCAGGGCGTCCGCCTCTTCGGGCCTTGCCGGTCTGATCGTGATCTCGGGCATCGCTACCGTCGCCCGCCCGCCATCCGCGCGGCCTCCGGCCGGGCGCGCAGGGCCAGCATCGCGGCGGTGCCGATGACCGGCCCGGGCACCAGCATCAGGAAGGCCCATTGCCAGCCGCCGATCCACGCGGCAAAGAGCGGCAGCGCCCAGATCGCCAGCACCGTCAGCGCGAACCCGATCCCCAGCTGAAGCGCCAGCGCCGTGCCGACGAAGCGCGGGTCGGCCAGTTCCGTCACCGCGGCCGAGAACTGCGCGCTGTCGCCGATCACCGTGATCCCCCAAACCAGCGCGATCAGGGCCAGCAGCCAGGCCGGCCCGTCGAAGGCAAAGCCGATCAGCAGCGCCGCGCAGCCCGAGCAGATCATCATCCCCGCCGTGGTCAGGCAGCGCCCGATCCGGTCCGACAGCACCCCGCCGAGGATGCACCCCGCCACGCCCGAGGCCACCACCACGAAGGTCATCATCGAGGCCGAGCCGAAGGGCACCGCGACGAGGTTGGCAGAGGCCGCCGTCGCGAAGGCGAGGAACCAGGCCCACATGGCGTAGAGCTCCCACATGTGTCCGAAGTAGCCGAGGTTGGCGAGCGCCACGGCAGGCTCCCGGATCACCCGCAGGCACTGGCGCGGGTCAAAGGTCGCCCGGCCGAAGGCATGCGGCCCCTCGCGCACCGTCAGCACGATCAGGAAGGCCCCCACCAGGCTGGCCAGCGACGACGCGATCACCACCGCCTGCCAGTCGATCCCGGCGGTCAGCGCACGGAAGAGGTGCGGCACCGAGGATCCCAGCGTCAGCGCCCCGATCAGGAAGCCGAGCGCCAGGCCGCGCCCCGCCACGAACCACGTCGCCATCAGCTTGAGCGCGGGCGGGTAGACCGCGGCCAGCGCCATGCCGGTCACGAGCCGCGCCGCGAGCGCCCCGCCAAAGCCGGGCCCGGTCAGCAGCCAGGCGTTGGCCAGCGCCGCGACCAGCGCCGCCACTGCCATCAGCCGGTGCATCCGCACGATGTCGGGCAGGTTGATCAGGCTCGACCCCACGGCGCCGATGACAAAGCCGATCTGGACGGCATTGGTCAGCCAGGCGGCCTCGAACGGGGTCAGCCCCCAGGCGCGGGTCAGTTCGGGCACCACGGCGGTGGCCGAGAACCAGGTCGTCATGACCCCGATCACGCCGATGCAGATCAGGGCGAGGACACGCCAGCGTCCGGCGGCCGCGGGCGTTACCGGTCGATCTGCGCCGCCGTCAGCGCGATGGCCTGCTGGTAGACTGTCGCCGCGTTCCACTCGTCTAGAACCCTGAAGTTGTGGCTGCCCTCCTGGTAGCTCTCGCCGGGCCGCCAGCCCTTCTGCCGCAGGAAGTTGGCCGTCGATGCCATGGCGTCGGTCAGGTTGTAAAGGTCCACGCGCCCGTCGCCGTTGCCGTCCTGGCCATAGCGCACCGCGTTGGCGGGCAGGAACTGGGTGTGCCCGATCTCGCCATGCGCCGCGCCGATGGCATTGGCGGCCAGCCAGCCCCGGTCCACCATCTGCAGCGCCGCCAGCAGGTGTTCGGTGAAGAACGCCGACCGGCGGCAATCGTAGGCCACCGTCGCGATGGACGAGATGACGGGGTACTTGCCGAAAGTGTTGCCAAAGCCCGATTCCATCCCGTGGATCGCCAGCAGGATGCCCGAGGGCACGCCGTAGATCCGTTCGAGCGCGGCGTAAAACTCGGGGTTGGCGCGTTTCTTCTGCCGGCCGATGCTGGCGATCGCGTCGGTGCCCCGTATCCGCATGAAATCCTGCAGGGAATAGCGCACGCCGGTCTGTTTCCGGTCGGCCCCGATGGTGCCGTGCGAATATTGCGCCGCCGCCAGCGCCTGCTGTCCGCGCGCGCCGATCCCGGCCGCGGCGGCCTCTTGCGCGATGGCGGATTTCCATGCCTCGAACCCGGCCGAGGTGTTGCCGCAGGGCGCGGCCATGGCGGCGGTCGAGGTGAGGGCGAGGGCGGCGAGGGTGTTGAGAACGCGGGAAATCACGAAGGGCCTCCGGGGGGCGGACTGACTGCCGGGATCCTAGGACAGGGCGACCCGCCACGCCAGAGAAAGGGCGCGGCGGCTGCCCGGGATGCACGGTCCTGCAGCGATGCGTTCCGGGGCTGACGGCCCCAGGAAAGCGTGAAACAGTGCGCCGCACACCACCGAGGAAGGAACGCCCCATGACCCTGATCGAGTTCTCCGGACGCGAGGTCGTCCGCCGCATCCAGGCGCGCGAGGTCACCTGCGCAGAGGTCATGGCCACCGTGCTGGACCGGATCGGGGCGGTGAACGACCGGGTGAATGCGCTGGTCAGCCTGCGGGACCGCGATGCCCTGATGGCCGAGGCGGCGGCGGCCGATGCGGCGCTGGCCGCGGGCGGGCCGACGGGCCCGCTCTTCGGCCTGCCGATCGCGGTCAAGGACCTCGCCAATGTCGCGGGGATGCGCACCTCGATGGGCTCTCCGATCACCGAGGGGACGACGGCCCCGGCAGACGATCTCTTTGTAGAACGGATGCGGGCGGCGGGCGCGATCTTCATCGGCAAGGCGAACAGCCCCGAGTTCGGCCTTGGCAGTCACACGATCAACCCCGTCTTCGGGCCGACCCTGAACCCCTATGCCCCGGACCGCTCGGCCGGCGGCTCCTCCGGCGGTTCCGGTGCTGCGCTCGCGATGCGGATGCAGTGGCTCTGCGACGGGTCGGACGCCATGGGCAGCCTGCGCAACCCCGCGGGCTGGAACAACGTCTACGGCTTCCGCCCCTCCTGGGGACGGATCCCGCCGGACCCGGGCGGCGACGTGGTGATGCACCCGCTCTCGACCATGGGCCCGATGGCCCGCGACGTCGAGGACCTGGCGCTGCTGCTCGACGTGATGGCGGGGCCCGACCCCCGCGCCCCCTTCGGCCCGGTGCCCGACAGCTTCGCCGGCCGCGTCGACACGGACGTGAAGGGGCGCCGCATCGCGTTCATGGGCGACTGGGGCGGGGCCTGGCCGACCGAGGAGGGCGTCCTGCCGCTCTGCGCCGCCGCCGCGCAGGTCTTTGCCGATCTCGGCTGCACGGTCGAAGAGGTGGCGTCGCCCTTCCCGGCTGCGGAGCTCTGGGACAGCTGGACCACCCTGCGCAGCTTCTCGGTGGTGGGGCGGCTCGGCCCGCTCTACGCCAATCCCCGCACCCGCACCCAGCTGCCGCCGCAGGCGATCTGGGAGGTCGAGCGCGGCCTGGCCCTTTCGTCGAACGACATCCTGCGGGCCAGCACCATCCGGTCGCGCTGGCACGCGGCGGCGGCGGACCTCTTTGCCGCCTACGATGCCTTCATCCTGCCGACCGCGCAGTGCTTCCCTTTCCCGGTGGGCGACCGGCACCCGACCCGAATCGGAGACACGAAGCTCGACACCTACCACCGCTGGATGGAATGCGTGATTCCCGCGAGCCTTGGCGGCTTTCCCGCCCTCGGCGCCCCCGCCGGGTTCAGTGCCGCGGGCCTGCCGATCGGCATCCAGATCGTCGGCCGCTACGGCGATGATCTGGGCGTTCTGCAGCTGGGGCAGGCCTATCACGCCGCCACCGGCTGGCCGCAGCGCCACCCTCCGGCGGCATGACGGAATATTCCCCCGCGTAGCGCCCGCGGCCCCTTGTCAAACCCCGGCGTTCGGGTTAATCCGCCCGCCACGGTCGGAGTGTAGCTCAGCCTGGTAGAGCACTGTCTTCGGGAGGCAGGGGCCGGAGGTTCGAATCCTCTCACTCCGACCAAGTACACAAGGCGCCTTCGGGCGCCTTTTGTTTTGGTCGGGATATCCCCCTCAGAAACTCGCGATCGCCACGATCGTCACCAGCGCCAGCAGGGGCCCGAGGAGCGCCACGACGAAGATGTCGAGGTAGGATTTCGCGTGCGTCATGTTGCAGATCGTCAGCAGCGTGACGACGGCCCCGTTGTGCGGCAGCGCGTCGAGGCCGCCGGTCGCCACGGTGGTGACCCGGTGCAGGACCGCGGGGTCGATCCCGGCGGCCAGTCCCATCTCGAGGTACTGTTGGCCAAGCGCGTCGAGCGCGATGCTCATCCCGCCCGAGGCCGAGCCGGTGATCCCGGCGAGGATGTTGACCGCGATGGAGAGCGAGATCAGCGGGTTGTTCGGCGCGATGCCGAGGACCGCGTCGCGCAGCAGCTCGAACGCGGGCAGGGCGGCGATGACCGCGCCGAAGCCCACGAGCGAGGCGGTATTGAAGATCGGCAGCACGGCGGCATTCGCGCCCTCGTTGGTCGCACCGGCCAGCGCGCGGGCCTGGCCGGGGTTCAGCAGCACCACCGACAGGCAGGCGCAGCAGAGCGACACGGCGATGGACCAGACGCCGATCACGTCGCCGGGCCCGACCTCGCCCCAGAGCGGTTCGGCGAGGTAGGAGAGGTCCGTCGCCGGCAGCACCAGCTTGGACATCACCAGGTTCAGCACCAGCACCAGGACGATGGGGGCGATGGCCTTGGCAAAGGGCATTTCCTGCGTGCTCGGCGCGTCGAGTTCGGCAAGATCGAAGCCCTCGCCCTGCGCCTCGTGCCGGACGGTGGCCAGGTCAGGCGCGCTGACCGGCACCTCGATGCCGTAACCTTCGCCCGCCGCCCGGGCGGTCGCCGCGCGCCATTGCAGCCAGGCGTAGCCGACCCCGAACATGACCATGGCCGCGATGATGCCGAGGACGGGTGCGGCAAAGGGCGTTGTGCCGAAATGCGGCATCGGGATCGCGTTCTGGATCGCGGGCGTGCCGGGCAGGGCGGTCATGGTGAAGGTGAAGGCGCCAAGCGCGATGGTCCCAGGGATCAGCCGAGCCGGGATGTCCGCCTGCCGAAAGATCGAGGCCGCCAGCGGATAGACCGCGAAGGCCACGACGAACAGGGACACGCCGCCATAGGTCAGCAGGGCGCAGGACAGCACGATGGCCAGGATCGCGCGGGAGGCACCGAAGGTGCGGATCGACCATTGCCCGATGGCATTGGCCGCCCCGCTGCTTTCCATCAGCTTGCCGAAGATCGCGCCCAGCAGGAACAGCGGGAAGTACGCGACGATGAAGTCCCCGGTGTTGACCATGAAGACCTGGGTGTAGCTGGCCAGCACCGGCAGGCCGGCGAGACCGGCGGCCAGCATCGCGAGCACCGGCGCGATCAGCAGGATTGACGCGCCGAGGTAGGCCAGCACCATCAGCAGGATCAGCGCGAGAACGATGGTCAGGATACCCACGGGCGGCCTCCGGATCGTGCGGGGGCGAGTCGCCCGGTTTTCTGCATTGCAGCGTAACGGCGCGCGGGGGACGGTCAATGCCGTAGCGGCATCGGCGCCTCGGGCGGGGTGCAGGGGCGGAGATCTTGAGCCATGTCAACGCGGGGACCGGCACATGGGATAAGGTGGTGCGTGACCGGCCGAAGCGGCCGGACGCCTCAGGAGGGCAGGATGATGAGCTACACCATCGACCGCGTGATCACCGGCGCGACGTTTGACGATGTCGAGGCGCGCACCCGCGCCGCGCTCGCCGACAAGGGCTTCGGCGTGCTGACGGAAATCGACGTGCAGGCCACGATGAAGAAGAAGATCGACAGGGACATGCCGCGCTACACCATCCTCGGCGCCTGCAATCCTGGCATGGCCTGGCAGGCGATCGGGATGGAGCCCAAGGTGGGCGCCATGCTGCCCTGCAACGTCATCCTGCGCGAAATCGACGGCGGGGTCGAGGTCAGCGCGGTCGACCCGGTCGCCTCGATGACCGGGATCGACAATGACGACCTGCACGGGGTCGCGGGCCAGGTCCGCGCCATGCTGGCTGAGGCGGTCTTCGCGATCTGACGCTCAGGCGGCGATCCGGCGGCCCGGCGCGATGGTGGCGGGGGCCCCGTTCAGCGCCTCGATGGCAAAGCCCGCGGCGGCCTTGTAACGGGCCATGAAGGCCTCGCGCTCGGCGGGCGGGATGACGGCGTCGATGTCGTCGAATTCACCGCCGCAGCGGTCGTCGACAAGGTTCAGCAGGCCGAAGGGCCCGGCGCCGCGGTTGCGCAGGATCAGCTCGGACACCGGGCCGCAATGCCGCGCGTCGAAGGCGGCCAGCGCCCCAGCGGTGACGCCGTGGTCGAGCAGGCCGGCCCCGAGCAGGCGGGCGTCCATGATCGCCTGGCTCGCCCCGTTCGATCCCGTGGGATACATCGCATGGGCCGCGTCGCCGACCAGCAGCACGCGGCCGTCGCACCACGTCGGGATCGGGTCGCGGTCGATCATCGGGTTCTCGTAGGCCACGTCGGCCCCCCGGATCAGCGCGGGCACGTCGAGCCAGTCATAGTTCCAGCCCTCGAAGTGGTGCACGAACTCCTCCACGCCGACCTCGCGGAACCAGCCGGTGCCCTGCCAGCCGGCGCTGGCGTCCACCGTGACCTCGGCGATCCAGTTGATGTCGGCCAGCCCGGTGTCGGGGTCGGGGTGCGAGATCGGGTAGATCACCATCCGGTGCTCATGCGTGCCCAGCCCGACGAACGAGGCGCCGGTGCGGATCGGCTTCGCCCGCGTCGTGCCGCGCCACATCAGCGCGCCGCCCCAGTTGATCGGCGGCTGGCCGGGGTGCATCTGGGCGCGGATGGCCGAATGGATGCCGTCGGCGCCGATCAGCAGGCTTCCGGTCACCTCGGCCGGGCCGTCGGGCGTGTCGAAGGTGACGGTCACACCGTCGCCATCCTGCCGGTAGCCCGTGGCCCGGTGGCCGAGGCGCAGCGCATCCGCGCCGGCCCGCGCGCGGAAGGTGTCGGCCAGCAGCATGTGCAGCCGGCCCCGGTGGACCGAGTACTGCGGCCAGTTGTACCCGGCCTCACGCCCGCGGGGTTCGGCATAGATGTCGTTGCCGTTCAGCCCGACCAGCGCCCATTCCCGGCAGGGCAGCCCGATTGCGTCCAGCGCCGCGCTGTCGAGCCCGAGGTCGATCAGTTCGCGCACCGCGTTCGGCTGCAGGTTGATCCCGACCCCCAGCGGCCGCAGCGTGCGGGCGGATTCGAACACCGTGCAGGGCACGCCGATCTGGTGCAGCGTCAGCGCGGTGGCCAGTCCGCCGATGCCGCCGCCGGCGATCAGCACATGGGGTTGGGTCATCGGCTTTCTCCGTCGTTTCCGGCGGTTCTAGCGAACCGGGCCGATGCCGCAAGGAAAAGGCGGGATCGGGTGCGGATGTGACGCTGTGGCCCCGCGGCGTTTCCGGCATCGCCGTGGCGGACAAAAAAGGCCCGGGCAAAGCCCGGGCCAGTCCAACAGGGAGGTATGCATGACATAACCCGGTCATGCGCGGGATCACCCGAGTCTGACCTTACGTTAACACCAAACGGTTGCGAAGGTCAGGTCCGGATTTCCTTACGCAACCAGACGATATCCGCCTGATTCGGTCACAAGAAGGCGGGCGTTGGACGGATCCGGCTCGATTTTCTGGCGCAAACGATAAATGTGAGTTTCCAGCGTGTGGGTCGTCACACCGGCGTTGTAGCCCCAGACTTCGTGAAGAAGGATATCACGCGGGACCACGCCCTCCGAGGCGCGATAGAGAAATTTCAGGATGTTGGTTTCTTTCTCCGTCAGCCTGATCTTCTTGTCGTCCTCGGTGATGAGCATCTTCATCGCCGGTTTGAAGGTGTACGGCCCAAGCTGGAAGATCGCGTCTTCGCTCTGCTCGTGCTGGCGCAGCTGTGCGCGGATGCGGGCCAGCAGGACCGGGAACTTGAACGGTTTCGACACGTAGTCGTTGGCGCCCGCATCGAGGCCCAGGATCGTGTCGGCGTCGCTGTCGTGGCCGGTCAGCATGATGATCGGCGCCTTGACGCCCTGCTTGCGCATCAGGCGGCAGAGCTCGCGCCCGTCTGTGTCGGGCAGGCCCACGTCGAGGATCAGCAGGTCGAAATGACCGTCCTTGACCCGGTGCATCGCCTCTGAGCCGTTGCCGGCCTCGAACACGTCGAAATCTTCGGTCATCACCAGCTGCTCGCTGAGTGCCTCGCGCAGGTCGTCCTCGTCGTCGACCAGCAGTATCTTTCTGAGCTGTCCCATTCAGGGGCCCTCCGTTTGTCTCGCGGTGGACATCGCCATCACTCACGGATCCGGCAAGGTTTGCTGCAAATCTCTCACGCGGTCGTGTCCGTCGCCCGTCGAATGTTTCAAATCCGAAACCCAATCGCTAGATACGGGGGGTATCCGCAGCCTGGAGCGGCCCATGAGTCTTGCCCCCGACCTGACCGAAATGCTCGCCCGCGCCCGCGCCGACCTGCGCATGGGGCTGGGCGTGGTGCTGGCCGATTCCGATCACGGTGTCCTTGTGCTGGCGGCCGAGACGCTGTCGCCCGCCCGCCTGACCGACGTGCTGGCGCTTGGCGGCGACCCTGTCCTGGCGATCACCGCGCGCCGGGCGGCCACGCTCAAGGCGCGGCCCTACGACGGTGACCTTGCGCGGATCCAGCTGCCGGCCGATGCGACCCTGCCCTGGGTCGTGGCCATCGCCGATCCCAAGGACGACCTGCGATCGCCGATGAAGGGCCCCCTGACCGCGGCGCGCGGCGGCCCGGCGCACCTGCACCGGCTGGGGCTGAAACTGGCCAAGAGCGCGCGCATCCTGCCCGCCGTGGTGGTCGCGGACCTCGTTGATCCCGCCGGGTTCGCCACGCGCGAGGGGCTGACCCTGATCGACGCCACCCGCGCCGCCGCCGTGATCGACGATGCCAGCCCCCTGCACCCGGTCGTGGCCGCGCGCGTGCCGCTCGAAGTGTCCGAGGCCGGGCGCGTGCATGTCTTCCGCCCCGAGGACGGCGGCGAGGAGCATTACGCCGTCGAGATCGGCCGCCCCCCGCGCGACAAGCCCGTGCTGGCGCGGCTGCATTCGGCCTGTTTCACCGGCGACCTGCTGGGATCGTTGAAATGCGACTGCGGCCCGCAGCTGCGCGGCGCCCTGGCACAGATGGGAGAGGAAGGCGCGGGCGTGCTGCTCTACCTCAACCAGGAAGGCCGCGGGATCGGGCTGGCCAACAAGATGCGGGCCTATTCGCTGCAGGACCAGGGCTTCGACACGGTCGAGGCGAACCACCGGCTGGGGTTCGAGGATGACGAACGGGATTTCCGTCTGGGATCGGATATCCTGAAACGGATGGGGTTCCAGTCCGTGCGGCTGCTGACCAACAACCCAGCCAAGATCGCGATGATGGAAAAGACCGGCGTCGCCGTGACCGAACGGGTGCCGCTGAAGGTGGGCGAGAACGCGCACAATCGGGCCTACCTCGCAACCAAGGCAAAGAAATCGGGGCACCTGCTGTGACGCCCGGCGATCTTGTCCTTACCCCCGGCGGCGTGCGCTTCATGGGCCGGCTCTTTCCCTGCACCGTGGGGCGCGGCGGCGTGGTGGCGGACAAGCGCGAAGGCGATGGTGGCACGCCCGTCGGCGTGCACGAGATCGTCGCCATGCTCTACCGCCCGGACCGGATCGCGCCGCCACAGCCCTGGGCGCGGCCGATCGGTCCGCTTGATGTCTGGTGCGACGTGGACGGGCACCCGGACTACAATCACCTGGTGCGCGGTCCGGTCGAGGGCACGGACGAGCGCCTGCGCCGCGCCGATCCGCTTTACGACATCATCCTGGCGACCGACTGGAACTGGCCCGAGGCGCAGGCCGGGCACGGGTCGGCGATCTTCCTGCACCAGTGGCGGCGGCCGGGGTTCCCGACGGCGGGCTGCATCGCGTTCCGCCGCGACCACCTGCGCTGGATCGCGGAACGGGTCGTACCCGGAACGCGCGTGGTGGTGCCGGGGTAGGCCGACACCACTTTCGGCGTGGACCGGGCAGCCGCCCAGCCCACGCACAGGCTCAACTGCGGCGGATCACCCCTGTCACGGGAGCGATCGGGTCGGGCAACGGCCGACCCTGGTTCGCCAGGAAGTCCGGCCGTTTCCGGTCGGCGGCAAAGGGCTCTCCCACCAGGTTCGACATGGCGTTGTAGACGAAGAAGGCGTTCGACCGGGGATCGGGCGTGATGTTGCCGTTCGACCCGTGCAGCGTGTTGCAGTCGAAGAAGACGATCGTGCCCGCCGGCCCGGTGGCCACGTCGAGCCCGAGCTCCTTCACCATCCGGGTGATCGTCGCGGGCTGGGGCACGCCGACCTTCTGCGCCTTGAGCGAGGTCTTGTGGTTCTGGTCCGGCGTCTCGCCCTGGCAGGCGACAAAGGTCTTGTGCGACCCCGGCACCAGCATCAGCGGGCCGTTCAGCGCGGAGTTGTCGGTCAGCAGGATCGAGGCCGACACCGCCCGCATCCGCGGCATCCCGTCCTCGGCATGCCAAGTCTCGAAATCCGAATGCCAGTAGAACTCCTTGCCGGTGAAGCCGGGTTTGTAGTTCAGGCGCGACTGGTGCAGGTACACCTGGTCGCCCAGCAGGAATTCCGCCACGCCCGCGACCCGCGCATCCCGAGCCAGCCGGTCGAAGAGCGGCGAGTGCGCATCAAGCCGGAAGATGGTGCGCACGGCGTCGCTCTCCGGTTCGGAGATCAGGTCGTCGCGCGCGATCCCGGACGGGTCCTCGCGCAGGTGCGCCGAGGTTTCGATCAGAAGCTTCAGCTCCTCGGAGCTGAAGGCGTCCTTGCGGACGAGGTAGCCCTTGTCGCGGTAGTGTTCGGCTTCTGCCCGGGTGATCGGGGCCTCGTCGTGCCAGTCGGACCAGAGCACCGGGTCGAGCCGGTCGCTCAGCCTCTCACCTTCGCGCAGCCGCGTGGGATAGGCGTCCACCTTGGTGAACTGCCTCTCGGGGGTTGTGACGTTCATCACGGACCTCCTTGAGTTTGTCAGGTTTTCGATTTTCCGGCCGGCGGATCGCACGGCCTGCCCCACCAACGGGACAGGCGCGCCAAGGTTCCTGCCTGTCTTTGCGGCCTGGGCTCAGTGCCCGTCGCGGGCGCCGAAGATGGCCGATCCGACGCGGACATGGGTGGCGCCCTGACGGATCGCCCGGTCGAAATCGCCGGACATGCCCATCGACAGGCCATCCAGCCCGTTGCGCTCGGCGATCCTGGCCAGCAGGGCGAAATGCAGCGTCGCCTCTTCCTCGACCGGGGGGATGCACATCAGGCCCGCCACCGGCAGGTCAAGCGCGCGACAGTCCGCGACAAAGGCGTCGGTCTCGGCGGGCAGGACACCAGCCTTCTGCGGCTCTTCGCCGGTGTTGACCTGGATGAAGAGCTGCGGGCACTGGCCCATCTCCTGCGCCAGCCGGGCGATCGTGGTGGCAAGCTTGGGCCGGTCGAGCGAATGGATCGCCTGCGCCAGTTCCATCGCCTGCCGCGCCTTGTTGGTCTGCAGGGGCCCGATGATGTGCAGTTCGATCCCGTCATAGCTCTCGCGGAAGCGCGGCCATTTGCCGGCGGCCTCCTGCACGCGGTTCTCGCCGAAGACGCGGTGGCCTTGCTTCAGCACGTCCTCGACCACCTCGTCGGGCTGCATCTTGGAGACGGCGATCAGCCTGACCGACCCGGCGGGGCGGCCGGCCTCGGCCTCGGCCTTGGCGATCTGGGACTGGATCTCGGACAGGGACATGGCGGTTCTCCTTCGGGCGGCGGGCGGAGAGAACACCAGATCGGCGCGGAAGGAAAGCCTAGCGGCGGGGCAGGTCGCGCGGGCGGCCGGTGGTGATGAAGAATCGCGGGGCGGCGGCCTCGGCACTCTGCCGGTTCTCGGCCCGGATGCGGGTCTGGGCGCCGAGGATCAGGCCGTTGTCGAGCTCGATCCGGGCCACCGGGTCGATGTCGAGAAGGCCGTAGCCGTCGGTCTTGCGGCTGGCGCTGTCGTCGAAGGTCACGCCGAAGGCGGCGCCGCCGGACAGCGTCAGGCCCGGTTCGGCGGCCAGGGGACCGGCGGCCAGAAGCAGCGGGATCAGGAAAGGGCGCAGGCGGGGTGTCATGGCGTCAGGATGCGCGCGGAAAGCCCGCCAGGCAAGGGGCGCGGTCGGGATGCCGCCGCCACAACGAAAAAGGGCAGGCCCTGAGGCCTGCCCTTCCGGGAAAATCCCTGTCCAACTCAGAAGTTGAACAGAACACCCAGGTCGGCTTTGACGACGTCGTTGTCGGAGACAACACCGCCGCGCAGCGATGCGCCGCCGCCGAGGTCTTGTTTGAAGCCGATACCGTAGGATTCTTCGGTGGCTTCTTTTTCGGAGTAGTTGAAGTAGGCTTGGATCGAGGTTGCTGCTGCAACGTCGGCTTCCAGGCTCAGGGTGTACTGGTTGTCACCATTGTGGTCCTGAGCGAACTGGCCAGCAACCGAAGCCGGGCCGAAGGAACCGCCTGCGGTCACGACGAACTCAACGTCGGGGCCGTAGTTGGAGTCTTGGTAGCCCAGAGCCAGGGTGTAGCCCGAGAAGGTGCCCGAAACAGCTGCGGCGATGCGCGACTGCTCGCCCGGTGCCATGCCTTCCGGATCCGAGTACGACGCGTGCACGGTGTACATGTCGGCTTCGTAGATGACTTCCACGCCCGAACGTGCGTCGCCCGAGGAGACGAAGTCGTCTGCGTTGAAGTCGGTCACGACGTTCTGGTACGACAGGCCGGTCAGACCGATCGAGCCGTGGTACAGGTTCGGCATCGAGTCGATGGCGCCCAGGATGTTGCCGCCAGCAACGGTCAGGCCACCGGTCATCGCGTAGAAGCGAGCTGCGCCGAACGCCGGTGCGTCGGTGAAGCCGTCGGTGCCGCTGTTGCCCTGCAGACGAACGCGAGCACCGAAGGTGACGCCGTTGTCAGCAGTGGTGGTGCCGTCGATGTTCAGACGGAAGCGCGACGTGAAGGAAGTCTCGGTCGAAGCGCTTTCGTTGTAGTAGATGCCCATACGGCCGTAGCCGCTCAGCTTGACGTCCGCAGCGGCCACACCGGCGGTGGCGATCAGCGCGGTCGTTGCGAAGAGAACTTTTTTCATCGTTTTCCCTCGGTTTCTCAGTCACCCCAAAACGGGGAATCCGATTTGGGTATGGCAGGTCTTTCGCTCTTTTCATGTCTCGAAGGCAAGCATGCGCAGCCCCTCTGCCGGTTTGGGCTGAAAATTGGTGCACCAATGTCACAGTGATGCCGCGTGGCGTCCGGCACCGGGCCTGCCATGGGCCGCGCGACCCGGGGGCGGGGTGAAATTGACTTGCCCCGTGCAAGGGGCTTGGGTAGGAGGGAGGCCACACGATGGGAGCGGGCAGCGCATGAAAATAACTCGTGTTTTCAGGTTGGCGGCAGCGATGTTGCTTGTGGTGATCGTGGCGGCCTGTGGCGGCGGCGGCACCAACCCGCTTGGCGGGTTCAGTTCCGGAGACATCACCGAGACCGAGTACCGGCGCGAACGCTTTCCGAACAGCGGCAACCCGATCGAAGAGGGCGACGGCACCTCGATCTTCGACCTGTTCAAGCAGCGTGACGACGGCACCAAGATCGGCGTGAACCGGTATCTCTGGAATGCCTCGCTGGACGTTCTGGATTTCCTGCCGGTGCAGTCGGTCGATCCCTTCACCGGGGTCATCGTCACCGGATACGGCGTGCCCCCGGGCGGCGGCAGCGCCTATCGCGCCACGGTCTACATCCGCGATCCGGCGCTCGAGGCGCGGTCGCTGAACGTGTCGGTGCAGAACCGGTCGGGCCGACCGGTCAGCGCCTCGACCCAGCGGGCGATCGAGGATGCGATCCTCACCCGCGCCCGGCAAATGCGGGTGGCCGACGGGGCGCTCTGAGCCTTTGTACGGATACGGAATTCAGGGGGCGGCCGACAGGTCGCCCTTTTTCGTTGTCGCGGGGCGCGCGTCAGCCTGTGCTGTCCGCCGCCAGCCCCTCGACCCAGTCCATCTGCGCCGGCAGGCAGCGCGTCCGCAGGTCGTAGCCGGCCCGCACGTGCGCCCGCGCGGCGCGGCCGAGCCTGTCGCGCGCGGCCGGGTCGTCGAGCAGGGCGCAGACCTCGGCCACCAGGGCGTCGCGGTCGAAGAAATCCACCAGCCGCCCGGTGTCGTCATGGATGATCGCCTCGCGCACGGGGGCGGTGTCCGAGGCGACGATGGCGGCCTCGCAGCTCATCGCCTCGAAGAGCGACCAGGACAGCACAAAGGGGTAGGTCAGGTAGACATGGACTCGCGCGACCTGCAGCAGCGCGGTGAAGCGGTCATAGGGGATGCGGCCCAGGAAATGCACCCGCGCGCGCGCCTCGGGGGGAATGTCGTCCCAAACCTCGGTGCGGAAGATCTCCTTCCAACTCTGACCCTTGGGTGGCGTGGCGCCGTAGCTCACCCCGTCGCCGCCGACGATCAGCACCTGCGCGTCGGGGCGTTCGCGCAGCAGCGCGGGCAGGGCGCGCATGAAGACGTGGTAGCCGCGATAGGGTTCGAGGTTGCGGTTGACGAAGGTGATGACCTCGTCGTCGCGGGTGAGGATGCGGCCGTCGTCGAGCGCGAAGCGCACCGCCGGGTCGGGGCGCAGCGCGTCGGTGTCGATGCCGTCGTGGATCACGCTGATCCTGTCGCGGAAGGCGGGCGGAAAGGTGTCGGCCTGGAACCGCGTCGGACTGATCCCCGCCCGCGCCAGGTCGAAGTGCAGGTCGTTGTTGAGGTTCTTCATCCGGATGCGCAGCGGCTCGGCCAGGGGATCGCCGCGTTCGAATTCGGGATCGAAGCCGAGGTGGGGATAGTCGGCGAGGTGGTAGAGCTCGCAGTAGAGGCCCATCGGCACGCCGGGCCAGACGTCTTTGAGGAACAGGCTTTCGCCCCAGCCGGGATGGGCGACGATCAGGTCGGGGCTGAAGCCGCCGCTCTTCAACCGCAGGGCGGCGCGGAAACAGGCCTCGCCCCGCGTGACCTTGGTGTCGAAATCGGTGACCCAGGGGTGGGTGTGCTGGCCGGCCTTGCTCTTGATCGCGTAGGGCAGGATGCGGACTCCGTTCCATGTGGTGGGCGCCTTGACCCGCAGGGTCAGCGCGACCACCCGGTGCCCGGCCGCGGCCAGCGCCACGGCGAGATGCTTGAACTGGCCGGGAAAGTTCTGGTGGATAAAGAGGATGTCCATGGCGCCCTGTTCCCTAGTCCGGCCTTTATAGCGGCAGGGACCTTGCGGAAAAGCGTCCGGCGCCGCGTGTCACGGGAAAGCCACTGGACCCTTGCGGAATTGCCGCATATCACCCGCTGAAACGGAAATAGACCAAGGAGCGCAGGGGATGACGCGCTACGACCCCGCGACGATCGAGGCGAAATGGCAGAAGGCATGGGACGACGCGGGACTCTTCCGCGCCGAACGTGACCCGTCGCGGCCGAAATACTACGTGCTCGAGATGTTCCCCTACCCCTCGGGCCGGATCCACATCGGCCACGTGCGCAACTACACGATGGGCGACGTGGTGGCGCGCTACAAGCGGGCGACCGGGCACAACGTGCTGCACCCGATGGGCTTCGACGCCTTCGGCATGCCGGCCGAGAACGCGGCGATGGCGAACGGCGGGCACCCCAAGGACTGGACCTACCAGAACATCGACACGATGGTCGGGCAGATGAAGCCGCTGGGCCTCTCGCTCGACTGGTCGCGGATGTTCGCCACCTGCGACCCCGAATACTACGGCCAGCAGCAGGCGCTGTTCCTCGATTTCCTCGACAAGGGCCTGGTCTACCGCAAGAACGCGGTGGTGAACTGGGATCCGGTCGACATGACCGTGCTGGCCAACGAGCAGGTCGAGAACGGGCGCGGCTGGCGGTCGGGTGCGCTGGTCGAACGGCGCGAGCTGACGCAGTGGTTCTTCCGCATCTCCGACATGGCGGACGAGCTGCTCGAGGCGCTCGACGGGCTGGATGACTGGCCGGCCAAGGTCAAGACGATGCAGGCCAACTGGATCGGCAAGTCGCGCGGGCTGCAATTCTCGTTCGGGATGGTCGAGGCGACCCATGGCCACGACCGGATCGAGGTCTACACCACCCGCCCCGACACCCTGATGGGCGCCAGTTTCGTCGGCATCTCGCCCGACCACCCGCTTGCCAAGGAGCTTGAGCGGCACGACGAGAAGGTCGCGGCATTCTGCGTCGAGGCGCGGCAGGGCGGCACCACCGAAGAGGCCATCGAGACGGCGCCGAAGCTGGGCTATGACACCGGCCTGAAGGTCCGCCATCCCTTTGACAACGATTGGGAATTGCCGGTCTACATCGCCAACTTCATCCTGATGGATTACGGCACCGGCGCGATCTTTGGCGTGCCCGCGCATGACCAGCGGGATTTCGAGTTCGCAACCAAATACGCCCTGCCGATCATCCCGACCTTCGAGCCGCTCGAAGGCGATTATCCGGCGGGCGAGGCCTATGTGCCCCAGAAGACCGAAAAGGTCCGCTGGACCCGCGCCTTTGCCTGGGACGAGATCGCGACCGGCCAGCAGGCCATCGACGCGGCCATCGCGCTCTGCGAGGAAAAGGGCGTCGGCCGTGGCGTGACCAAGTTCCGCCTGCGCGACTGGGGCCTCTCGCGCCAGCGGTTCTGGGGCGCGCCGATCCCGGTGGTGCATTGCCCGACCTGCGGCGTGGTGCCCGAGAAGAAGGAGAACCTTCCGATCGAGCTGCCCTATGACGTCACCTTCGACGTGCCGGGCAACCCGCTGGACCGGCACCCGACCTGGCGCGACTGCGCCTGCCCGTCCTGTGGCGGCAAGGCGCAGCGCGAGACGGACACGATGGACACCTTCGTGGACAGCTCGTGGTACTTCGCCCGTTTCACCGCGCCGCGTGCCGACACGCCGACCGTGGCCGAGGACGCCGAGTACTGGATGAATGTCGACCAGTACATCGGCGGCATCGAGCACGCGATCCTGCACCTGCTCTATTCCCGCTTCTTCGCGCGGGCGATGCACATCTGCGGCCACCTGCCGGCCAAGTCGAAGGAGCCGTTCGACGCGCTCTTCACCCAGGGCATGGTGACCCACGCGATCTTTCAGACCAAAGACGCGAACGGGCGGCCCGTTTACCATTATCCCGAGGATGTCGACCTTCGGGACGGCAAGGGCTTCCTCAAGGACGGGACGGAGGTGGAGATCATCCCCTCGGCCAAGATGTCCAAGTCGAAGAACAACGTCGTCGATCCGGTGGCGATCATCGACCAGTACGGCGCCGACACCGCGCGCTGGTTCGTGCTGTCCGACAGCCCGCCGGAGCGGGATGTTGAGTGGACCGCCGCGGGGGCCGAGGCGGCCTATCGCCACCTCGGGCGGGTCTGGCGCATCGCGGCCGAAACCCGCGAGGCCCCGGCCGAGGGCAAGGATGACGAGGCGCTGCTGCGCGAGATGCACAAGGCGATCCGCGACGTGACGCTGGGGGTCGAGACCTTCGGCTTCAACGCGGCCATCGCCAAGCTCTACGCCTTCACCAACACGCTGTCGAAATCGCAGGCCGGTGCCGCGGCCAAGACCGAGGCGGCCAAGGTGCTGGCGCAGCTGATGTCGCCGATGACCCCGCACCTGTCCGAGGACATCTGGGCGATGCTGGGCGGCGCGGGCATGGTGACCGAGGCGCCCTGGCCGCAGGCCGACGAGGCGATGATGGTCGAGGATTCCGTGACGATGCCGATCCAGGTGAACGGCAAGCGTCGCGGCGAGATCACGGTGCCCAAGGACATGCCCCAGGCAGAGGTTGAAAAGGCGGCGCTGGCCGTCGAGAATGTGCAGAGGGCGCTGGATGGGGCACAGCCCCGCAAGGTGATCGTCGTCCCCGGCAGGATCGTGAATGTGGTCGCCTGACCGACGCAAGTTCCTCACCCTCGGCGCCGGGCTGATGACGCTCGGCGCCTGCGGGTTCACGCCGGTCTACGGGCCGGGCGGCGGCGGCTCGGCGCTGCAGGGCCAGGTGCGGCCGGCCGATCCTGGCACCCCCGATGAATACGTGCTGGTGCGCACTCTCGAAACCCGGCTGGGCCGGTCCGAGACCGGGCCCTACGCGCTCGACTACGACCTCGTCGTGAACGAGGAGCGGATGGCGATCACCAGTTCGAACGTGGCGACGCGGTTCAACGTGGTCGGCACGGTGCGCTACAAGCTCAAGGATGCCGCCACCGACATCACCCTGCAGGAGGGGCAGGTGCGCAACTTCACCTCCTACTCCACCACAGGGACCACCGTGGCGACCCAGGCCGCGCGGCGCGATGCGCGCGAGCGGCTGATGACCATCCTTGCCGACCTGCTGGTGACGCGGCTCTATGCCCAGGCGTCGGACCTGCCGGCATGAAGCTGTCGGCCCGCGACGCCCCCGGCTACTTTGCCCGGCCCGACGCGGACAAGACCGGCCTGCTGATCTATGGCGCCGACGCGATGCGGGTGGCGCACCGTCGCCAGCAGGTGGTCAAGGCGCTGGTCGGTCCCAAGGGCGAGGAAGAGATGCGCCTGACCCGCATGATGGCGGGAGAGCTGCGCAAGGATCCGGCGATGCTGGCCGACGCGATGAAGGCGGTCGGGTTCTTTCCAGGCCCGCGCGTCGTGCTGGTCGAGGAGGCGGGCGAGGCCCTGGCCGACCGCATCCTGCCCGCGCTCGAGGACTGGGCGCCGGGTGACGCGCAGGTGGTGGTGATCGCCGGCACGCTCAAGGCCACGTCGAAGCTGCGCAAGTTCTTCGAGGGCCACCGCAACGCCTATGCCGTCGGCATCTACGACGACCCGCCCAGCCGGGGCGAGATCGAGGGCATGCTGAAGGACGGCGGGCTGACGAACCTGAACGACGAGGCGATGCGCGACCTCGTGGCGCTGGCGCAGACGCTCGATCCGGGCGACTTCCGCCAGACGGTCGAGAAGCTGGCGCTTTACAAGCTGAACGACCCGGTGCCGGTGACCGGCGCGGATATCGAGGCCTGCGCCCCCGCCTCGACCGAGGCGGCGATCGACGACGTGCTGAACGTGGTGGCCGAGGCGCGGACGAGCGAGATCGGCCCGGTCCTGAGCCGGCTGCAGGCGCAGGGGGTGCAGGGCGTGGCGCTCTGCATCGGGGCGATGCGGCATTTCAAGACGCTCTACGCCGTGGCCGCCGCGCCGGGCGGGCCCGGAGAGGGGATCGGCAGGCTGCGGCCGCCGGTCTTTGGCCCGCGCCGCGACCGCATCCTGCGGCAGGCCCAGGACTGGGGCGCGATCAAGCTGCAGGACGCGCTGACGCTCTTGACCGACACCGACCTGCAGCTGCGGTCGGCCGGGCGGACGGCGCCGGACATGGCACTGGTCGAACGGGCGCTGATCCGCCTGTCGATGATGGCGGGGCGCCGGTGATCCGGGGCGGCGCCTGCGCGGTTGCGCTGGCGCTGCTGGTGCCGCTTGCGGCCTGGGCGCTGCCGCCCGTTTCACGCTATCCGGCCGAGGGCGACTGCCCTCCGATCTTTCTCTTTTCCAACGGGTTCGGCGGCAGCGAGAAGGCCTATCGCCCGCTCGCCTCGGCCACCGCGGCGGCGGGGTTCGAGACCTGGGTGATCGGCCACCCGCAGTCCGGGCCCGCGGCGTTCCGCGCGGTGCGGGCCGAGGCCGATCCCAACCGCGCGATCTGGGAGACGATCCTCGACCCCGGCTTCAACCAGGCGCACCTCGATGCCATCGGCGCGGTGCTGGATCACGCGCTGTCCCTGCGCGACTGCGCGCCGCCGCTGGTGGTGCTGGGCGGCTATTCCATCGGCGCGCAGATGGCGATGGTCGAGGCCGGGGCGGCGACCCGCTTCGGCACCGCGGGCGAGGACAGGTTCGACGCCTATGTCGCGATCTCTCCACCCGGGCTGGGGCCGCAGTTCCCGGAGGACAGCTGGGCCGGGATCGACAAGCCGGTGCTGGTCGTGACCGGGTCGCATGACGGCGCGCCCTATGCCGCGTGGAAGTACCGGCTGGCCGCCTTCGAGGGGCTGCCCGCGACCGGGCGCAGTCTTTTCCTCTATATCGACGGCGCCACCCACATGCAGCTGTCGGCCAGCACGCGCGACCCGGCCGGCATCACCGCCGCCCGCGCGGCGGCCGGGTTCCTGGCCGCGCTCGGGGCCGGGACGGACTATGACGACATCCCCGAAAACACCGAGGTCTGGAGGCGATAAGCCCATGGTCGGAAATGCATTTCTGAGACTGATCCCAATTGCCCTCTCGCTGCTGCCGACGCTCGCCCCGGCGGCGCCGCTGGTGCACCACTACCCGGCCGAAGGCGTCTGCCCGCCGGTCCTGATCCTGTCGCACGGGCTGGGCGGCAGCGAGGCGGGGCTGTCGGACCTGGCCCATGCGGCGGCGGGGGCGGGGTTCGACACCTGGGTCATGGGACACCCGGCGTCGGGGATGCCGCTGCTGAAGGCGGTGCTCGATGCCAGCAACCGGCAGGCGGCGCTGGAGGCGGCGGTGACCGACGCCTCGGTGAACGCGGAACGTGCCGCCGACCTCGACAGCACGCTGCATCACGTGCTGGCCACGGCGGGGTGCACGCCGCCCCTGATGGTGATGGGCGGGCATTCGATGGGGGCGCAGACGGCGATCATCGAGGCGGGCGCGCGCAACAACATGGGCGTCGCCGGCGGCGACCGGTTCGATGCCTATGTCGCGCTGTCCTCGCAGGGGGTTGGCGGGCGGTTCCCGGCCGGGGCCTGGGCGGATATCGAGAAGCCCGTCCTGATGGTGACCGGCACCAGCGATCGCGCGGTCGAGGGCGACTGGACCACCCGCCTGACCGCTTGGGACAACCTGCCGGCCGATGGCCGCAAGCAGTTCGCGGTGATCGCGGGGGCGACGCACCGGGACGTGTCGGGCACCGGCGCGGGGCCTCTGCCCGAGGCCTCGCGCGAGATCGTGGTTGATTTCCTGACCGGCCTCCTGTCCGGTGAGCCGGCGCTGGCGCCCCGGGAGGGGGTGGAGATCCGGCGGAAATAGGGAGGATCGGAATGTACGAAGTCATCGGCCACGGGCACACCCGGGCGTTTCGCGTGTTGTGGATGCTGGAGGAGCTGGGGCTCGAGTACACCCACCGTCCCGACGCGCCGCACAGCCCGCTGGTGCGGGAACATTCCTCCCTCGGCAAGGTGCCGGTGATGCTGGTCGATGGCGTGGCGCTCACCGACTCGACCGCGATCATCACCTATCTCGCTGACAAGCATGGGAAATTCACCTATGCCCCCGGCACGCTGGAACGGGCGCGGCAGGACGGTTTCACCAACCTCGCGCTGGACGAGCTGGAGGGGCTGCTGTGGACCGCGGCGCGGCACAGCTTCATCCTGCCGAAGGAGGAGCGGGTGGCCGAGATCAAGCCCGCGCTCAAGGTCGAGATCGCGCGCAACGCGGAGCGGCTGGCCGGCCGGATCGAGGGGCCGTACCTGATGGGCGAGGAGATGACGATCGCCGACATCGTCGCGACCCACTGCCTGAACTGGGCGCATTCGATCAAGTTCCTGCCGGAAAACGAGGTGCTGGCCGCCTACGGCAAGCGGATGCGGGCGCGTCCGGCGTTTCGCAAGGTGGCAGAGATGGCGGCGGCTTAACGCGGGCCTGCCGGTGCGCGCGGCGGGTGTCGCGTGCCCCGGCGCGACTCGGGGCGAATGGCCCGGGTTAACAGCGGCTTGGGCGGTGTTGCGCCACGTCGGTATCGCGTCGGTATCGTGTCGGTGGATCCGGCGGTGCGGGGCGGGGTTAGCCGGCCGTGCGCCGGGGCCCGGGAGAGAGGAGTTTCGAGATGAGCAATGTGCGTGACCTGCGGGGCGTGGTGCCCTACCTGCCGACGCCCCTGACCGCCGAGGGCACGGTCGACGAGGCGGCACTGAAGCGGCTCTGCGATCACCTGATCGACGAGGGCGTGCACGGGCTGACGCCGCTGGGATCGACAGGGGAGTTCGCCTATCTCGACTTTGCCGCCAAGGAGCGGGTGGTCGCCGCCACGGTGGAGGCCGCCGCCGGGCGCGTCCCGGTCATCGCGGGGGTGGCGGCCACCACCACGCGGGACGCGGTGGCGCAGGCGCGGCGTTGGGCGGCGCTGGGCGCCGACGGGATCCTCGCCGTGCTCGAGGCCTATTTCCCGGTGCCTGACGCGGGGGTGGTCGACTACTTCACCGCCGTGGCGGATGCGACCGACCTGCCGGTGACGCTTTACACCAACCCCAACTTCCAGCGCAGCGACCTGTCGCTGGAGGCGATCGACAAGCTGTCGCACCACCCGAACGTCGCCTTCCTCAAGGATGCGTCGACCAACACCGGGCGGCTCCTGACGATCCTGAACCGGGTCGAGGGGCGGATCGGGGTCTTTGCCGCCTCGTCCCACATCACCGTCGCGGTGATGCTGATCGGCGGGCGCGGCTGGCTGGCGGGGCCGTCCTGCCTGATCCCGCGCCAGAGCGTGCGGCTGTTCGACCTCTGCATGGCGGGCCAGTGGGACGCCGCGATGGAGCTGCAGCGGGAGCTCTGGTCGGTGAACCAGGTCTTTGCGCGGTTCAACCTGGCGGGGGCGGTGAAGGCGGGGCTGCGGCTGCAGGGCTTCGACTGCGGCGACCCGGCCGCCCCGCAGCCCGCGCTGACCCCCGAGCAGGTCGAGGCCGTGCGCAAGGCGCTGGCGGGTGTCGGGGCGTTGTGAGGGGTTAACCAGATCGTTCCATTTTGACGCCAAACCAAAGGATCGACGTACCTTCCATTTATCTTGTCGATTGACAATTTAAATCAGCGGAGTATCCTTTGCCCCGTAGGCGACACACCTCCAAGGAAATCGAGGCGGTGCTGCAAGAGCTCGAACAGCTGGGTTGGGAGCTGATCGAGGGCAGGGGACATGCGTGGGGCATTCTCAGATGCCCTGCCAGGGACGACGCGTGCAGGTGCGGACGGTTCTGCCAGATGTCGGTCTGGTCCACGCCGAAGAACCCGCAACAGTTTGCGAAGAGGCTGCGCCAGAAGGCGCTTGCCTGCGTGACCCTCGAACCGACGACGGAAGGACAGGCGGATGGCTGAGGAATTCGAATTCGAACTGGTCTTTGCGCTGCCCGAGGGGGAGCACGATCCCTTTGCACTGTCCGACGCGGTCTTTGGGGCGGGCTTTGAGGACGCCCTCGTGGGCACGGGTGTTTCCGGTCTTCTCGGGATTGAGGTCGAAATGGTCGGGGACGATGCAGAAGCCACGATCCTCGAGGCCGCTCGAACGCTGATCAAGGTACTGCCGCGCGGCACGTGTCTGCGCGAGGTTCGGCCCGACCTAGTGAGCCTGGCAGACGTCGCCGAAAAGCTCGAAGTCAGGCGCCAGGCCCTGCAACAACGGAAGATGCCTCACCCCGTGGCGGGTGGCCTCTACCGCATTGACGAGATTGTCGAGGTGATCGCCGCGGCCTGCCGCCCGCAGGCGGGACAGCGACGTCCCCGGTTCAACATGGCGGCTGCGGAGAAATGGTTTCGCGCCGGGCGCGCGGCCCGGCGTCTGAATGCCCAATTGACCATGCAAGAAATAGACCCGGTAACGATCGAGTTGAAACCGAGGGGGGCGGGCCAAGTCCCGGCCGATACCTCTGCGATCGCCTGAGCGGGTGGTGAGTTGACCGCATCCGGCGGACGGGTTCAGCAGCGCTAGCCCGATCGCGCCGCGCCGGTGTGACCGGCCCCGGGTCTCCGGGACCGGCGATGTCGTGGCGTTGGCCGTCAGGCCGTTACTGGCAGAACGAGCTCGACCCGGCGAGGCCGCCGGCGGCGGCGCCGAGGGCGGTGGCGAGCGTCCGGCCGGAGCCGCCGCCGATCTGGTTGCCGGCGATGCCGCCGACGACGGCGGCGCCGGTGGTGCCGACCACGCAGTTGGCGTCCGCCTGGCGGGCGTTGCGGGGTTCGCAGGCGGCCAGCATGGCGACACCGGCGAAGGCGAGGAGGAGGGGTTTGTACATTTTGTCTTGTCCCATTTTTTACCTGTTTGCCCGCCCGCTGCTCGAAACCGACTGGACGGGGTGGTCCCGGTCCCGCCGCGCGGGGCCGCGCGGGGAGGGGGAACACGCCTTCAAATTCACCGATTATCGGTGTTCGTCAAGCGATGGTTGTGGCGGAAACGGGCGCTTCGCGCCGGGGCAGGCGGGGATCGGCCCGCTCACGGCAAACGTCCCCTAGGGCAAGCAAAAAGCTCCGGCGCGGGGGCGCCGGAGCCTGCGTGCGGGGATGGCTTGCCTCAGGCGAGGTGGTCGACGACCTCGATCTTCTGGGCGAGCTTTGCCACCTCGGCCAGCCAGTCGCCGACCACGGCCGGGTCGTGCGGCGCCGGGGTGACGCCGGCGGGCAGGCGGTGGGCCTGCACCGCCTCGATGGCGAGGGACACCGGGACCGAGACGAGGCGGCCCATGGCCGAGGCCTCGTCGGTGCCCCAGGCGTCCATCGCGTAGGTCTGGTGCCAGACGGTGCTGCCGTCCCGCTCGGCCCCGAGCGTGACGAAGAGGACGACGCGGTCGGGCTCTCCCTCGTCATAGGCGTGGTCGGCCCAGAACTGGTCGGACATCTCCTCCAGCCGGGCGTCGCCCTCGGGGCCTTTGAGCGTCTCGACCTCGCGGAAGATGTCGGCCCAGGCGGTCGACCAGCCGTCGAGGCGCAGGGTGCCGCGGACGAAGGTCTTCACCTTCCAGTCGGGGTCGAAGCGGTAATCCGCGATGAAGGGCAGGCTGTCGCGGTTGGGATAGGCCTCGAACTCCTCGGCGCCGGGCAGGGGGGAGGCGAAGCGGGTGATCGCGTTCCACGGGCGGTCGACGTTCAGCTCTTCGAAGTCCTTGAGCGAGCGCGAGGGCGAGCGCAGCGCCTTGAGCACGCCGAGGGGCGACCAGCTGAACTTGTAGCGGAAGTCGTTGGCCACCTTGGGGAAGCCGCCGCAGTAGGAGGTGAAGGTCAGTTCGTTCGCCGGGTCGTAGGCGTCCGAGGCGCGATAGGCGGCGACGAGGTGATGCGCCATCAGGTGGTCGATGCCGGGGTCGAGCCCGACCTCGTTCACGAAGCTGAGGCCCTTTTCCTGCGCGGCGGAGTCGAGCGCGCGGAGCTCGGGCGAGATGTAGGAGGAGGTGACGAAGTTGGCGTCATGCTCCAGGCAGAGCTGCGCCAGTTTCGGGTGCCAGTCGCCGGGCAGCATGGAGACGACGACGTCGCCCCTCTGCACGGCGGCGCCGAGGGCGGCCATGTCGAAGGCGCGGATCTGGTCGGTGAGGTCGCCCACCTCGGCCTCTGCCTTGGCGGGGGTCCGGTTCCAGACGACGACGTCGTGGCCGTTGGTGATCAGCCGGCGAAGGCCGGGAATGGCCGACAGGCCGGTGCCGCACCAGTGGATGGTCATGCAAGCTCTCCCATGTGTTGGTCGTAGATGTCCTTGGCCCGGCCCCAGACGCCCCGGTCGATGGCGTCGAGCGTGAGGAGCGAGGGCAGCAGCTGCGCCGCGTAGTCCTGCGAGCTTTCCAGCGGCAGGAGCGATGGTAGGTTGTCGATGGCGGTCACGTCGAGCGGCGGGGTGTCGCGGACGCGGAGCGCGGGGGCGTCCCAGCCGGTGGTGCGGTCGTAGACCTTGATCGGCGAGAAGTCCGATGTCGGATCGCAGGCGATGTCGCCGATGACGGACAGGTTGCGCGGGCCGTCGGCCATGGAGGCAGGCACGAAGACCGGGGTGCCGGGCATGGCAAGGATGGCGTTGAGGAAGATGTCATGCTCGGCGATCTGCGGGAAGGGGCCACCGTGGGCGGTTTCGGCCATGTCCCACTTCGTAACCGACATTCCCATTTCGGTGCAGAGGTCGGACGCGCCGGAGCCGACGCGGCCAAGCGCGCCGATGACGATGGCGGAGGGGGGCGTGTGGCCCGCCAGCCCGGCGCGCAGGTCGTCGAGGAGGGCGGTCTTGTTCGGGTAGCTCGCCACCGGGCCGCAGATCGTGCCGGCCTGCTGCGCCAGCCAGCATTTCAGCGACACCGCGGCGCCCGCGAACCCGGCCCAGTAGCCGAAGGCGGCGACGCGGCGGCCGTCCTCGTTCAGCAGGTATTCGAGGTCGTAGAGCGTGCCGCCGCCCTTGCGGAACCTCTCCAGCAGGACCTGCCCGGCGGGCTGGCCCTTGAAGGCATGGCCGAACATGATGTGGCGGTGCACCAGCGGCGTGCCGTCCTCGGGCAGTTCCTTGAGGCCGAAGACGATGGCGTCGCGGGGCGCGTCGGGCCAGCTGGCTTCGGTCGCGATCTCGGCCCCGGCGGCGCGGTAGCCGTCGATCGGGATGATGCGGCTGCGGCTCTCTTCGACCGTCAGGCGGAAGCCCCGGTCGATCAGCGCCTTTGCGCCTTCGGGCGTCAGGCCGGTGCGGTCTTCGTTCGGGCGCTGTTCCGCGCGGAGCCAGATGTGGGTCATTGACAGGATCCTCTTTGCCGGACACGCCTAGGGTATCGGGCGCAGGGGTGCAATCGCGGACCCGGCCTGACCCGGGAGGAACTGCCCCGGCAAAGTGCTTTCAGACAGGAGATTGATGATGAAATTCAGAACGCTGGCCATCTGTGCCGCGGTCGCCGCAGGACCCGCGCTGGCCCAGTCCACCGACCTGCGCGACCCCGAGGACATCCGCGTCGTCGATGGCAGCGGCACCCGGATGGGCGAGGTCGAGGGGGTGCTGGTCGACGGCACCGGCATGCCTGCCGCCTTCGTGGTGGACTTCGATCGTCGCGTGGGCCTCGACCCCGACGAGCGTGCCGTCCCGATCGCCGACATGAGCTTCGACGGCCGGGTCTACGTGCTCGACCTGACGCCGGATGCCCTGTCGGCCCTGCCGGTCTGGGACGACTGAGGCGCCCCGCCGGGGCCGCCTGTTTGACGGCCCCCGCGCCTTGCGGTCTAGTCGGGGGACAAAGGAGGCCCCCATGATCCCCGTCCAGCCTGACCGTTTCCTCGAGAACCTGCACACCCTGCGCCAGTTCGGCGCCTCGGGTGTCGGCAAGGGCGTCGTGCGCCCCGGTTTCTCGGACCCCGACATTGCCGCCCGCGAGTGGCTGGCCGCGCAGTATGCCGAGGCCGGGCTGACCGCGCAGTTCGACCCGGTCGGGTCGGTCTGGGGGCTGGCCGAGGGGCCATCGCTGCTGATCGGGTCGCATTCCGACAGCCAGCCCGAGGGCGGTTGGCTCGACGGCGCGCTGGGCGTGATCTGCGGGCTGGAGCTGGCCCGCGCGGCGCGGGAATCGGGCGGCCCCGCGATCTCGGCCGTGTCGTTCCAGGACGAGGAGGGACGGTTCGGCGTGACCACCGGCAGCCGCATCTGGTCGGGCGCGACCGACTTGGCGGCGGCGGACGGGCTGGAGGACGTGACGGGCGTGACCTTTGCCGACGCCCGCGCCCGGATGCGCCACCTGGCGGGCGATTTCGTCGACCCGGCGCGGTTCACCGGGTTTCTCGAATGCCACATCGAACAGGGCCCCTGGCTGGACGAGGCCGGGGAAGCCGTGGGCGTGGTGACCGACATCGTCGGCATCCGCGACATGCGCATCACCTTCACCGGCGAACAGAACCACGCCGGCACCACGCCGATGCACCGCCGCAAGGACCCGGTGCAGGCGATGGCGCGGTTCCAGGGGCTGATCGCGGACCGGTTCCGCAACGTGGTCACGCCGCAGACGGTCTGGACCTCGGGCCATGTCGAGGTGCATCCGGGCAGCCATTCGATCGTGCCGGGGCGCTGCACCTTCTCGATGCAGTGGCGCGACGGCGAGAAGGACCGGCTGGACCGGATGGAGCAGATCATCCGCGACGCCGCCGGAGAGGTGGCCGAGGCGGGCGGTTTCGGGCTGACGACCTCGGACCTGATCGCGCTGGAGCCGGTGCCGATGGACGCGGGGATGCAGGCGGCGCTGGCCGAGGCGGCCGAGGCCGTGGCCCCCGGCCGCTGGCGCCGGATGCAGTCGGGCGCCCTGCACGACGCGGCCAGCCTGGCCCGGCTGATGCCGGTGTCGATGATGTTCGTGCCCTCGATCCGCGGGATCAGCCACGCCTTCGAGGAGGACACCGCCGAGGCGGACCTGGTGGCCGGGTTGCAGGTGATGGCCCGGGCGGTGGCGCGGATGGTGTGAGGGGGGCAGTCTGGAGACCGGCTGCGCATCTTCTTGTGTCTTGAGAAGGTTAACGACATCCTGGCGACCGAATAAGAATTCGGGTTGTCATGGCGCACGCAGTATTTATCCAAAACCCAACGTCGGTTTTCTCGGATGTACCCGGTGAAATTTACAATTTCCCACATCAATACCTGAGCCGCGTGGAGCGGACCGTTGGGGACTGGGTCATCGTTTACGAGGGGCGTTCGGGCGCGTTCGGCTACACCGCGGTTCAAAAGGTCATTGACGTAAAGCCTGACCCATTTCGGGAGCGTCACTACAACGCGATTATCGAACCCGGAAGTTTGCTGGAGTTCGAGCGTGTTGTGCCGCGACAGGGACAGGACGGCATCGCCTATGAAAGCAGCCTTCGCGGTGCCGATGGCAGGCCGACCTCGGGTGGGCAGAACGTATCGTCGGTCCGGCTTCTGCCATCCGCCGATTTTGCAGCAATCATTGATGCCGGTTTGGAGGCCTCGCGCGAACCAGATGCGATGCCCAGGGTGGATGCCCCGGGCCTCAGCGATGAGGCTGCGCCCTTCGCGGGACTAGCACCTGATCGCCGTCGCGTGATCGCCTCGCGCCCATTCCGAGACCAGGCGTTCGAGAGAATGGTGAAGTCTGCCTATGGCGGGCGGTGTGCGATATCTGGCTTGATGCTTCGAAATGGCGGTGGTCGTCCCGAAGTCCAAGCTGCGCACATTCGCCCGGTCTCACATCACGGCCCGGACGTCGTATCGAATGGGCTGGCATTGTCGGGAACGCTTCACTGGATGTTTGATCGCGGGCTGATTTCCATTTCCGAAGACCTGAGCATTCTTGTGTCGCACAACAAGGTGGATGCAGACACGGCCCGGCGCCTCATTACGCCGGGGGCGAAGTTGATCCTTCCCCGGGAGCGACGCCATCATCCGCACAAAGAGTACCTCCAGTACCATCGCGAAGAGATCTACGGCAAAGCCTGAGGCGGGCGTTCTGGTCCCTAATCCCGCAGCATCGGGACGATCGGCGGGGCGCCGGTGACCTCGATGCGGCCGATCTCGCGGAAGCCGTGGCGGCGGTAGAGGGTGAGGTTCGCGGGGTTGGTGGATTCGAGGTAGGCCGGGTGACCGTCGGCGTCGCAGAGGCGCAGGGTTTCGGCCAGCAGGGCGTCGCCCTGGCCCTGGCCCTGCCAGCAGGGGTCGGTGGCGATGAAGGCGAGGTGCCAGCAGGGCGTCCTGGGGTGGAAGCGCTGCATCTGACGGTCGATGCGGAACAGGGTGCGGTGCTTGCGGGCCGGGACGCTGGCCGCGAAGGTGCGGATCAGCGTGGCCTGGTCGGGCTTGACCCCCGGCGGCAGCCAGAGCGCGGCGGCGGTGCGGGTGGCGTTCAGGTGCGCGCCGTGGTGGTCGAAGGCGCGGCCGCCGAAGGCGTGGACCACCCGCGCGACATGGCGCAGGTAGTGGCGCGGGTCGGGATAGAGCCAGCGGAGAAAGGGATCGGCGGCAAAGCCGAGGGTGATGACTTCGACGATCTCGTCCGCCTGGGCGCGGCTGAGGACCGGGGTCGCGTGCAGGCGACGGTCGAGGTGGAAAATACGCATGGGTCGCCTCGGGGATGGCTGGAAAATGTGGCTTGAAATCGGAGCCACATCTCAGCACGCGGGGCGGCAAAATACACGTAAAAATTGTGCCGAAATTGTTAATAATTCGCTTGGAGGTGTGCGGGGCTCAGCCCCATTCGACATCGCCGAGGAAGATGTAGCCGGCGCCGTAGATCGTCTTGATCAGGCGCGGGTTCTTGGGATCCTCGCGCAGTTTCTGGCGCAGGCGCGAGATCCGGACGTCCATTGCCCGGTCAAAGCTTTCGCCCGCCGCCCCGCCCAGGGTTTCCTGCATCATCGCGCGCGAGATCAGGCGTTTCGGGCGTTCGAGGAAGAGGCGCAGGACCTCGCCCTCGGCATGCGAGAACGGGGTTTCGGTGCCGGTGTCGTCCTCGAGCGCGAAGCGGTCGAAATGTGCGGTCCAGCCGGCGAAGCGGGCGGTGGTGCCGGCGTTCGCGGTGGTCCGGTCGCGGCGCAGTCGGGCGCGGACGCGGGCCACGACCTCGGACGGGTCGAAGGGCTTGATGATGTAGTCGTCGGCGCCGAGCTCGAGCCCGGTGACCCGGTCCTGCACCTGCGCGCGGCCCGAGATGATGATGACCGTCGCGCCCTGTTCGAGGGCGAGGCGGTGGACCAGCGTCAGGCCGTCGCGGTCGGGCAGGGAGAGGTCGACGAGGCAGAGGTCGGGCGTGTGCGATTTCAGCGCGGCCTCGAATTCGGTCGCGCGGGAGAAGCCCATGGTGCGGAAACCGGATTCCTCGAGCGCCTCGGTCAGCATGTGCCGGATCTCGGGCTCGTCGTCGAGGATGGTGATGAGGGGGGCGGTCATGCGGCGTCCTCTCCGCGCAGGAAGGCGGCGAGAGCCTTGGCGCCAAAGGGTTTTCTGAGCACCGGCACGCGGGCCACGGCGGCGGCGTGCAGGGGGTGGTCGGGGCGGAGCGAGGTCATCAGGTAGCACGGCGGCGCGCCGGGCGGGAGTCGGTCGAGCAGGTCGAGCCCGGTGTCGGCGCCTTCCAGCGTGATGTCCGACAGGATCAGCGTGATGCCGGGCACGGCGGCGGCGAGGGTGGCGGCCTCTTCGGCGGTGGTCGCCTCGATCACGGAATGGCCGCCGTCGCGCAGCATGTCGCGGATCGAGCGGCGCAGGTCGGCGCTGTCCTCGACCAGGAGGACGAGGCCGGGATCGACCGGGCGGGGCGCCTCGCGCAGGGGCAGGCGAAGGGTGACGCGGGCGCCGCCGGGGGTGTTGGCGGCACGGACCTGGCCGCCGGCGAGCTTGGTGGCGTTGTAGACCATCGCGAGGCCGAGGCCCGAGCCCTCGCCGCCCTTCGTGGTGAAGAACGGGTCGAAGGCCTGTTTCAGAGCGGCGTCGGAAAAGCCGGGGCCGTTGTCCTCGACGGTGATCTCGAGCCAGGTGGATTTGACGGTGCGGGCGCGGAGCGTGACGCGGCCGCCGGGGCCGGCGGAATCGCGGGCGTTCAGCACGAGGTTGAGGAGCGAATCCTGCAGCATGCCGCGGTCGAGCATGAGGCGCGCGCCGGCGGTTTCGTCGGTGACGCTGAGCTCGGTTCGGTCGGGCATGGCGGCCTGCGCGAGGGTGCGGAAATCCTGCAGGAAGGCGGCGACATCGGTGGCGGCGGGGCTGTGTTCGGGGCCCGATGTCATCTCGGCGATCCGGTTCAGCAGGTCGCCGCCGCGCCGGGCCGCGGCCTGGGTGGTGGCGACGAGGCGGGTCGCGTCGTCGGGCAGGGGCATGGCGGCCAGCCGGGCCTGCATCCCGAGGATGATGGTCAGCAGGTTCGAGAAGTCGTGCGCCATGCCCGAGGTGACCTGCGCCGCGATCGAGCGGCGACGGGTCTGGGCGAGGGCGGAGCGGGTCTGTTCCTCTTCGGTCACGTCCGTCGAGAGGATGTAGGTGCCGTCCTTGCGGTCGGGCGTCAGCGCCACCCGGACCCGGCGCGAGGAGGTTTCGTCAGTGAAGGTGAAGGTCGAGGCGCGGCCCTGCAGCGCGGCGTCGAGGTAGGGTTTCACCGCGTTGTGCGCCTGCGTCCCCAGCACGTCGGCGATGTGGAGCCCGACGATGTTGGACGGCCGCCCCGGCATGATCGTCGAGAGGCGGCGGTTGGAATAGGTGTAGCGCCGGTCGGGGCCGAGGTGGGCGATGTGGGCCGGCATCATCTCGGTCGTCAGCCGGATGCGCGCCTCCATCTCGGTCAGTTCGCGCTTGGCCTCGGCCAGGGCCGCGTTGGTCGCCTGCAGCTCGCGGTTGGCGGCGGCCAGTTCCTCGGCCCGGGTCAGAAGCTCGGCGTGGAGTTCCTGCGAGCGGGTGCGCAGCAGCTGTTCCTGGTACTTGATGTCGGTGATGTCGGTGTAGACCGTGACCCAGCCGCCTTCGGGCAGGGGCGCCCCCTCGACCGAGATCATGCGCCCGTTGGCGCGGCGCCGTTCGAGGTAGTGCGGCTGGAAGGTCAGCGCCTGTTCCACACGTTCGCGTATGGCCGCGTCGATGTCCGTCAGCTGGCCGTATTCGCCGCGTTCGACGAGAAAGCGGATGGTGTCCTCGAAGGTCGATCCGGGCGTGGTCAGATGCGCGGGCAGGTCGAACATCTCGCGGAAGCGCGCGTTGCAGAGCACCAGCCGCAGGTCGTCGTCGTAGATCGACAGGGCCTGCTGGATCAGGTTGAGACCGGCAAGGGTCATGCTGAGCGTTGCGGGTCGGGTCACGCGGGAAGGGCCTCGGGCTGGTCGCGGGGTGGTCAGGCCGTGCATGTTGGTCCGTCGCGGCCCGCCGCACAAGAGGGTCCGCGCCCGGCGCCGATGAGGGACATTCCGCCGATAAGGGAACACAATCAAAAGGTGAGTTGACGTTAGGAAAACGCAGATTCTACGGTCGTGGGGCCGGGTGGTCTGCGCCGTCGTGTGCCCCTTCGTTACCTCGTGAGGAGGCCCGCCCCTCTGCGGTCCGCCCGGCCTTTGAAGCCCGGTTTACCGGGACAATTTCAGCCAAATACACTCAAGGGAGTTTGACTGCCATGCGGTTCCAGCCAGTTGCCATCATAGCCGTTCCGATCCTTGCCATGTCCGTGGCCACGGCCAGTGCCCAGGGGTTCTCGACCCCCGCCGAAGACCGGGTCGAGGACCTGGAGGACGACATCGAGGACATGCGCGAACGCGACATCGACGATTTCGGCAACGAGGGGCGCAGCCTGGGTTGGAGCGGGTCGTTCGCGCTGGCCGGCAGCGGGACCACCGGCAACACCGAGACGGCGGACCTGGGGATCGGCGCGCGGTTCGTCTATTTCGATGGGATCAACGGGCACAAGATCGTCATGTCCTATGAGCTGTCGACGGCCGACACCGGCACCACGTCGAACAGCCTGCTGGCGACCTACGAATACACCCGCGATTTCGGGACGCAGACGTATTTCTTCGGCAAGATCAACGCGGTCTACGACGAGTTCGACAGCTACGAACAGGACTACTTCGTGGGCGCGGGGCTGGGGTACCGCATCCTGAACGATACGCAGACCCAGTGGTGGGTGCAGGCCGGTCCCGGCTGGCGGATCACCGAGTCGAACGCCGGGGTGCGGGAAGAGGAATTCGCCTACACGGTCGGGTCGTATTTCCTCTACCGGATCAACGACGACGTCTACTTTACCAATGACACTCGGCTGATCGGATCGGAGCGCGACCATTACGTGACCAACGACCTGGCGCTGAACGTGTCGATGTCGAACCAGCTGTCGCTGCGCACCGGGCTGCTGACCGAATGGCATTCCGACCCCGAGCCGGGGTTCGAGGAGTTCGACAACAAGCTGGCGGTGTCGCTGGTCTATTCGTTCAACTGATCGCGGCGGCCGGGCCGGTCCCGGCGCCTGCAATCTCCATCGCGCCCGGCGTCCCCGTGACGTCGGGCGCTGTCGTTTGCCCCTGCATACGCCGGCGTCGGTTCGCCGGTCCGCGGCCTGTTACAATTCGTTAGGATTGGGACAACATCGCGAAAAACTTGCCCGCGACAAATATCGCATGGCCCGGATAGGGTCAGACAAGAGTCGCCGTCAAGGCGACGCCCGGGGGAGCGGGGCTACGGGAGGAAAAGACTTGGCACCGACGTCTGTGGACGGGGGCGCGATCGCGTCCATTCCGGCCCTGCTCGATCGCAACGCAGAGCAGTTCGGATCGAAAACGGCCTATCGCGAGAAGGAATTCGGGATCTGGCAGAGCTGGTCCTGGGCCGAAACCCGCGAGGAGATCGAGGCCTTTGCGCTCGGGCTGATCTCGCTCGGGGTCAAGAAGGGGGATTTCATCGCGATCATCGGGTCGAACCGGCCGCACCTCTACTGGGTGTTCCCGGCGGCGCAGATGGTGGGTGCGATCCCGGTGCCGATCTATCAGGACAGCGCCAGCGACGAGATGGCCTATGTGCTGGACCATTGCGGCGCGCGCTTTGTCGTGGCCGAGGACCAGGAGCAGGTCGACAAGGTCATCGAGATCCAGGAGAACCTGCACCAGTTCGAGCACATGATCTATCTCGATCCCCGGGGGATGCGGAAATACGATCATGGCAAGCTGCACGAGTATGCCCAGGTGCAGGCCACCGGGCGCGCGCAGCGACAGGAGAACCAGCCGGAACTGGACGCCCGCAAGGGTGCGATCACTGCGCAGGACATCTGCGTGATGCTCTATACCTCGGGCACGACCGGCAAGCCCAAGGGCGTGGTGCTGTCGAACCGGAACGTGATCGAGACCTCGAAGAATTCCTGCGATTTCGACCACCTCGGGCCGGGCGAGGACATCGTCGCCTACCTGCCGATGGCCTGGGTGGGCGATTTCATCTTTTCCATCGGCCAGGCCTACTGGACCGGGTTCTGCGTGAACTGCCCCGAGAGCGAGGGCACCCTGATCACCGACCTGCGCGAGATCGGCCCGACCTACTTCTTCGGCCCGCCGCGGGTGTTCGAGAACCAGCTGACCCAGGTGATGATCCGGATGGAGGATGCGGGCGCCACCAAGAAGTGGCTGTTCGACACCTTCATGGCCCATGCCCGCAAGGTCGGGGGCGACATCCTCGACGGCAAGACGGTGGGCGCCTGGGACCGGTTCAAGTACTGGCTGGGCGACTTTTTCGTCTATGCGCCGCTGAAGAATTCGCTGGGGCTGAGCCGGGTGCGCGTGGGCTATACCGCGGGTGAGGCGATCGGGCCCGAGATCTTCGATTTCTACCGCTCGCTCAAGATCAACCTGAAACAGCTCTACGGCCAGACCGAGGCGACGGTGTTCATCACCCAGCAGCCCGACGGGCAGGTGCGGTCGGACACGGTGGGCGTCGCCTCGCCGGGGGTGGAGCTGAAGATCGCGGAGAGCGGGGAGGTGTTCTACCGCAGCCCCGGCGTCTTCGAGTACTACTACAAGAACGCCGACAGCACCGCCTCGACCAAGGATGCCGAGGGCTGGGTCGCCACCGGCGACGCCGGCTTCATCGAGCCGGACACCGGGCACCTGCGCATCATCGACCGCGCCAAGGACGTGGGCAAGATGGCGGACGGGTCGCTGTTCGCGCCGAAGTACGTCGAGAACAAGCTGAAGTTCTATCCCAACATCCTCGAGGCCGTGGTGTTCGGCAACGAGCGGGCGGAATGCACGGCGTTCATCAACATCGACCTGAACGCCGTCGGCAACTGGGCCGAGCGCAACAACATCGCCTATTCGTCCTACCAGGAGCTGGCGCGCCATCCCAAGGTGATGGAGATGGTCCAGCACCACGTCGAGGAGGTGAACGAGAGCCTGGCCGAGGACGAGATGCTGTCGGGCTGCCAGGTCCACCGCTTTGTCATCCTGCACAAGGAGCTGGATGCCGACGACGGAGAGATCACCCGCACCCGCAAGGTGCGGCGCCGGACGGTCGAAGAGAAGTACCACGACATCATCACCGCGCTCTACGACGGCTCGCCGTCGATCTCGACCCGGACCGAGGTGACCTATGAGGACGGGCGCAAGGGCCACATCGCCGCGACGCTGGAAGTGCGCAACGCGAAGACGGTGCCGGTGCGTGCGCCCAAGCCGGTGGCGGCGGAATGACCGTGGCCGGGGGAGGAGAGACCATGAAGGACATGGCGGACGGCTACGTCACCGCGGACGGGCGCAAGATCGGGCCGGTGGTGATGGAGATGAAGAACATCACCCTGCGCTTCGGCGGCGTGGTGGCGATCAAGGACATCTCGTTCGACATCCGCGAGGGCGAGATCCGCGCGATCATCGGGCCGAACGGCGCCGGCAAGTCGTCGATGCTGAACGTGATCTCGGGCTTCTACAAGCCGCAGGAGGGCGAGGTCATCTACAAGGGCGAGAAGCGCCCGCCGATGAAGCCCTACCAGGTGGCCCGCGACGGGATCGCCCGGACGTTCCAGAACATTGCCCTCTTCGAGGGGATGACGGTGCTCGACAACGTGATGACCGGGCGCCTGAACCACATGAAGAGCGGCATCTTCGGCCAGGCCATGTGGTGGGGCGGCGCGCAGAAGGAAGAGGTCGCCAACCGCGAGGTGGCCGAGAAGGTCATCGACTTCCTCGAGATCCAGAACATCCGCAAGACCCCGGTCGCGCGGCTGCCCTACGGCCTGAAGAAACGGGTCGAACTGGCGCGCGCGCTGGCGGCGGAGCCGAAGATCCTGCTGCTGGACGAACCGATGGCGGGGATGAACGTCGAGGAGAAGGAGGACATGTGCCGCTTCATCCTGGACGTGAACGACGAGTTCGGGACGACCATCGCGCTGATCGAACACGACATGGGCGTGGTGATGGACCTGAGCGACCGGGTGGTCGTGATGGATTACGGCAAGAAGATCGGCGACGGCACCCCGGACGAGGTGCGGTCGAACCAGGAGGTCATCGACGCCTATCTCGGGGTGTCGCATGACTGACGCGGCGTTCGATATGCGTCTGCCCGCCTCGGGGGGATGGCTGGCCATCCCGGCGGTCTCCGACCGCGCCTGCCGCGAAGTTCCGGAGGCCTGCGCATGACGGACAGGCAATCCTTCGCCACAGGCGCGGTCCGGTCCGGAACCGAAGGGCCCGGCATGGCAGTTACCTTCCCGACGCAAGGGTTGGAGGCTCGACATGCCCGGGAAGAACTGGACCAGACGGACGCTCACCACGCTGCTGGGCGAAAAGGCGGTGACGGACGAGGTGGTGCGCCAGCTTGCGCCGTTCACGCAGATGGACATCGACCGGATGCGGGACGTGGAGCGCGACGCGACGCTGGAGGCCTTCAAAACGGCCGTGCTCGCCGCGCGGGCGGAGCGGGGCGACGCGCCGGCGGAGATCACGCCGGAGGACATCTGGGCCGGGCTGCGTGCCGCGCGGGCCGCACTGGAGGCGGTGCCGCAGGACGAGCGGTCGAACCGCGCCGTGCAGCTGCTTGCGGATTGCGCCTGCCAGCCGGCGGTACCTGCAGAGATCTGAACGGGGCGCGAGGCGCGCGGCCCCTGACCACGGGGGAGGCGCGACATGCCTGATCAACTGCTCTTCGCGATGGAGGTCACGCTGAACGGCCTCATGGCGGGCGTGCTTTATGCGCTGGTGGCGCTGGGCTTCGTGCTGATCTTCAAGGCGAGCGGGGTTTTCAACTTTGCCCAAGGGGTCATGGCGCTGTTCGCGGCGCTGACGCTGGTGGGGTTCATGGAGGGGCAAATCCCCTTTGCGCACCTGATCAACGCGATCTTCGGCACCGACATCCACCATTTTGGCTGGCACATGAACGCGGCGCTGGCGATCATCCTGACGATGGTGGTCATGGTCGCGCTGGCCTGGGCGGTGAACTACTTTGTCATGCGCCACCTGGTGAACCAGGAGCCGATCATCCTCTTCATGGCGACGATCGGGCTGGCCTACTTCCTCGAAGGCCTGGGCGACCTGATGTGGGGGTCCGACATCAAGAACCTCGACGTCGGGCTGCCGCAGGGGCTGAACACCTGGATCGACGAGGTGACGTTCAACCTCTTCGGCTACGGCTTCTTCATCGACAACCTCGACATCGCGGCCACCATCGTGGCGGTGGCGCTGGTGGTGCTGCTGATCGCGTTCTCGCAGTACACCAAGCAGGGCCGGGCGATGCGCGCGGTGGCGGATGACCACCAGGCGGCGCTGTCGGTGGGCATCTCGCTCAACTTCATCTGGGTCATGGTCTGGTCGGTGGCGGGCTTCGTCGCGCTGGTCGCGGGGATCATGTGGGGGTCGAAGTCGGGCGTGCAGTTCTCGCTCTCGCTGATCGCGCTCAAGGCGCTGCCGGTGCTGATGCTGGGCGGCTTCACCTCGATCCCAGGCGCCATCGTCGGCGGGCTGATCATCGGGGTGGGCGAGAAGCTCTTCGAATTCCTCGTCGGTCCCATGGTCGGCGGCGCGACCGAGAACTGGTTCGCCTTTGTCCTGGCGCTCGTCTTCCTCGTCTTCCGGCCGCAGGGCCTGTTCGGCGAGAAGATCATCGAGAGGGTGTAGCGTGATGCATGTCACTTTCCCGCAAGGCAATCCTGCTGGCCCTGCGCCTCTGCCTGGGCGCGGCCATCCTGATGACCTTTGCGTCCATCCTCGGGGTGGGCGTGGCCCGGCAGGCCGCACTTGGCGGCGGCTTTTCGGAGGAGACCCGGTCGGCCTTGACCGAGAACGCGCTGCTGGCCTGGCTGCGCACGGGGGGCTGGTTCCTGCTGGCGACCGGGGTGTTCGCCGGGCTGGAGCGCTGGCTGAGCGGCCGCTGGGGCGGCGCGTGACGGAGGTCCCGCCATGCGCAAGCTGATCGCGATTCTGAACGTGGTGGCCTGGGGCGGCTTCTGGGCCTTCGGCTACCTGGCGCTGAGCGCCGATTACCAGGCCGAGGCCGGGCAGGTGGTGATTGCCTCCCTGCTGGCGGCCGTTGGCGGCGCGCTTGGCCTCTGGGCCTGGCTGGCGCTGATCCGGACCGGCGGAGAGACCGGGCAGCCGCGGCCGGTGCGGCCGATGGCAGAACTGAACGAAGGGGAGATGGCCTGATGCTTTACCGTGAGGCGGGGGATTTCAAGACCTCCTACACCGATGACGGCCAGACCTTCCCGATTCGGATCGATCGCTGGGGCTACTACGTCATCCTGGCCATCGCCTTCCTGGTGGTGCCGCTGGTGATCAACGATTACTGGGCCAGCGCGGTGCTGCTGCCCTTCCTGATCTACGCGATCGCGGCGCTCGGGCTGAACATCCTGACCGGGTACTGCGGGCAGGTCAGCCTGGGGACCGGGGGCTTCATGGCGGTAGGGGCCTATGCCTGCTACAAGCTGATGACGGCCTTTCCCGACATCAACATCGTGATCCACATCCTGCTGTCGGGCTTCATCACGGCGGGAGTCGGGATGCTGTTCGGCCTGCCGTCGCTCAGGATCAAGGGCTTCTACCTCGCGGTGGCAACGCTGGCGGCGCAGTTCTTCCTGGTCTGGCTCTTCAACAAGGTGCCGTGGTTCTACAACTACTCGGCCTCGGGCCAGATCTCGTCGTCGGAACGCACGGTGTTCGGGGTCGCGGTGACCGGCCCGCTGGCCTCGGCCCCGGCCAAGTACCTCATATGCCTGAGCTTCGTGGTCTTCATGGCCTGGCTGGCGCGGAACCTGACGCGCGGCTCGGTCGGCCGGAAGTGGATGGCGATCCGCGACATGGACATCGCGGCCGAGATCATCGGGGTGAACCCGCTGGCCGCCAAGCTGAGCGCCTTTGCCGTGTCGTCCTTCTTCGTCGGTGTCGCGGGCGCGCTGTTCTTCAGCGTCTACCTCGGCGCGGTCGAGGTGGGCGAGGTGTTCGGCATCCAGAAGTCGTTCCTGGTGCTCTTCATGATCATCATCGGCGGGCTCGGGTCGATCTTCGGCAGCTTTGCCGGGGCGGCCTTCATCGTGCTGCTGCCGGTGCTGCTGAAGAACGTGCTGGTCGGCGGCTTCGGCTGGGCGACGGACCTGGCCGCGCACCTGGAGATCATGATCCTGGGCGGCCTCATCATGATGTTCCTGGTGCTGGAGCCGCACGGGCTGACCGCCTACTGGCGCACCATCAAGGAGAAACTGAGACTTTGGCCCTTCCCACACTGAGGGGGGGCCGAGGAGACCGTGGGAGGAGGAACCCGCGGCGGTTGAAAGAACCGGGCAAGAGATCGGTCGATACCAATTGGGAGGAAGATACCGATGAAATTCAAACTACTGGCGGCAGCTGCCGCGGCGGTGATGGCGGCGGCGCCCGCGATGGCCGACCTGACCATCCCCGCGCTGAACTACCGGACAGGGCCCTACGCGCCCTCGGGCATTCCCTATGCCGACGGTTTCTCGGACTACATGACGCTGCTCAACGAGCGTGACGGCGGCGTGGGCGGCGAGATGATCAACGTCCTGGAATGCGAGACCGGCTATAACACCGAGAAGGGTGTGGAGTGCTATGAGCAGACCAAGGGCCAGGGCGCCCTGGTCTACATCCCGCAATCCACCGGGATCACCTACCAGCTGATCCCCAAGGCCTCGGCCGACCAGATCCCGATCTGGTCCGTGGCCTACGGCCGGACCTCGGCCGTGAACGGCAAGGTGTTCGAGTGGGTGTTCAACCTGCCGGTCACCTACTGGGACGGCGCCTCGGTCGCGGTGAAATACGCGATGGAGGAAGAAGGCGGATCGCTGGAAGGCAAGAAGATCGCGCTGGTCTACCATAACTCGGCCTACGGCAAGGAGCCGATCCGCACGCTCGAGGCGCTGGCCGAGAAACACGGTTTCGAGCTGGTGACGCTGGCCGTCGACCACCCGGGCCAGGAGCAGAAATCGCAGTGGCTGCAAATCCGCCGCGAGAAGCCCGACTATGTCCTGATGTGGGGCTGGGGCGTGATGAACCAGGTGGCGATCCAGGAAGCCGCGAACATCCGCTACCCGATGGACAAGTTCATCGGCATCTGGTGGTCCGGGTCCGAAGCGGACGTGGTCCCCGTCGGTGACGGCGCCGATGGCTACAAGTCGCTGACCTTCCACGGCGCGGGCACCGATTTCCCGGCACTGCAGGAGATCAAGACCACCGTCATCGACGCGGGCAAGAACGCGGGTGACGGCTCCAAGTGGGGCGAGGTCGGCTACAACCGCGGCGTATATGCGGCGGCGATGGTGGCCGAGGCGATCAAGCAGGCGCAGGACGCCACCGGCAACGCGGCGATCACCGCGTCCGACATGCGCGACGCGCTCGAGAACCTGCAGGTGAGCGATGCCCGGTTCGAGGAACTGGGGCTGGGCGGCTTTGCGCCGGCCGTGTCGCAGAGCTGTGCCATCCACTCTTCGCCGCGGCTGGCCGCGCTGCAGCAGTGGAGCGCCGGCGACAAGACCTGGACGGTGCTGACCGACTACATCGAACCCGATTTCGACGTGGTCGATCCGCTGATCGAGGAAGATTCGATGGCCTACGCCGCAGAGGCAGGCATCGAGCCGCGTTCGTGCGAGTGACGCTTGGTTGAAGCAACCGCCGGGGCCCATCCTCTGGGCCCCGGCATCCCACCGGGGCCACGCGCCCGACAGAATTTCGAGGACGAGATGACCGAGGCCCAGACCATCGCGCCGACCGCACCCGCCGCCGCCCCCGACCTGGGTGAGCCGCTGCTGCAGGTGAGCAATGTCGAAGTGATCTACAACCACGTTATCCTTGTCCTGAAGGGCGTCTCTCTCGGTGCCCAAGGGCGGCATCACCGCCCTGCTGGGCGGCAACGGCGCCGGCAAGTCGACGACGCTCAAGTCGATCTCGAACCTGCTGCGGAGCGAGCGGGGCGAGGTCACCAAGGGCCACGTCACCTATCGCGGCGAGGAGATCTATGGCCTCGACCCGGCCGACCTTGTGCGGCGCGGCGTGATCCAGGTGATGGAGGGCCGTCACTGCTTCGAGCACCTGACGGTCGAGGAGAACCTGATGACCGGCTCGTACACCCGCACCGACGGCCGGGCCGAGATCGAGGCCGACCTCGAGAAGGTCTATGCCTATTTCCCGCGCCTGAAGGAGCGGCGGAAGAGCCAGGCGGGCTATACCTCGGGCGGGGAACAGCAGATGCTGGCGATCGGCCGCGCGCTGATGTCGCGCCCCGAGACGATCCTGCTGGACGAGCCGTCGATGGGCCTGGCCCCGCAGCTGGTCGAGGAGATCTTTCACATCGTGAAGGACCTCAACGAGAGCGAGGGCGCGACCTTCCTGCTGGCCGAGCAGAACACCAACGTCGCGCTGCGCTTTGCGCATTACGGATACATCCTGGAAAGCGGGCGCGTGGTGATGGACGGCCCGGCGGCCGACCTGCGCGAGAACCCGGACGTGAAGGAATTCTACCTCGGCGTCAGTGACGAGGGCCGCAAGTCGTTCCGCGACGTGCGGTCCTACCGCCGTCGCAAGCGCTGGCTGAGCTGACCGGGGGAGGGCGCGGACAGGGGGCCGCGCGCGCAAGGACATCGGACCGGGCGACTGCCGCGGCAGCGCACCGCCGCCAACACGGAGCAGGGTGATGAGCACCTATTTCGACACCGCCGAAACCCGCAGCGCGGACGAGCGCGCCGCCGCCGTCGCCCGCGACCTGCCGATCCAGATCGAGGAGGCGCGCCGCCTGTCGGGCTTTGCCGTGCTGAAGGATGTCGACCCGGCCACGGTCACCTCGCCCGCCGCGCTGGCGGAGCTGCCGGTGCTGCGCAAGTCCGACCTGGTCGCGGCGCAGAAGGCGCACCCGCCGTTCGGCGGTCTGACCAACCTGCCGCTGGCCGGGTTCGCCCATGTCTTCCAGTCCCCCGGCCCGATCTACGAGCCGGGCGGCAACGGCCATGACTGGTGGCGGATGGGCCGGTTCCTGCATGCCTGCGGCATCGGCAAGGGCGACATCGTGCAGAACTGCTTTGGCTACCACCTGACGCCGGCCGGCATGATCTTTGAGAACGGCGCGCGGGCGGTCGGGGCGACGGTGCTGCCAGCGGGCACGGGGCAGACGGAACTGCAGGCACAGGCGGCGCATGACGTGGGCACGACGGCCTACGCGGGCACGCCGGATTATCTCAAGGTGATCCTCGACAAGGCGGAAGAGATGGGGCTTTCGCTGGGGATCACGAGAGCAGCGGTCGGGGGCGGTGCCCTGTTCCCGTCGCTGCGGCAGGAGTATGCCGATCGTGGCATCTCCTGCCTGCAATCCTATGCGACGGCCGACCTTGGCAACATCGCCTACGAAAGCCCGGCGATGGAGGGGATGATCGTCGACGAGGGCGTGATCGTCGAGATCGTCACCCCCGGCACCGGCACGCCGGTGAAACCCGGCGAGGTCGGCGAGGTCGTGGTGACCACGCTGAACCCGGACTACCCGCTGATCCGATTCGCTACGGGCGACCTGAGCGCGGTGCTGGCGGGCAGCTCGCCCTGCGGGCGGACCAACATGCGGATCAAGGGCTGGATGGGCCGTGCCGACCAGACCACCAAGATCAAGGGCATGTTCGTGCGGCCCGAGCAGGTGGCGGCGCTGGTGGCGCGGCACGCCGAGATCTCGAAGGCGCGGGTGATCGCCGACCGCGAGGGCGAGATGGACGTGATGATCGTCCGGATCGAGGCCCCGACCGGAGAGGGCGACCGCTATGCGTCCTCGGTGGTGGATGCGCTGAAGCTGAAGGGCAAGATCGAGATCGTGCCGCCCGGATCGCTGCCGAACGACGGCAAGGTGATCGAGGACCTGCGCAGCTACGACTGACGCGGGCGCGGCGCCGCGGGTGTGCCCGGCGGGCGATGACAGGCGACGCCATGCCGCCCGCGGGCCCCGGATGTAGGATTTCGCTGTAACCGTGTCGTATCGACGGGGGTGATCGCCCGTGCGGAGCATTCTCGGGGCATCCTTTCTGGTCCTCTGGCTGGGGCTGTGCGGCCCGGCACTGGCCGGGCGCGAGGTGCATGTCGTCGCGGTCGGTCGCGGGCAGCAGCCGCAGGACTACTATGCCCTGCCCGAGGCGCGGGTGCTGGTGGATCGGCCGGGGCACGAGGTCGAGCTGGTGCTGATCGACGGCGGCGTCCTGCGATGGCGGGTGGAGGCGACGGAGGGCACGGTGATCGCGGACATCCTGCGCAGCGGGCCGGGGCCCGCCGACAGCGAGGTCGTGCTGTCCGGCATCCGGGTGGAGGGGCTGGAGGATCCGGGCCTGCCGCTGGTGTTCAATCCCTGGGGCCGCGATTTCATCACGCTGGTCGAGCTTGTCACCGACCGGATGGGCACCGGGCGCATCCACAGTTTCAGGGGGCTGCACAGCTTCACCCACGCGGTGCTGCGGGTGGATCGGGTCGGACGGCCCGACAGCGCGTTGTCGCGGGACTACCTGTCGACGCGGGTTTCACCGTCGGACGACCTGCCGGAGGCGCTGCGCGACTGGCTGGAGCGCGGCGGCGGGGAGGTGGACCATGCCGTGGTCTTCGACCGCTTCGGGCTGCGCCTGACGGATGCCTCGGGCACGCGGCGGTTTGCGCCGCCGGACGACGTGCCGCCCGTCCTGTTGCCCGTCACCGCCGTCTACGCGGAGGAGGCGGGGGTGATCTATGCGCTCACCTACGGCGGCCGGGGGCATATCTATGCCGTCGATGTGCCGAGCGGCGGCTGGTCGGTGGTAACGGAGCTGGGCGGATACGACGCGGCCGCGCTGCTGCACGATGCCGATGACGGCCTGCTGATCATGACCGGCGCGTTTTCGCGGCCGGGGGACATCCGGGCGGTCGGGCCGGGGGGCGGCGGATTCTCGGTCTTCGTGCGGACGACAGCCTTTCCCGGCCTCACCGACCTGTTCGATTTCGGCAACGAACATGGCCCGCCGCTGTTCCCCCGGGTCTATGCGGACGGATGGCTTTTGCTGGAGGCGTCTGCGGTTGTGTCGCGGGCCGGGCGTCAGGTCACCCGGTCGCGCACCTACGCCGTGCAGGTCGACACCGGCGAGGTGCGGCTGCTGCGCTATCGCAACGACTGAGGCGCGGCCCGGTGCGGTGCCGGCAAGCCGGTGCCGCGCAAACGAAAAGGCCGCCCAGAGGGCGGCCCTTCGGTCACGGATTGCGTGTCGTCTCAGCCCTGGCGGGCTTTAAAACGGCGCTGCGTCTTGTTGATCACGTAGACGCGGCCCTTGCGGCGCACGACGCGGCAATCGCGGTGACGGCTCTTGAGCGAGCGGAGCGAGTTGCGGACCTTCATGGCCTTCTCCTCTTGTCGCGGCGCGGCGAGCGCCCGGGTTTCCGTCTGGCCCCGCGGTGTGGGACCGGTGAATAATGGTGGGCGATACTGGGATCGAACCAGTGACCCCTACGATGTCAACGTAGTGCTCTACCGCTGAGCTAACCGCCCGTATGGCCTGCGCGTTTCATTCCCCCGGGTCATCCGATCTGGCGCCCCAACAAAAGGGGCGCGGGAATGCTCCGCGCCGGTTCGCAGGTCTATAAAAGGAGTCGAAACCGGGATCAAGGGCTTTTGGCGCAGGAAATTCGCCCGTATCATGCCCGGGGAGATCGCCGATGCCGAACAGACCATATCGCCTTGATTCGCCGGATGAACAGACCACGAGCGTGGTCTTTTCCTCGCCCCACAGCGGGCGCGATTACCCGAGGGAATTCCTGGCGGCCAGCGTTCTGGATGATTCGTCCATCCGCTCTTCCGAGGATGCCTTTGTCGACGACCTCTTCTCTTCGGCGGTGGATTTCGGTGCGCCGCTGCTGGCCGCGCGGGTGCCGCGGGCCTATGTCGACCTGAATCGCTCTGCCGACGAGATGGACCCGGCCCTGATCGAGGGGGTGCGCCGCAGTTCGCACAATCCCCGGATCACCAGCGGGCTGGGGGTGATTCCCCGCGTGGTGTCGAACGGGCGCGCGATCTACCGCGGCAAGATCCCGCTGGGCCAGGCGCGCGACCGGATCGACAGCTGCTGGCGGCCCTACCACACGGCGCTTCAGGCGCTGCTCGACATCACCCACAGGCAGTTCGGCGAGGTCGTTCTGATCGATTGCCATTCCATGCCGCACGAGGCGGTGGACTGCATCGCCCGCGCCGGTGCGCGGCGGCCGGACGTGGTGATCGGCGACCGCTTCGGCGCGTCGGCGGACGGGGCGATCGTCGACCGGGTGGAAGAGGCGTTCACCGCCGCCGGGTTGCACGTGATCCGCAACGCGCCCTTCGCCGGGGCCTACGTGACGCAGCATTACGGCCGCCCCTCGCGCCGCCAGCACGCGATCCAGATCGAGATTGACCGGTCGATCTACATGGACGAGAAGCAGGTGCGCCCGAACGCGAACTTCGACAATTTCCGCTGCCTGCTGCGGTCGGTCATCTGCGACCTGACCGAGATCGGCCGCCGCGCGGACCTGCCGCTGGCCGCCGAGTAGCCGCCTAGTCGGTGTCGGCCAGCCAGCCGCGGATCACCACCGCCTGCCGTGCGGGCATCGCCGCCTGCAGGGTGCCGAGGATGATGCGCCGGCTGAGCCAGTCCCACCGGCCCGCGGGGGCCGTCACCTCGATCCGGGACAGGGCATAGCGGTCGCCATCCCGCGTCTCGTCGATGAGCACCCGGTTGCGGAGCGACAGGAGCGTGCCGTCCTCGACCCGCATCTCGTAGACCGCGTCGAGTTCCTTTGCGCCGTCCGCGCGCAGGAGCTGCCGGTCTGCGCCGCCGGGCACGATGGTGCCCTTGAGGTCCTCGTGCCCCGGGCCGCCGCGAAAGACGCCGCCGGTGATCGGGATGATGCCGCGTTCCCCGTGCGGGCCGCGGCCAAGCGCCTCGTGTGGGCCGATATCGACCAGCGCCTCCCAGACCAGGGTGGTGCTGATGCCGGGCAGGGGCTGCCCGCGCAGGATGTCCTCGAATGCCTTGTCCACTGGTGCTCCCCTCGATCCGGTCCTGCTATCGGGGCCGGGAACGGGCGCTGCGTCAAGGGCCTGCGGTCAACCGGCCCGCGCGGCGATGGCCTGCCCGGCCGCCACGCCCGAGGACCAGGCCCATTGGAAATTGTAGCCGCCAAGCCAGCCGGTGACATCCACCGCCTCGCCGATCGCGTAGAGGCCCGGGACGCCGCGCGCCTCCATCGTCTTGGACGACAGTTCGGCGGTGTCGATGCCGCCCGCCGTCACCTCGGCCTTGGCATAACCTTCCGTTCCGGTGGGGCGGAAGGTGAGGTTGGTCAGCGTGTCGGCGGCCGCGTCGAGCGTGGCGTCGGAGGCATTGCCCAGTTCGGTCGCGAGGCCGATCCGGGTGGCGAGGGCGTCGGCCAGCCGGTTCGGCAGATGCTCGGCCAGCGCGGCCTTGAGATGCGCGCGCGGCATCCGGCGGCGGGCGTCGCGCAGCAGCTCGGCGGCCCGGGGCAGGATATCGAGCGAAACCGCGTCGCCCGGATGCCAGTAGGACGAGACCTGCAGGATCGCGGGGCCCGACAGGCCCTTGTGGGTGAAAAGCACCGCCTCGTCGAAGCTGGCGCCATTCACGCGGGCGGTGGCGGGGGTGGCGATGCCGGTGACCTCCTTGAAGAGGTTGTCCTGCGCGCCGAGGGTGAAGGGCACCAGCGCGGGGCGGGGCGCAATGACGTTCAGACCGAACTGGCGGGCAATGTCGTAGGCCACGCCGCTGGCCCCCATCTTGGGGATCGAGGGCCCGCCGGTGGCGATCACCAGCTGCGGGGCCGAGTGGCCGGCGACATGGAAGCGCCCGTCGGCATGGGTGATCTCGCCCAGCCGGGCGGAGAGGCGGATGTCGACGCCGCCCTTCGCGCATTCGTCGAGCAGCATGCGCACGATCTGGCGGGCCGAGTCGTCGCAGAAGAGCTGGCCCAGCGTCTTTTCGTGCCAGGCGATGCCGTGTTTCTCGACCAGGGCCAGGAAATCCCACTGGGTGTAGCGGCTGAGCGCGGACTTGGCGAAATGCGGGTTGTCGGAGAGGAAGCACTGCGGTTCCACGCCGAGGTTGGTGAAGTTGCAGCGCCCGCCGCCCGAGATCAGGATTTTCTTGCCGGGCCGGTCGGCGTGGTCGAGCACGAGCACCTTCGCGCCTGCCTGTCCGGCCACCGCCGCCGCCATCAGGCCGGCGCCGCCGGCACCGAGGATGATCGCGTCATGGGTCATGGGCTGGAGCTCCGCCGTGGTTGCGGGCGGTTCCTAGCGGGTCGTGGGGGTTGCCGCAACGGGGTGCGCCGGGCGGACGACAAAGGGCCCGGGCATCGAGCCCGGGCCCTTCGTGGCCTCCGGCGGGAGTTTTCCCGGCAAGATGAAGGGACGGGTCAGGCGGTCTCGGCCTGCTGCCCCCAGTCGGCCATCGCCTTGTCGACGTCCATCCACATCATTTCGAACACGTGGCCGTCCGGGTCCGAGAAGCTGCGGCCGTACATGTAGTCGCCCATCTCGATCACCTTGTCGTTGTCGATGCCACCGGCGGTCACGGCCTTGTCCATGATCGTATCGACGGCGGCGGCGCTGTCGCGGCTGAGGCAGATCAGGTGCTGGGCGGTGGTCGCCGGGTCGGCGATCGGGCGCGGCGAGAAGGAGGCGAACTTCTCGTGCGTCAGGAGCATCAGCGTGATCGTGTCCGACACCACGACGCAGGCGGCGGTGTCGTCGCAGAACCGGTCGTCGAAGGTGAAGCCGAGGGCGGCGTAGAAGGCGCGCGACCGGGGCAGGTCGGTGACGGGAATATTGAGGAAAATCATCTGCTGGTAGGCGGTGGTCATGGGAATCTCCTTGAGTCGATGGTTGCAGGATTGCGTCGAAGGTTGTAAAAAACAAGTAAGAGTTTTTAATTTGCAACTGACAGGCGGGACATGGCCGGGAAACGCAGGTACGAGGATGGCTGCGCCTTTGCGCAATCGCTGGATATCGTGGGGGAACGATGGGCCCTGCTGGTGATCCGGGAGCTGATGTTCGGCCCCAAGCGGTTCACCGACCTCAAGGCCGACCTGCCGGGGATCGCGACCAACGTGCTGACCCAGCGGCTGGCGGACCTCGAGGATGCGGGCGTCGTCGTGCGGCGCGAGACGCCGCCGCCGCAGAAGGCGCGGCTCTACGCGCTGAGCGACTGGGGGCGGGACCTGGAGCCGGTGTTCGAGGTGCTGGGCCGATGGGCGGCGCGGTCGCCGCTGCTGACGATGGGCTGGCCGCTGTCGCCGAACGCGGCGATGCTGAGCCTCGGCTCGATGTTCCGGCCGGACCTCGCGGGGGGCGTCGAGGCGGTGCTGGGTCTGCACATGAACTGGACCGACTACACCGTGCGGGTCGCGGACGGGCGGATCACCGTCGATCCCGGCCGGCCCGCGGCGGCGGACGTGCGGATCGCGGGGGACCAGAACGTGTTCCTGGGGATTCTCTACGGCAAGATGCCGGTCGCCGCGGCGCGGCTGCAGGGGCTGCAGATCGATGGCGACGTGTCGGTGCTGGAGCGCTTTGCCGCCTGTTTCGAGATGCCGGAGCCCGCGCCGCGGACACCGGCCTGAGCGGTCAGTTCCGCGCCGGGATGCGGACCGGCAGGGTCTCGTAGCCCTTGACGAAGACCGAGTGGGTGCGCGTCGGCTCCTCGACCAGTTCGATCACCGGGAAGCGTTTCAGGATCTCTTCCCACAGGATCGTCAGCTGCAGCTCGGCCACGCGGTTGCCGAGGCAGCGGTGGATGCCGAAGCCGAACGACAGGTGCGCCTTCTTGATGTCGCGGCCGATCACGTAGTTGTCGGGGTCGTCGATCCGGGTCTCGTCGCGGTTGCCCGAGACATACCACATGATGACACGGTCGCCCTTGCGGATGGTCTGGCCGTGCATCTCGACATCCTCGAGCGCCACGCGCGCCATGTGGGCGAGCGGGGTCTGCCAGCGGATGGTTTCGGACACCATGGCCGGGATCAGCGAGGGGTCGGCGCGCAGGCGGTCGTACTGGTCGGGGTGCTTGTTCAGCGCGTAGACCGAGCCCGAGAGCGTGTTGCGGGTGGTGTCGTTGCCGCCGACGATCAGCAGGACGACGTTGCCGTGGTATTCGCTCTTCGGCATGTCGCGGGTGCCTTCGCCATGGGCGAGCATCGAGATCAGGTCGAAGCTGGGCGGCTTGGCCTTGCGTTCGGCCAGCAGCTCGTCGAAGGCGGTGAAACACTCCATCGTGGTGTAGAACTTCTGGTCCCAGTCGGTCACCGGGCCGAAGCCGGGGGTGTTGGTGATGATGTCGGACCAGTAGGTCAGCTTGCGCCGGTCCTCGAACGGGAAGTCGAAGAGCGTCGCCAGGGTCATGGCAGTGTATTCCTTGGACACCAGGTCGACCCAGTCGAAGGTTTCGCCCACCGGAAGCGTGTCGAGGAGGTTCGCGGCGCGTTCGCGCAACAGCACCTTCAGCTTGTCGAGGCTCGGCGGCGTGAAGGCCGGGGCGACCTGCTTGCGCTGCTGGTTGTGCTGCGGGTTGTCCATGGTGATGAAGCCCGCGCCGTCGGTTCCGCGCTGGATCGAATGGGCGCGGCTCTCGGGTGTCTGCAGCACGATCCCGCTCGCCGAGGAGAACCGGCGGTGATCGGTGTCGATCGCCATGATGTCCTCGTAGCGGGTGATCGACCAGTGCGGCTCATAGGCGCCGGTCTCGCACCAGTGCACCGGCGCTTCCTCGCGCAGGCGCTGGAACCAGGGCCACATCGTGTCGTCGGCAAAGCGGTCGGCCTGGGCGGCGGTGAACTGGTCGAGCGGCGTGCTGTAGGCGGCTTCGCGGCTTTCATCGAGCGCGTCGCGGCTGGCGGCGTCTTTCATTGCTGGCCTCCCTTCCTGCAATGCCCCGCGCGCGGGGGCTGCCGCCAGTGAAACCCGGAAGGTGCGTTGCCGCAAGGCAAAGCTTCGTGTGGGCGTTTGGACGTGGCGGCACTTCGCCCTGCCGCCACGTATGTGTCGGGCTCAGAACACCAGCGAGCGGTGGACCATCGCCCCGGCCATCGCCCCGTCCCCGACGGCGAGCGAGACGGAATGCGGCACCGAGGCCGCGTCGCCGCAGGCAAAGGCGCCGGGGACGGTGGTTTCCTTCATCCCGTCGCGGGCGATCTGGATGCCGAACGGCGTCTCCTCGGTCGCGCAGCCGAGGGTTTCGGCGAGGGGCGAGGCGGGGGTGCAGCGCGGCGCTGTGAAGAGGCCGGCGAAGGGCAGGGCGGTGCCGTCGGTCAATTCGACCGTGGCGTGGTCGCGGATGCGGGCGATGGCGCGGTCCTCGACCGTGGTGCCGCGCGCGGCAAGGTCGGCCCGGGCCGCTGCGTCGAGCGGCAGGACGTCGTTGGGAAAGAAGGTCGTCGGCCCCCATTCCGGCAGGAACTGCGCCTGGTGCAGCGACATGGGGCTGGCGGCGATGACGCCGATGGGGCCGCCGCCGAGCTCGTAGCCGTGACAGTAGGGGCAGTGAAAGACGCTCTGCCCCCAGCGGTCGGCCAGGCCCTCGACGGCGGGGAGGGTGTCACTGACCCCGACGGCGAAGAGGAGGCGGCGGCCCCGGCGCACGGCTCCGGTGGCGTCGGTGACGGTGAAGGCGTCCCTTTCGCCGGTGGCGCTTTCGGCGCGGGCGTCGATCCACGTCAGGGCCGGGTAGGCCGCAAGCTGGGCGCGGGCGGCGGCGGCGATGGCGGCGGGGTCGTTGCCGTCCTGGGTGAGGAAGCCGTTGCTGTGGCTGGCAAAGCGGTTGCGGCGCAGCCCCTCGTCGATCACCAGCACCTTGCGGCGCGCACGGAGAAGCTGCAGGGCGGCGGCCATTCCGGCGTAGCTGCCCCCGATGACGATCACGTCATGGGTCATTTTGTCAGTCCTTATGTCGTCGCATCCCGGCGCGGCGCGAGAAGTCGGCCGCCAGATCGGCGAGGGTCACGTGGGCGAAACGGTCCAGCAGCAGGGCCTCGGCCTCGGCGAAGGCGCCGTCGAGGGCGGCGTTGACCGACTGTTCGACCAGGCAATCCGGCGTCTCGTTCCGGTTGCCGATGGCGAAGATCGCCGGTTCGCCAAGCGCCTCGTGCAGCTGGCGGAGGGTGACCGTGTTCAGGTCGACCGCGATCCGCCAGCCCCCGGCATGGCCGGGGGTGGAGCTGACGAGGCCCTGGTTGCGCAGGAGACCCATGGTGCGGCGCACGACGACCGGGTTGGTCGACATGCACTGGGCCAGAACCTCGGAGGTCATCGGCCCGTCGTGTTCGGCCATGTGCAGCAGCGCATGAAGGACGGAGGAGAGGCGGCTGTCCCGTTTCATGTAACTTTTGATATTACGATTCGATGCGTGATGCAAGGTGCCCCGGCCTGGCCGCGGGACCGAGGGCTTCAAGCGGTGCCGGTCGGGGGGCGTCAGGCCGCGGTGGCCAGCCGGGGGGCGGGGCGGTCCGCGATGCTGTCGGGCAGGGTGACGGTGAAGGTCGTGCCGAGGCCCGGCGTGCTGTAGACGGAGATGTCGCCGCCATGCGCGATCGAGAGCTTCTTGCAGATCGCGAGGCCCAGGCCGGTCCCCCGCGCGAGCGGTGGTCGGCGGTCTCGATCTGCTGGAACGCCTGGAAGATGCGTTCGAGGTGTTCGGCCGCGATGCCGAGGCCGCGATCCTCGACCGCGAGCACGATGCCGTCGCCGTCACGCCAGGCGCGCAGCACGACTTCGGGCGAGTTGGCGAACTTCATCGCGTTGCCGACCAGGTTGATGACGATCTGCAGGCAGCGGGCGCGGTCGGCGGTGACGTGCAGGTCGTCGCAGGCCACGGTGACGGTGACGCCGTTCTCTTCGGCCATGGCGGTGAACTGTTGCCGCGCCTCGATCAGCATGTCGCGGAACGAGAAGGTGGACTTCGTCAGGGTCAGGTCGCTGAGTTCCATGCTGGTGTAGTCCAGGATGTCGTTGATCAGCGTCAGCAGGTGGCTTCCGGCGGTCTGGATGCGGCTGCCGTAGGTTTCGGCCTGGGTGCCGATCTCGTCGAAATCGGGGCCGGCGACGGGGGCGTCCGCATCCCGCCCGGACAGGTGCGACCGGCGCAGCGACGACAGCATGTCGGCATAGCCCAGCACGATGGTCAGCGGCGTCCGCAGTTCGTGGCTGAGGACGCTCATGAATTCCGACTTCGCCAGGCTCGCGGCCTCGGCGGCGTTCCGCGCCTCGATCAGCTCGGCGATGCTTTCGCGGCGCGACCGGCTTTCGATCACGTAGCTGAAGAACCCGCCGACGACGACCAGCGCGGCAGTCCCGGCGATGGCCAGGGCCAGAACGCGCAGCGCCTCGGGGTTGATGTAGTCGCCGGAGACGACCTGCGGCGCGACGTTGAAGGCGGTCATGCCGGTGAAGTGCAGGCTGACGATGGCCAGGGTGAGGACGCCCGCCATGGTTTCGCGGTTCCAGCGCCGGGGCTGGTGCGCAAAGTGCATCGCGGCGGCCGACAGCGTGACGGCGAGGAGGATCGAGGCGACCAGGTAGCCGCGGTCCCAGAAGATGAAGCCCTGCACCCGGTAGGCGATCATGCCCGCGTAGTGCATGGCCGAGATCGCGAGGCCCAGCACCGCGCCGCCGATGTAGGGCGCGTACCGGGTCCTGAGCGTGGCGGACATGACGATGCCGATCGAGCTGCCGAGGACCGCGATCACCATCGAGGTGAAGGTCAGCCCGAGGTCGAAGCTGACCGGGACATCTGGACGAAAGCCCAGCATGGCGACGAAATGCGTGCTCCAGATCGACACGCCCGCGGTGACGCCGGTCCACAGCAGCCAGGCCAGTGCCTGCCGCGGCGACCGGCCCTGCGCGTGGTGGTAGAGCCGGGAGGTCACCCAGCTGCCGAAGGCGCAGAGTACGGCCGCCAGCAGGACCAGTCCGAGGTCGTGATCGACGGTGATGCAGGAGAGGACAGAGAGCATGAACTGGTACTCGTAAATAAATTCGTTACGCATGCTTCTTTCGGCGAACCGGGGCGAAGTTTGGGCAAAATCGGGCAGCGGGTGTGAACCCCGCTAACCCCCGGTTGAAAACGGGCGTTTAATTGTGTCAGCCAACCATTTTGCATAATTTCGATGCATAGCGCCGGACCCTGCGGGTCCGGGCCGCCGGAACGGAAACGCCCGGCGCGGGGCCGGGCGTCTGGTCGATCCTGGGGGCTGTGGCGTGGCCTACTTGGCCCATTCCCACGGCCGGGTGAAGGTGCCCAGCAGGCTGTCGACCGCGGCCTCGTCCGCCTCGGGCGTGCGGGACAGCTGCGCGGTCAGGCCGCGTTTCTTGTCGTCGACCACCGCGACCACATGGGTCGGCACGCCGGCCTCGGCCAGGGCGGCATCGTAGACCCGGGTGATCGCCATCTTGCGCAGGTCGGGCTTGAAGACCTTGCCGACTGCGGTCTTGGGCAGCTCGGTCATGATCTCGACATGCTTGGGATGGGCGGCGCGTTCGTGGATGTGGCGCTTGGCGTGGGCGTCCAGTTCCTCGATCGTGACCTCGGCACCGGCCACCAGCTCGACATAGACGCAGGGCAGTTCGCCGGCCCGGGCATCGGGCTGGCCGATGGCGCCCGCGAAGGCCACGGCAGGATGCGAGAGCATCGCGTCCTCGATCTCGGCCGGGTCGATGTTGTGCCCGCCGCGGATGATCAGGTCTTTGGCGCGCCCGGTGATGAAGATGTAGCCGTCGCTGTCGATCCGGCCCAGGTCGCCGGTGCGCAGGTAGGACCGGTTCTCGGGCGGCAGGACGAAGTAGAGGTCGCGGTTCTTGGCGTCCTCGGTGTAGGTATTGCCGTCATAGACGCCCGGGTTCGCCACGCAGATCTCGCCGACCTCGTCGGTGCCGCATTCGCGCATCTCTTTCGACGTGTTGTCGAAGATCTTGACGTCCGTGTAAGGGAAGGCGACCCCGACCGAGCCGATCTTCTTCTCGCCGTCGACCGGGTTGCAGGACACCAGGCAGGTCGCCTCTGTCAGGCCGTAGCCTTCGATGATCTCGATCCCGGCGGCCTGTTCGAAGCGGTGGAAAAGCTCTTTCGGCAACGGGGCCGAGCCCGAGAAGGCGGTCTTGACCGTCGAGACGTCCGCATTCACCGGCCGCTGCATCAGGGCCGAGATCGCGGTCGGGACGGTGATGATGAAGGTGATCTTCCAGCGCTCGCAGAGCTTCCAGAAGTTGTCGAAGACGCCGTCGCCGCGGTAGCCGGCCGGGGTCGGGAACACGACATGCGCGCCCGAGGTCACTGCCGCCATCAGGATGACGTGGCAGGCAAAGACGTGGAACAGCGGCAGCGGGCACATCACGTTGTCGTCTTCGGTGAAGAGCAGCGTGTCGCTGATCCAGCCGTTGTAGATGATGCCGGAATAGCGGTGCTGCGCCACCTTGGGCATGCCGGTGGTGCCGCCGGTGTGGAAATAGGCCGCGACCCGGTCGCCCTGGCTGTCGGCAAAGGCCAGCGTGGTCGGCTGGCGCTTGACCTCGGCGGTGAAGTCCTTGACGTCGGCGTGGTGCTTGCCGGGGACCTTGGGCCGGATGAAGGGCACGATCCAGCTTTTCGGCGGGCTCAGGTAGCGGTTCAGGTCGACCGTCAGGATGGTCTTGACGTTGGGCGCGTGGCGCACCGCCTCGGCCGTCTTCTGCGCGATGTCGGTTTTGGGAAAGTTCTTGAGCGTGACGACGACCTTGGCGTTCGTCTCGCGCAGGATGGCGCCGATCTGTTCGGGCTCCAGCAGCGGGTTGATCGGGTTCACAATCCCCGCGATGGCGCCGCCGATGGTGGCAAGCACGGTCTCGGTGCAGTTTGGCAGGACCAGGGCCACGACGTCGCTTTCGCCGATGCCGAGCGAGCGTAGCAGGTTGGCGGTCTGCACCACCTTGTCCTTCAGCTGGCTCCAGGTGAGCGTCTCGGCCGGGGTGTCCGGCCCGGATTCCAGCTGGAAGCTCACCGCATTGTTCGACGGGTAGCGCCCGGCCGTCCTGTCGAGCAGGGCATAGAGCGTCCTGGGGACATCCCTGTCCGTCCAGGGCATCTCTTCCTGAAGTTTGAGTGCGTCCGCACGGCCCATGAATGTCATGACAATCCTCCCCTGGATCTCTTATCCCGCGCTGCGGAACATGACCAAAATGCTCGCCACGTCAGCGGGATGCAAGAATGACGCCGCGACGGGGCTCATACAGGCGGGATTGGTGGCGGGCGGGAGACACCGGGACAACGGGCGCGCGGGGTGGTGCTGAGGAATGTCCGCGAGGGGTGCGGCATGGCGCGAGAGCTGTCGGGAAGTTGGAGCGGGTAGCGGGAATCGAACCCGCACGACTAGCTTGGAAGGCTAGGGCGCTACCATTACACCATACCCGCTCGGCAGGGTGGAGGAGTATGTCATGGGGTCCTGCCGGTCAAGAGGGGGCGCGTCGGCAGGGGGCTGTCCGCCCGGTCCGCGGATGATCGCGGGGCGCTGCGGCCGCGGATGACGGCGCGGCCTTTGGGGCACCACATCCCCGCAGGCTCACGCCGAGAGGTGCTCGAACAGGCGCGCGACCGCTTCGGCGCCGGGATCGACCTGGCCGCGGAGCTGGTCGGGGTTGATGTAGGCGGCGCGGCCGGCCTTGGCGACCAGCATGTCCGCCGTTCGGTTGGCGCCCTCGCGGGCGGCACGGGCCGCGGCGCCGAGTTCTCCGTCCGCAAGCTCCTGCAGGGCCGGATGCAGGGCGTCCACCATCGTCCGGTCGCCAAGCTGCGCGCCGCCGACCTCCTGCATGCGCTCCAGCCCGATCCTGAGCGCCTCGCGCATCGGCATCCCGCTCGAGGCGGCATCGCCGGCGGCGGCAAAGAAGATCGCGAGCAGCACGCCGGAGGAGCCGCCCATCGTCTGGCTCAGTTCCTGTCCGATCGCGCGGTAGAGCTGCGTGTGATCGGCCAGGGGCAGGTCGTCCATCGCCTTGACCAGAGCACGGGCGGCGGTGGCGAGCGTGGTGCCGGTGTCGCCGTCGCCGGTGCGCGCGTCGAGGGCGTTCAGGTCGCGTTCGGCCGCGATGAGGATCTCGCAGCAGCGGGTCAGGAAATCGCGCGTCGCCGGGTGATCCGACGGCAGCGGCCGGATCGGGCGGAGCCCGTCGGGGAGGTCGCGGACATCGACCGGCACGATGGCGTTCACGCCGGGCCACGCCGGGATCGGGACCGGGGCTTGCAGCGCGGCGAGCTCGTGCGCGTCGGCCGGAAACACCGAGATCGAGAAGCCGTGCATGTCGAGTGAGGTCATCAGGGCGGCGGGCCCGATGACGTGGCCCAGATCCTGGCCGATGGCCGACTGCGCAAGGTCGTGGGCCAGCACCTGCATCTCCAGCACCGAGGCCGCGCCGAGGTTGTTCAGGAGGGCGACGTGCGTCCGCCCCGGCTCCATCGTCGCGGCGAGCTTCTCGGCCATCATGGCGACGGCGGTCCTGGCGTCGATGTAATCGACCTGTTCGACGCCCGCCTCGCCGTGGATGCCGAGGCCCAGTTCGGCCTTGCCTTCGGGGATCCGGTCCTCGCGCGGGGCGCCGGGGATGGAGCAGGTCGACAGCGAGGTGCCGATGGAGCGGATGCGGGCCACCGCCCGCTCGGCCGCGGCGGTGACGGCGGCGAGGTCTCCGCCCGCCTCGGCGGTGGCGCCTGCGATCTTGTGGACAAAGAGCGTCCCCGCGACGCCCCGCGCCTGCGGCAGGTCGGGCAGGGCGACGTCGTCGTCCACGATCACCATGTTGACGCTCAGGCCGAAGGCCCGCGCGCGTTCCGCGGCCAGGCCGAAATTCAGCCGGTCCCCGGTGTAGTTCTTGACGATCAGAAGGCATCCGGCGGGCCCGGTCACGGCCAGGATGCCGGCAAGGACCGCGTCGACCGAGGGCGAGGCGAAGATGTCGCCGCAGATCGCCGCGGTCAGCATGCCGGCGCCGAGGAAACCCGCGTGCGAGGGTTCGTGGCCGGACCCCCGCCCGAGACCAGCGCCACCTTGGAGCGGTCCCAGTCGGTGCGGATCACCGCGCGGATGTGGGGGTAGCCGTCGAGCCGTGCGAGGCGGCCGCCGGAACAGGCGATCAGCCCGTCCACGGCCTGGTTCACGATGTCTTCCTTGGCGTTGATGAACAGGCTCATCGTCGTCTCCATCACTGTGTGCGGGCGCCCTGGGCGTCGAAGTAATAGGGGTTCTCGGGGCGGATCTTGAGCGTCTGGCCGGCCCGCAGCTCGGTGTGCGCGTCGGTCACGGTCACGAGGTCCTGGTTCCGGAACCGCAGGTGCAACCGCGTCTGGTCGCCGAGGCGTTCGACCCGGGTGACGGTGCTTTCCGCCCCTTCGCCCTGGTGGATCTGCTCGGGGCGAAGGCCGATCCACTCGGCGCCCGCGGGCGCGGGGCCGAAGGTGTCGGCGGGCAGGATGTTGATCCGGGCAGGCCGAGCCGGCCGGCGGCGTGCAGGCTGACAGGGTTCTCGTAGACCTCGCGCGGGGTGCCGAACTGGACCAGGCGACCGTTCTCCAGGACGCCGACATGGGTGGCCATGGTCATCGCCTCGACCTGGTCGTGGGTCACGTAGAGGAATGTCGCGCGGGCCTCGGACTGGATCGCCTTGAGTTCCACGCGCAGGTCGGCGCGCAGCTTGGCGTCGAGCGAACTGAGCGGCTCGTCCATCAGGAAGACCTGCGGGTCGCGCACCAGCGCCCGGCCGATCGAGACGCGCTGCATCTCTCCGCCCGAGAGCGCGGTGGCGCGGTTGTCGAGCTTGTGGGAGATCTGGAGCATCTCGGCGACCCTGCCCGTGCGGCGGGCGATCTCGTCCGGCGGGGTGTTCAACAGCGGCGATTTCAGCGGGAAGGCCAGGTTCTCGCGGACCGTCATATGCGGGTAGAGGGAGTACTGCTGGAACACCATCGCGACGTTTCTCTGCGCCGGGGTCAGGTTGGTGACCGGGCGGCCGCCGATGGTGATGTCGCCCGCATCGGGCGCGTCGAGGCCCGAGATCAGGCGCAGCGTCGTGGTCTTGCCCGCGCCCGTGGGACCGAGAAGGACGACAAAGCTGCCGTCCGGAACGGTCATCGAGACATCGTCGAGCGCGGTGGTGGTGCCGAACCGCTTGGTGATGTTGTGCAGGGTGACCTCAGCCATGGCGCAGCACCTTCTCGTTGCCGGCCGAGCGCAGGGCGCGGGCGCTGGTCGCGTCGAAGAGCGTGATCTTGCGAGGATCGAAGCGGAGGCCGGTGGTGCTGCCTTCGGCAACCTTCTGGGCCGAAGGGATGCGCGCCTTCACCTCGCCATGGGCCGTTGCGAGGGTCACGATCTGGGTGGTGCCGAGGTATTCGACCGCCACCACCTTCGCCCGGTAGCCGGCCTCGGGGTCGAGGTGCACATGCTCGGGCCGGACGCCGAGGCCGAGCGGGCCGGACACACCCTCGCGCGTTTCGGGGACCTCGACCATGGTTCCGTTCAGGGCGATCTCCGAGACGCCCGGTGCGACCTGTCCGTCGAATTGCAGCACGTTCATCGGGGGCGAACCCAAGAACCCCGCGACAAAGCGGGTGGCCGGCCAGTCGTAAAGATCCTGCGGCACGCCGAACTGTTCCACCACGCCGTGGTTCATCACCACGATCTTGTCCCCCATCTGCATCGCTTCGAGCTGGTCGTGGGTGACATAGACCGTGGTCGCCCCCATCCGGTCGTGCAGGGCGCGGAGTTCCTCGGCCATGTGCTCGCGGAACTCGGCATCGAGTGCGCCGAGCGGTTCGTCCATGAAGAACGCCTTGGGCTCGCGCACGATGGCACGGCCGAGGGCGACGCGCTGCCGGTCGCCGCCCGAAAGGCCCCCGACGGGCTTATCGAGGATCGCGGTGATGTCGAGGAGGCGGGCGATCTCTTCGACCTTGGCGTTGGTGGCGGCGCGGGAGAGGCCCTGGCTGCGCAGGGGATAGCCGATGTTCCTGCGGACGTTCATGTGCGGGTAGAGCGCGAACATCTGGAACACGAAGGCGATGTCGCGATCCCTTGCCCTGAGGCCGCCAACTTCCTCTCCGTCGATGTAGATCTCGCCGCTCGTCGGCAGTTCCAGCCCCGCCATCATCCTGAGCGTGGTGGTCTTGCCGCAGCCCGAGGGGCCGAGCAGCATGAAGAACTCGCCATCCTCGATGGTGAAGCTCGAGGCCTTCACCGCGGTGAAGTCGCCGAAGTCCTTGCGCAGGTTCTCGATCCGGATCTGGGCCATGGCTACTCCGGGAAATGCGAGACGATGATGAACATCACCGTCCCGGTGAGGGTGACGAGGAACGACCAGGTGAAGAGCGCCATCACGTAGGGCTGCATCATCATCACCACGCCGAGGCCGATCAGGACGGTCGCGACCATTTCCCATGGACCGCGGCGAAGGCGGAGGAGGCCGGAGAGGAAGTTGCTCATTTTCGGACGGCTCCGAATGTGATGCCCCGCAGCAGGTGCTTGCGCAGGAGGATGGTGAAGACGACGACCGGCAGCAGGAAGATCGTGGCCCCGGCGGCGACGGCGGGCCAGTCCTGCCCGCCGACGCCGATGATCGTCGGGATGAAGGGCGGCGCGGTCTGGGCGGTTCCGCTCGTCAGCAGCACCGCGAAGGCATATTCGTTCCAGGCAAAGATCAGGCAGAAGATGGCGGTCGAGGCGATGCCCGTCGCGGCCTGCGGCAGCACCACCTTGGTGAAGGCCTGGAAGCGGGTGTAGCCGTCGATCAGCGCGGCCTCCTCGTATTCGCGCGGGATCTCGTCGATGAAGCCCTTGAGCAGCCAGACCGCGAGCGAGAGGTTCACGGCGGTGTAGAGCATGATCATGCCCGCATGGGTGTCGGAAAGGCCGAGTTTCCGGAACATCAGGAAGATCGGGATCGCGATGGCGATCGGCGGCATCATCCGGGTCGAGAGGATGAAGAACATCAGGTCGTCCTTCAGCGGCACCCGGAAGCGTGAGAAGGCGTAAGCCGCGAGCGTGCCGAGGAAGACCGACAGGAAGGTCGAGGCGAAGCCGATGATCATCGAGTTCATGAACCGCTCGCCAAAGCGCGAGGGGCCGACGATCACCATGTCGTACTTGCGCACCAGCTCCTCGGCCCAGCCTTGCGGCGGGTTGGCGGCCAGGTAGTCCGCCGTCTGCCGGGTCCGCGTGGTGAAGAGGTTCACGTAGCCCTCGAGCGTCGGATCGAACACCAGCTTGGGCGGATAGGCGATGGCATCGGCGGGCGACTTGAAGCCGGTGGCGATGATCCAGAGGAGCGGCAGCAGGGTGATGATCGCGTAGGTCGCGACGAGAACCCCGGCGATCCATTTCTGCGGGCGCGATGCGGCGGTGACGGAGAAATCGCTCATCGTTCCTTCACCTTGTTCAGTGCCTTCACGTAGATCGAGGCGAGGCCGAAGACCGTCACGAAGAGGATGATCGCGTAGGCCGAGGCATAGCCCGTCCGCCATTTCTCGAACGCCTCGCGCTTGAGGTTGATCGAGGTGAGTTCCGTGGTCGATCCCGGCCCGCCGCCGGTCAGCTGGACCACGAGGTCGAACATCTTGAAGTTCTCGATGCCCCGGAACAGCACCGCCAGCATCAGGAACGGCAGTACCATCGGGACCGTGATCGTCCAGAACTGCCGCCAGGGCGAGGCGCGGTCACATTCCGCCGCCTCGTAGATCGACGTCGGGATCGACCGCAGCCCGGCGAGGCAGATCAGCATGACGAAGGGTGTCCACATCCAGGTATCGACGATGATGATGGCCCAGGGCGCGAGGTTCACCTGCCCGATCATCGAGAAGCTCGACGGGTCGGCCCCGGACAGGAACCCCACCACGTAATTGAAGAGCCCGATCTGCGGCTGGTAGAGGAAGGTCCAGAAGTTCCCCACCACGGCCGGCGACAGCATCATCGGCAGCACGATCACCGTGGTCCAGAAGTTGTCGCCCCGGAACTTGCGGTTGATGAGCCAGGCCAGCGTGAAGCCGATCAGCACCTGCAGGACCAGCGTCCAGATCAGGAAATGCGCGGTCGCCTGCATCGTCAGCCAGATATCCTCGTCGGTGAGGATGCGGCGGTAGTTCTGCAGGCCGACCCATTCGACCTCGGCATTGGGGCGGTTCACGCGGAAGTTGGTGAAGCTCAGACGGATCGTCCAGATCAGCGGGAAGATGTTCACCGCCAGCAACAGGAAGATCGACGGGGCCACGAAGATCCAGGCGATGGCCCGGTCCGAGAGTCCCCGGACCCGTCTGGCCACACCGGGTGGCGTGGCGGCCGCCGCGCGCTCGATCGCACTATTCGACATGGTGCCTCGTCGGGGTTTCATTGTGATGGGCGCGGAGCGACCGGGAGCAGGCCGCTCCGCGCATCTTGGGTCCGGCGCATCTGGTGCGCCGGGTCCTCAGATCTTGCCGTCGTCCTGGAAGATCTCGGTCCAGTCGTCGACAAGGGCATCGAGCGCCTCCTGCGCGGTGCCGTTGCCGGCGATCACGTAGTCATGCACCCGGTCCTGCATCGCCAGCAGCAGCGAGGCATAGGACGGCTCGGCCCAGAAGTCCTTCACGATCGCCATGCTGTCGAGGAAGGTCTGGGCATATGGCTGGCTGGTGGCGAAACCCGGGTCCTCGACCACGGCCTTGAGCGCCGAGTAGCCGCCGAGTTCCCACCATTTCGCCTGGATCTCGGGCTGGGCGAACCACTTGATGTATTCCAGCGCCGCGTCCTGGCTGTCGGAATAGGACACGACCGAGATGCCCTGCCCGCCGAGCTGGGCGAAATGCCCGCCCGGGCCCTCGGGGTTCGGGAAATAGCCGGACTTGCCGCCGCCGACGTTGGGATCGGCCTCGACCCCCGGCCAGATGAAGGCAAAGTTCATCTGCAGCGCCACCTGCCCGGATTTGTAGGCGTCGATGTTCTCGGACATGTACCAGTCCGACGATCCCGGCGGCACGCAGCAGTCGTAGAGCGCCTTGTAGAACTCCAGCCCCTCGACCGCGCCCGGCGAATTGACAAAGCCGTCCAGCTCGTAGGGCTTGTCGGGATTGTCGTAGAGGAAGCCGTAGTTGTAGAGCGCGTTGGTCACGCCCATGGTGATGCCCTCGGATCCGCGCTCGGTATATATCGCGGCGCCGTAGACCGTCTTGCCGTCGATGTCGCGGCCCTGGAAGAACTCGGCGATGTCCTTGAGCTCGGCCAGCGTTGCGGGCACGTCCAGGTCGCGGCCGTACTTCTCCTTGAACTCGGCCTGCAGCTCGGGCCGCTCGAACCAGTCCTTGCGGTAGGTCCAGCCGACCACGTCGCCGAATGCCGGAAGCGCCCAGTAGTTCGGGCTGTTCTTCGGCCATTCGGCATAGCCCACCACGGTGGCGGGGATGAAGTCGTCCATCGTGATGCCCTCGGCTTCGAAGAAGTCGTTGAGCTTGATGTAATGGCCCGACTCCGCGGATTCCCCGATCCACTGGCTGTCACCGATCATCAGGTCGCAGAGCTGCCCGCCCGAGTTGAGCTCGTTCAGCATCCGGTCTGCGAAGTTGGGCCAGGGCACGAATTCGAAGGACATCTTGTGGCCGGACTGGGCCTCGAAATCCTTCGACAGTTCGACCAGGGCATTGGCCGGGTCCCAGGCGGCCCAGCAGAGTGTGAGGTCGTCGGCGGCGGCGGTCTGGCCGACCGCGATCAGGGCGCCGGCAGCCGCAGGCAATAATCCTATGCGCGTCTTCATGTGAACTCCTCCCATGTGCGGTCGCGGCCTCCCTGCAGCGACTCGCTGGTACGGATGACGCTACGTGAGGCACGTGCCTCATGGCAATTGATTTCTGAGGCACGTACCTCATTTGGCATTGCAATCCCGAACGAAAACCGGGAGAAAAGGGGGCCGACCTGCGCCTCGGCGGAGTGGTCAAGTAGAGAAAATGCGTCCTACAACCAAAGACTTAGCGAAAGCTGCCGGTGTCAGCCTGGCGACGGTGGACCGGGTCCTGAACGGCCGCCCGGGGGTGCGCAAGGAAACCGTCAAGGCGGTGAACGAGGCGATTGCCGTCCTTGGATTCGAACGCAACCTCTCGGCCGCGAACCTGGCGCGCAGCCGCCGCTACAGGATCGATTTCCTGCTGCCCATGGCGGGCGACGAGTTCCTCGAAAGCATCGTCGGACGGATCGAGGAGGCCCGCGCCGCCTTTGCAGCGGACCATGTCGATGTCCGGTTCCGCCGGGTGCTCAGCGACGATCCGCACCAGATCGCGGAGCTGCTCGGCTCGGTCGGACCGAAGGACGCGGACGGGGTCGCGATCATGGCGCCCGAGGCGCCGCAGGTCCGCGACGCGACGCTGCGGCTGATCGAACGCGGCGTGAAGGTGGTGCAGTTCGTCGCCGGGCAACCCGGCGCGCCGCAGTTCGATTTCGTCGGCGTGGACAACAACGCGGCCGGCGCGGTGGCCGGGCGGCTGATCGGCAAGTTCTGTTCGGGCCACCCTGGGCGCGTCCTGGTGATCGCCGACACGATGACCGCCCGCGACAACGTCGAGCGGCGGCAGGGGTTCGATGCGGTGCTGGCCAGGGACTACCCGATGCTCGAGGCGCTGCCGTCGCTGGAGACCCACGGCGATCCCGAACGGACGCGCCGGATCCTCGGCAATTCCTTTGCCAGCTACGACGACATCACCGGCATCTACGTGCTGAGTTCCGAGACGCGGATCGCGCTCGAGGCGATGGAGGCGAACGGCCACCTCGCAGGGCGCCAGGTGATCGCGCACGAACGGACGGCCTTCAACGAGAAGATGCTGAGGACGGGCGGGCTGGACGCGGTGATCGCGCAGAATCCCGGCCACCTCGTGCGCAGCACCATCCGCGTTCTCAGGGCGCGCTGCGACGGGCGGGAACCGCTCGCCTCGCAGGAGGAAATCCGGATCGAGATCCTGATCCGCGAGAACCTTGGCCACCGGATGCCGTGATCGACTTGGAAGGTGCGTGCGCGGCAGCGTGGTGGTCGCTTGAGGTCGGAGAGGTGACAGGCGCCTTGGTCCGACGGCTGGCGCGGCGGCGCGTGCCCGGCGAATGATCGAAATTCGCCATGGTGTCTCTTTCAGACGGGCCGTGGTCGCAAATCGCTTATCGATCCGATGCCTGCGCCCGTATCTAGAGGGGGCAAGGTGCGGGCTTCGGCCCGAGAATTGGGAAGCCGGTGAGACGCCGGCACTGCCCCCGCAACGGTAAATCCGTCAAGGGACGCGACACACGCCACTGGGCAGGAGGAGTCCGGGAAGGCGTTGCGCCCCGGCCCGCAAGGGCACGGACAAGTCCGGAAACCAGCCTTGTGCAGACGTCGAACCGCGGGTGGCGGGCATGGCGCAGCATTGGCGCGCGGCTCCTCCATGGCCTGCGGCCTTGTCTGTGCGCATTCGCCTCCCCGCCCAGCCAGACCGCGCGTGCGGCAGGAGGCCAGGAAATGACCCAACAGATCAGCGAGCTGCTCGCACGGCGTCGGCCGGGCCATGCCCTGGAACAGCCGTTCTACACCGACCCCGAGGTGTTCCGGACGGATATGGAGACCATCTTTCACCGCGACTGGCTGTTCGCGATCCCTGCCTGCGAGCTTGAGAAGACAGGCAGCTACGTGACCCACCAGGTCGGCGCCTACGGCATCATCCTGGTGCGCGGGGCCGATGGCGTGATCCGCGCCTTCCACAATTCCTGCCGCCACCGCGGATCGGTGATCTGCAACAAGGCCAAGGGCGTGTCGCCCAAGCTGGTCTGCCCCTACCACCAGTGGACCTACGAACTGGACGGCCGCCTGCTCTGGGCGCGCGAGATGGGATCGGATTTCGACGCCTCGAAGCACGGGCTGAAGCCGATCCACTGCCGCGAACTGGCCGGGCTGATCTACATCTGCCTGGCCGACGAGGCGCCCGATTTCGAAGCCTTCGCCGCTCTGGCTCGCCCCTACCTCGAGGTGCACGACCTGACGAACGCCAAGGTCGCGCATTCGACCTCGATCGTCGAGAACGGCAACTGGAAGCTGGTCTGGGAAAACAACCGCGAATGCTATCACTGCGGCGGCAACCACCCCGGTCTCTGCCGGTCCTTCACCGACGATCCCGTCGTCACCGGGATCGAGGAGGGCGAGACCCCGCCGCACCTGCAGGCGCATTTCGACCGGCTCGAGGCGCAGGGCTATCCGTCGGTCTTCCGCGTCTCGGGCGACTACCAGTACCGCCTCGCGCGGATGCCGCTGCTGCCGGGCGCCAAGAGCTTTACCATGGACCTGCAGCCGGCGGTCACCAAGTGGCTGGGCCGGGTCAAGGACGACACCGCCGGCACGCTGCTCAAGTACCACTACCCCACGACCTGGAACCACTTCTTGCCGGATCATTCCATCGTCTTCCGGGTCACGCCGCTGACGCCGACCACGACCGAAGTCACCACCAAGTGGCTGGTGAACAAGGACGCGGTCGAGGGCGTGGATTACGACCTGAAGCGGCTGACCGAGGTCTGGATCGACACCAACGACGAGGACCGGCAGGTGGTCGAGGACAACCAGCGCGGCATCAACTCGCCCGCCTACGAGCCCGGGCCCTATTCGCCGATCCATGAGACCGGCGTGATGGCCTTCATCGAATGGTACTGCGCGACGCTGTCGAACCGGCTCGAGCCGGTGCGGATGGCGGCGGAGTGAGCCGATGAACGACCTCGGCCCCTTTGCGGCGCAATCGGTCTGGGACGGCTCTGAGATGCTGGAATGCGTCTCGGTCATCCCCGAGACGCCCAACGTCGCCACCTTCACCTTCCGCGCGCCGTCGGACGCGCTGTTCCACTACCAGCCGGGGCAGTTCCTGACGCTCGAGATCCCGGCGCCCGGCGGCACGGTCTACCGGACCTACACGATCTCGTCCTCGCCGTCGCGGCCGCGCTCGATCTCGATCACCGCAAAGGCGCAGGCGGACAGCATCGGCACGCGCTGGATGCTCGACAACCTTGCGCCCGGCGTGCGGCTCAAGGCGGTGGGGCCTGCGGGCCTCTTCTCGCACATGGTGCATCCGGCCAAGAAGTACCTCTTTGTCTCGGCCGGGTCGGGCATCACCCCGATGATGGCGATGACGACCTTCATGTTCGACCTCGGGACCGAGCCGGACGTGGTCTTCATCAACTGTGCCCGCCGCCCGTCCGAGATCATCTTTCGCGAGCGGCTGGAGCACATGGCGTCGCGCGTGCCCGGGATCGACCTCAAGTGGGTGGTCGAGGCACCGGACCGCTTCGCGCCCTGGACCGGCTACCAGGGCCAGCTCAACCAGCTGATGCTGGGCCTGATGGCGCCCGACTACCTGGAACGCGAGGTGTTCTGCTGCGGGCCGGAACCCTTCATGCTGGCGGTGCGAGAGGCGCTGCAGGGCATGGGCTTCGACATGGAGCGCTACCACCAGGAAAGCTTCCAGGCTCCGGCTGAAAAGGCCGAGGACCTGCCCGAGATCGACGACACGGTGCCCGAGGCCGGCGAAAAGGCCGAGGTCACGTTTGCCCGGTCCGGCGTCACAGCAACCTGCGCCGAGACCGACACGGTGCTGGCGGTGGCGCGCAGCTCGGGGCTCAACATCCCCTCGGGCTGCACCTTCGGGCTCTGCGGCACCTGCAAGATCCGCAAGACCAGCGGAGAGGTGCACATGGTCCACAACGGCGGGATCTCGGACGACGACATCGCCGAGGGTTACATCCTGGCCTGCTGTTCGCACCCGATCGGCGCGGTCGAGGTCGAGGTCTGATCGAGAGGGGATGGCGACCGGGGCGGCCTCGGGGCGGCGCGGCAACCGCACCCGCCCGCTTGCCCTAGGCCAACGCGGCGAGGATCGCGTCGAGCCCGTCGGTCAGGGCCGCGGGGCCGGGCTGCAGGATGATGGGTGACTTGATTTCGGTGATGCGGCCATCGCGCACTGCGGGGAGCTCATGCCAGCCGGGGCGGGCGGCGATCTTTTCGGGCCGGACCTTCTTGCCGCACCACGACGCGAGGATGATGTCGGGCCGCGCGGCGATCACCTGTTCGGAGGTGACGATCCGGTCTTTCGCGCCCTGTTGCAGCGCGAGGTCGGGGAACGCCTCCTGCCCGCCGGCGATCGTGACCAGTTCCGACACCCAGCGGATGCCCGAGATCATCGGCGCGTCCCATTCCTCGAAATAGACCACGGGCCGGGTCCTTCCCTCGGCGCGCAGCGCGACCTCGGTCAGCCTTGCCTCGAAGCCTGCGGCCAGCCGCTCCGCCGCCTCTGCGCGTCCGGTCAACGCGCCCAGCATGCGGATCATGGCGAGGATCCCCGCGATGTCGCGCTGGTTGGTGCCGATGACGCTAACCCCCTCGCGCAACAGGGCCGCCGCGATGTCGGCCTGCAGGTCTGAGAAGGTGAGCACGAGGTCCGGGTCGAGCGCCATGATCTTGGGAATGTCGGCCGAGGTGAAGGCCGAAACGCGCGGCTTCTCCTGCCGGACGCGTTTCGGTCGAACCGCGTAGCCAGAGACACCGACGATGCGGTGCTCTTGCCCGAGGAGGTAGAGCGTCTCGACCGTCTCTTCGGTCAGGCAGACGATGCGTTCGGGCGGGAAGCGGCGCATGGGACCTCCGGGGCTGACGGCCCCGGTCTATCGGCCGCGGCGCGTGGGGGCCAGTGTCCGGCGCAGAGAGGCGGGGCGCGATCTCGATTCGCCTTGAGCCTGCCTCGGTGTGCGCATAGTCTGCCGCTGCTTCGGTCCGGGCGTTTGCCCGGTGAATAGGGAACGCGGTGACGGCTTCGGCCCAGTCCGCGACTGCCCCCGCAACTGTAGGCGGAGAGCGAAGCCGGACCATGTCACTGTCCCCGACGGGGATGGGAAGACCCGGCCAAGCATCGACCCGCGAGTCAGGAGACCTGCCGAGGCCGATCACCCAGTCCGCATGCGGGGCGCGTGCGAGGCAACGGACCTTTCCGTCGCGGTGGCAACTTTGGCCGGCGGCGGGACCTCCTTCCACCGGCAGCACAACAGCCATGCGCCCGCGGGTCGCAGGGAAGGGGACAGAATGAAGAGACACCTACTGGCCGTCAGCACGGCCCTATCGACCATCGCCAACGCAGCGGCAGCGCAGGAGAGCTTCACGCTCGACCCGATCATCGTGTCGGGCGGCCTGACGCCGATCCTGGCCGAACGCTACGGCCGCTCGGTCAGCGTGATCACCGCGCGGGACATCGAGGAACGTGGACTCGTCACCGTGCAGCAGGCGCTGCGCGCGGTGCCGGGCATCGCGGTCAACGGCGCGGGCGCCAGCTACACCCAGGTTCGCATCCGCGGCGGCGAGGGCAGCCACACGCTGATCCTGATCGACGGCGTCGAGGCCGCGGGCGGCGACGGGGAATACATCCTCACTGGGCTCGAAACTGCCAACATCGAGCGGATCGAGGTGCTGCGTGGGCCGCAGTCGGTCTACTACGGCTCCAACGCCTCGGCCGGGGTGATCAACATCATCACCAAGAAGGGTGAAGAGGGTTTCCGCTATGGCGGCAGCGTCGAATACGGCGCCGGCTGGGCCGTGGCGGGCAACCTGTCCTACCGCGATGCACGCGGCGGCATCTCTCTGGGCCTGGCCCGGCGCGATGACGAGGGCTGGGACTACTCCGGCTCGGACGGCGAGAAGGATGGCATCGACCGCTGGACCCTGCAGCTGGCCGGCGATTACGAGGTCGCGGATGGCCTGACGCTCGGCTTCACCTTCCGTCGCTCGGAAGAGACCTACGAGTTCGACAGCACCAGCTACGTGGCCACCACCGCGGACGAGTACGTCGTCGACGATCCGCTGCCCTACAGCGACCGCGACGAACAGACGGCGCAGGTCTGGGCGGAGTACGAAACGCCCGACGGCCGGATCGTGAGCCGCCTGAGCTTCGAGCGCACCGACCTCGACCAGAGTTACGACGGCGGCGCGCCGACCGAGACCGACAGCCAGGCTGTCAAGCTGCGGATGACATACGGGATCGACGGGCCGGTCGACCAGGGCAACCACAGCATCACCGCGATGGTCGAGCGTGAAGAGGACAGCTCCTCCTCCAGCCCCGACTACACCCGCGACACCGTCTCCTTCGCGGCCGAGTACCGCGCGACGCTGATGGACGCGCTCGATCTGCAGCTTGGCGTTCGCTACGACGACAACTCGGTCTTCGAGGATGCGGTCACCTGGAACGCCGCCGCCTCCTACAGCTTCGACAACGGCATCCGACTGCATGCCTCGGCGGGCACCGGGGTGGTGAACCCCAGCTACTTCGAGCTTTTCGCCGACGTGACCTATGGCACGCCGCCATATGCCACGACCTACACCGGCAACCCCGACCTCAAGCCCGAGCGCAACCGCTCCTTCGACATCGGGCTGGAGTTTCCGGTCATGCAGGGCCGCGGCACGGTCGACGTGACCTACTTCAACGAAACCTTGGTGGACGAGATCACCTCGGTCCTCGTGGCTCCGGGCGAGTACTCGTACATCAACCAGGACGGTGACAGCGACCGTCAGGGGGTCGAGGTCGAAGGCCGGTTCGAGGCCACCGACGACCTGACATTGCGCCTCAGCTACACCTACCTCGACGCCACCAACCCGGATGGCTCGGTCGAGGTGCGCCGCCCCCGGCACGAGCTGCGTCTTGGCGCGAGCCTGAACGCCCTGGCCGACCGCGCCACCTTCAGCGCCGACGCGCGGTACGTCGCGGGGACCTTCGACAGCCAGTATTTCGGCAGCTACGCCACCGCCGAACTGCCGGACTACTGGGTCGTGGACGTCGCCGCAGGCTACCAGGTCAGCGATGCGCTGCGGGTGACCGCGCGGGTCGAAAACCTCTTCGACGAGGAGTACTACGACGTCTGGGGCTATGCCTCGCGTGGGCGGACGGCCTATATCGGCGTCAGTTCGCAGTGGTGATCCGCACGTGGTCCTGAACCGGCACATCCTCGGTCCGTTTCTGGCCCTGTCGATGACCCTGCCCGGCGCCGTTGCCGGGCAGGGTCACGGCCGGTCCGTCGCGGTGAGCGGGGAGGTTCGGTCGGACACGGCGCCCGAGCGGCCGCAGAGGGTCGTGTCGATGAACCTCTGCACCGATCAGCTGGCCATGATGCTGGCGGCACCCGGTCAGCTGCTGTCGGTCGGCCACCTGTCCACCGATCCGCGCGGTTCGGCGATGGCCGATCAGGCAGGGAACTACACGATCAATCACGGCATGGCCGAGGAGATCTGGCTGATGCAGCCCGACCTCGTCATCACCGGCAGTTTTTCGAACCGCGCAACGGTGGACATGCTGCGTCGGCTCGGCGTGCCGGTCGCGGTGCTCGAACCCGCCTACGGGCTGTCGGACATTCCCGATCGCATCCGCGAAGTCGGCGTGGCGCTTGGCCGTGAAGAGGCGGCCGAAGAGGTGGTTCGGGATTTCGAGACGCGGCTGGCCGCGCTGCAGGACGATGTTGCGCACCGCCCGCGCGCGGCGCTCTACTATGCCAATGGCTATACCTCGGGCGACAAGACACTGGCGGGCGAGATCATCGCCACCGCCGGTTTCGACAATATCGCGACCGAGGCCGGGTTCCCGATGGGCGGGGTGATGCCGCTCGAGGTGCTGGCGCTGTCCGACCCTGACGCGGTGATCTCGGGCAAGCCCTATCCCGGTGCCTCCCGGTCCGAGGAGATCCTCGACCACCCGGTCGTCCGCGCGCTGCGCGAGAAGTCTGTCGGCGCCGTGCTGACCGATCGCGACTGGATCTGCGGCACGCCGCATGTCCTGCGCGCGGTCGAGGAGATGCGCGATGTCCGCCGCGCGATGGAGACGGAATGAAGACCCTCTACACAGTTCTCGGGGTGCTGGTGGCGGTGCTTTGCCTTGCCTCTCTCTGCATCGGACCGGCGGATGTCGGGATGATGGACAGCCTGCGCGCGCTCTTCGGCGGTGACGAGGGGCCGCTGACGCTGGTGATGCGGGAAATCCGGCTGCCGCGGATGCTGCTGGCGGTGATGATCGGCGCCTCCCTGGGCCTCGCAGGGGCGGCGATGCAGGGCTACCTGCGCAACCCGCTGGCCGAACCGGGGCTGATCGGCGTCTCGGGCTCCGCTGCGCTTGGCGCCGTGATCGCGATCCAGACCGGGTTGTCGGCGGCATATGTCCTGGCCCTGCCGGTGGCGGCGCTGGCCGGGGCGCTGGTGGCGGTGGTGATCCTGCTGGCGATGGCCGGGCCGCGCGGCGGATCGCTGACGCTGATCCTTGCGGGCATCGCGATTTCCGCGATGGCGGGCGCGCTGACCTCGCTGGTGCTGAACCTCTCGCCCAACCCCTTTGCCGCGAACGAGATCGTGTTCTGGATGATGGGTTCGCTCGCCGACCGCTCGATGCTGCATGTCTGGCTGGCGCTGCCCTTCATGGCCATGGGCTGGGCGATCTTCGCCACGCTGGGCCGCGGCCTCGACGCGCTGACGCTGGGCGAGGATGCGGCGGCCTCGATGGGGATCAACCTGCGTCACCTGCAATGGGGCGTTGTGATCGCCACTGCCTGCGTCGTCGGCGCGGGCACGGCGGTGGCGGGGGCCATCGGCTTTGTCGGCCTCGTCATCCCGCACATCCTGCGCCCCTTCACCGGCGGGCGGCCCGGCGCGTTGCTGCTGGCCTCGGCGCTTGGCGGGGCGGCGATGCTGCTGGCCTCGGACGTGGCGGTACGGCTGATCCTGCCGGGGCGCGACCTGAAGCTGGGCGTGGTGACGGCGCTGGTCGGGGCACCGTTCTTCCTGCACCTCGTGTGGAAAACGCGGAGGGAACGGGCATGAGCCTGCTTGAACTGCGCCATCTCTCGGTCACCCTTCGGGGCCGTCCGGTCCTGCAGGCCGTGTCGCTGGACGTGGGGGCGGGCGAGTTCGTCGGACTGATCGGTCCCAACGGGGCGGGCAAGACGACCCTGATGCGCGGGGCGCTCGGCCTGATCGAAGAGGTCGACGGCCACAGTTCGCTCGCCGCGCTCTCACCCGATGCCCGTGCCCGTGCCGCCGCCTGGATGCCGCAGGCGCGCGAGATTGCCTGGCCCGTGACGGTCGAGACTTTGGTCAGCCTCGGCCGGCTGCCGCATGGCCGCAAGGCAGGGCCCGCGGACCGCGCGGCCGTGGACGCCGCCATCGCCCGCATGGGGCTTGAGCCGTTGCGGCACCGCACCGCGACACGGCTCTCGGGCGGGGAGCAGGCCCGCACCCTGATCGCCCGGGCGCTGGCGCAGGAGACGCCGCTTCTGATGGCGGACGAACCCACCGCGGGCCTCGACCCCTCGCACCAGATCGCGACGATGGAGGTCTTTGCCGGCCTCGCCCGCGACGGCCACGGGGTGCTGATGTCGCTGCACGACCTCGGTCTTGCCGCGCGGCACTGCACCCGTGTCGTGGTGGTGGCCGGGGGCGGGGTGATGGCCGACGGCCCGCCCGCCGCGGTGCTGACCGACGACCTGCTGGCGCAGGCCTTCCACATCTCGGCCTTCCACGCCGAAACGCCCGACGGTTCGGTGTTCCAGCCGCTGAGGGTGATCCGGTGAGCGTGACGCTGGCCCAGCCCTGGCTCGATTTCGACCTCGGCGAGGAGATGCAGGTGCTGAGCTTTGCCCCGCACCGCCCCGGCATGGTGACCGCCCGCCGCATCCTCTGGCGCGAGGTGCGCAATGCCGACCTGCCAGAAGAGCTCGACGCGCGCGACTGGCTCGCGCAGGAGCTTGCGGCCCGGCAGGCGGCGGACGCGGTCTGTTTCCTGACCTCGCGCCAGATCGCCACCTACGTCGCCTGCGAGGCGACCTGCGGCGACACGCGGGCCATGGCGGTGGCGACCGTCGGCCTGTCGAACGCCGAGCGTGTCGGCACCCGGCTGGACCGCAGCCAACAGGATTGGGGCACGATCAACGTGGCGGTACGCCTCGACCGGGGCCTGACCGACACCGCGATGATCGAGGCGATCACCATCGCGGCGCAGGCCCGCACGGCCGCCGTGATCGAGGCGCGCCACGACCTGCTGACCGGCTGGGCGACGGGGACGGGCACCGACTGCCTGGCCGTCGCAGCCCCACGCGGTCCAGCGGAGTACGCCGGATTGCACACCGAGATCGGCGAGGCGATCGGCCGGGCGTGTCATGACGCCGTCCTGTCCGGGGCCCGCGAATGGCAGGCCATGAGACGAGCGTCGCGCCATGCCTGACCTGTCCGACGTCATCCGAACCGCGCTGGACGCACCCGAAACCGGCTGGTCGATGGGGTCTTTCGGTGCCATCGCCGAGTTCCGCCATGTCGAGGGCGATCCCGAGGCCGCGGCCCCCGGCCCGTTGGCCCGGGTCAGCGACCGGGGCGGCGTGGCGTTCACCGACCTCGGCGCCGTGGTGCCGGTAGCGTGCGAAACGCTCAGCCCGCGCGCGGATCGCTGGGGCCGCGACCGGGCCTGGAACGCCGCGGCGCATGCGGATTTCCAGAGGCTGGCCCGGGCATGAGCCCCCGCGGACCTTGCCACCGCCTTCATCTCGCTCCGTGCTGCGGGATCGGTCGCGACCGGCGACGCCCTGCCGTCACCAGGCCAAGCCGTCGACCAGCCCCCCGGTTGCCTGCCACGCCGCGTCGAGGAACGTGAGGCTGGCGCGGTAGCCCGGCGCGAGCAGCCCCAGCTGATCACCCAGCCCCATCACCCGCGCCGGCGTGGCCGAGGCCATGCGCACCGCCGCCTCGGGCGTGGTGCCGGCGGAATGGATCATCGTCCGCACCGCGCTGTCGAGCCCGAGGTGCGCCCCGGCCAGCGTGCCGTCCGGCCCGGTCAGGCGGCCCTCTTCCAGCCGGACGGGCGTGCCCATCAGGTCGAAGCCGGGGTCGGTTCCGGCAAAGGTGCGCATGGCGTCGGTGACGAGGAACAGGCGGTCCGGCATCATCCGCGCGGCCAGTTGCAGGTTCAGCGGATCGACGTGGTGGCCGTCGGCGATGATCCCGGCGCACAGGGACGGGTGCGTCAGTGTGCGGGTCACGATCCCGGGTGCACGGCCCTGCGGCGGTGGCATCGCGTTCCAGAGGTGGGTGATGCCGACCAGCCCCTCGTCCACCGCGCGGTCGATCTGCTCTGCGGTCGCGGCGCTGTGGCCGGCGAAGACGCGTACGCCGCCTTGGGCCAGCCGCCGAATGGCGCCATCCGGCTGTTCCTCCGGCGCAAGCGTGAGGAGGAGGGGGATGCCCGCGCCCTCGAGCCGCCGCAGGTCGGCCTCGGTCATGCGACGGATGGCATTGGCCGGGTGAATGCCCGGCCGGCGGGGAGAGATGAACGGCCCCTCGAGGTGCAGGCCAAGCACGCCTGGCATGGCGCGCTGCCGGGCGAGGTGCACGGCATCGATCGCGGCGTGCCAGGCGTCGTCCTCGGCGGTGATGAAGGTGGGCAGGATATGCGCGGCCCCGCCCTGCCGCGCCCCCGCGACGATCCGTTCGACCGCATCGTCCGTCGGCGCGTCGTTGAACTGCACGTCCGCGGCGCCGTTGATCTGCAGGTCGATGAAGCCCGGCGCGGCAACCTCGACAGCCAGCGCCCCGCGCGGCACGACGGCCGGGGCGGGGGAGATGTCGCGGATCCGGCCCGCCGCGACCTCGATCAGGCAGTTCCGGCGCGCGGGCGCGCCGGTGCCGTCGTAGAGCGTTTCCGCGTGGATCAGCCGGACCGTCACAGCGGGGCCTCCCCGCCGCCGGGATGCACCGTCTCGTAGTAGTCGCGCAGGCGCAGGTCGGCGGCGGCCTCGGGGTCGAGGATCATCGTCGCGCTCGGGTGCAGTTGCAGGGCCGAGGCGGGGCAGGCGGCGGACACTGGCCCCTCGATCGCGGCGGCGACGGCTGCGGCCTTGCCGGGCCCGGTGGCCAGCAGGACGCAGGACCGGCTTTCGAGGATGGTGGCGATGCCCATGGTGATCGCGTACCGCGGCGCCTCTTCCTCCGGGCCGAAGAAACGGGCGTTGGCGGCGCGCGTCTCGGCGGTCAGCGTCTTGACCCGCGTGCGCGACCCGAGGCTCGAGGTCGGTTCGTTGAAGCCGATGTGCCCGTTTCCACCGATGCCCAGCAGCTGCAGGTCGATCCCGCCCGCCGCGGCGATGGCGGCGTCGTAGCGTCGCGCTTCGGTGGCCGGATCGGATGCGGCGCCGTCGGGCAGGTGGGTCCGGCTGCGCCGCAGGTCGGCCGCGTCGAACAGGAGGCGGTTCATCGTCGCGCGGTAGCTCTGCGGGTGGTCCCCGGCAAGCCCGACGTATTCGTCGAGGTTGAAGGTGGTCGTGCCCGACAGGTCCAGCGTCCCGGCCGCCAGGCGGTCGCGCAGCAGGGCATAGACCGGCTCCATCGTGCCGCCGGTGGCAAGGCCGAGGACCGCGCCGTGGCGGGCCGCGACCGCGTCGCAGAGGATGTCCGCCGTTCGGCAGGCCGCCGTCGCGGTGTCGTGGCAGATCAGCACCCGCATCAGAGCCGCTTCCCGTCGCCGCCGAAGAGGAAGCAGTCGGCGCCCCGGATGCCGAAATCGACACTGTCGCCGGGGGAAGGCAGGGCGCGGCGCGGCACTTCGGCCACAATGGCGGTGTCGCGACCGGCGTCGGTGTAGAGGTAGGCGGTGCCGCCAAGGTTCTCGACCACCTGGGCGGTCAGGGTGACGCCCCGGCCCGCGCCGTCGGGAGCATCGAAATCCTCGGGCCGCAGGCCGAGGGTGACCGCGCCTTGCACCGCCGAACCCGCGTCGCGCAGCGGCACCTCGAGCCCGGTGATCCCCAGCCGGGGCACGTCGACCAGCGCCCCACCGGCGGGGCCGCGCCCGGTGATCGTCGCGGGCAGGAAGTTCATACGCGGGCTGCCGATGAATCCTGCGACGAAGATGTTGTCCGGGTCGGAGTAGAGCTCGGTCGGGCGGCCGACCTGTTCGATCACCCCCTTGCGCAGCACGACGATCCGGTCGGCCATGGTCATCGCTTCGGTCTGGTCGTGGGTGACGTAGATCATCGTGGCGCTCAGCCCGGCATGCAGGCGCGCGATCTCGAGCCGCATCTGCACGCGCAGTTCGGCGTCGAGGTTCGACAGCGGTTCGTCGAAGAGGAACAGCACCGGGTCGCGCACGATGGCGCGGCCGATGGCCACCCGCTGGCGCTGGCCACCCGACAGCTCGCGCGGCTTGCGATCCAGCAGTTCGGTGATCTGCAGGATCTCGGCCGCCTTGCGGACCGTCTCGACCCGCTCGGCCTTGGGCACCTTCGCCATTTCAAGGCCGAAGGCCATGTTCTCGGCCACCGTCATGTGCGGGTAGAGCGCGTAGGTCTGGAACACCATCGCCAGCCCGCGGTCCGCAGGTTCGGCGTGGGTCACGTCGCGGCCCGCGATCTCGATCGTGCCGGCGCTCGGGTCCTCGAGCCCCGCGATCATCCGCAGCAGCGTGGACTTGCCGCAGCCCGACGGGCCGACGAAGACGACGAATTCACCCGGATTGATCGACAGGTCGAGCGGCGGGATCACCTCGGCATCGCCGAAGGACTTGCGCACGCCGCGCAGGGTCACCTCACCCATGGCATTCCTTTCTCATTTCACGGCGCCCTCGGTCAGGCCGGCGACGAACCAGCGCCCGACGAAGGCGAAGAGGACGACCACCGGCAGGATCGACAGGCTCGCCCCCGCCAGCAGCAGGCCCCAGTCGATCTGGTACTGCCCGATGATGCCCGAGAAGCCGACCGGCACCGTGCGCTTGGCGTCGGACAGGATCATGACCGAGGCAAAGACGTATTCCGTCCAGGCGGTGACAAAGGCAAAGACGGCCACCGCCGCGATCCCCGGTGCCACCAGCGGGATCATGATGCGCCTAAGCACGGTCAGGGGCGATCCGCCGTCGAGGCGCGCGGCCTCCTCGATCTCGGCCGGGATGCCGGCAAAGAATGACCGCAGCAGCCAGACGGCAAACGGCAGGGCAAAGGCCACGTTGACCAGCACCAGTGCGATGCGGCTGTCGATCAGCCCGACCTTGGCAAAGATGCCGAAGAGCGGGATCAGGATCACGATCGAGGGGAAGGCATAGGCCAGCAGGATCGCGCGGTAGAGCGCTTCCCGCCCCGGGAAAGACATCCGGAAGAACGCGTACCCCGCCGGGATCGCGAGCAGGAGCGTCAGCACGGTTGAGGCCGTGGCCACGATGAGGCTGTTCATCATGTAGACCGGGTAGTCCGAAGCGGCGAGCAGTTTGGAATAGTGCTGCAGCGTGAAGCTCTGCGGCACCATCGTGGGCTCGCGCGCGATGATCTCGGCCGGTGCCTTGACCGATCCGGTCAGCACGAACCAGAACGGCAGGAGGACCAGCGCGGCGAGCAGCACCAGTACGGCGGCCAGCGCGATGTTCCAGCGGAGCGTGCGTGTCATCGGGCCTCCGGCGGGCGGGCAAGCCAGCGGGTCGCGACCACGGCAAAGCCCATGAGGAAGAGGGTGGCCAGCACGGCGACCGCCGCGGCCTCGGACATGCGGTAGGACTTGAAGGCGGTTTCGTAGATCAGCACCGGCAGCGTGCGGGTGCCGTCCGCCGGACCACCTGCGGTCATCAGCCAGATGATGTCGAAGACGTTGAAGCTGAGCAGTGTCCCGATCACCAGAAGCACACCGAGCGTGGGTGCCAGCAGCGGCCAGGTGATCCGGCTGAACCGCTTCCAGGGTCCGGCGCCGTCGATCCGCGCGGCCTCGTAGAGGTCGCCGGGGATGCGGGTCAGCCCGGCCAGCATCATGAGCGTGATGAAGGGGAACCAGCGCCAAGAGTTGATGAAGACCAGCGTGGCGAACGCGGTGTCGGGGCTGGCAAAGAAGCCTACGGGCCGGTCGATGATCCCCGCCTGCATCAGCAGCGGGTTCACGATCCCGCCCGAGGTCGAGAAGAGCCAGCGCCAGATCATCACCACCACGACCGTGGGAATGATCCAGGTCAGCACGATCCAGGTCCGCGCGATCCGCACGCCCGGGAACGACTGGTTGAGGGCCAGCGCGGCCAGCAGGGCCAGAACCGTCTGCAGCGCGGCATTGGTCACCACCCAGAGCAGGCTGAGCCAGGTCGAGGACCAGAAATCGCCGTCGGTCAGGACCTCGCGGTAGTTGGCAAGGCCGACCCAGGCGCCGACGGTGCCGACCGACCGGACATCCTGCAGGGACAGGACCACCGCCTGCGCAAGCGGCCAGACCAGCAGGGCCGCAAGGAACAGGATGGCCGGGCCGATGAAGGCATAGGGCATAAGGTGCCTTGGAAGTTTCATCGGCCCGGCTCCGTCTCAGATCACTCGGTCAGGTCCGTCATGCGGGCCTGGCCGGCGGTGACCGCCTCGGCCGGGTCCATGCCCTTGACCGCGATGGATTGCAGCGTTTCGGCCAGCACGTTCTGGGCCGAAATCGCGGCGATCGCCGGGAACACGCGGCCCGAGGTGAAGCCGAACAGCATGCCGTTCTGCGAGTTCTCGATCACCGTCTCGATCTGCGGCTTGTACTTCTCGACCATCGGGTCGCTCCAGAAGCTTTCGGCCTCGGCGCCATCGGCGGTCACGGGCATGAAGAGACCCGGCTCCATGTTCAGGAAGCGGCCGTAGTTCTCGGGCTCAAGAAGCCAGCGGATGAAGGTCTTGGACGCCTCCATCTTTTCCTCGTCCTGGCTGAGCAGCATCACCGCGTTGGCATAGGCGATGGTGTTGTGATCGCCGCCGTCCTTCGACGGGATCGCGGCCACGCCCAGGTCGGCGGCATCGCCTTCGGCCTGGGTGTCGTAGGTCGAGATGACCGAGAACTGCATGATCATGCCGCAGCTTTGCGAGGCGAAGCAGGCTTCGGCCTCACCCCACGTCCAGGACGGCGCATCCGGCGGGGAGTACTGCAGCATGTCGTTGTAGAACGTGTAGGCCTCGACCGTTTCGGGATTGTCGAAACGCAGCGTGCCGTCCTCGTTGTAGATCTCGGACGCGCCGCCGTTGGCCATCACCGAAAAGACGGTCTGGTCTGTGTAGAGCTGCTGGTTCGCCGGCAGGCCCATGCCGTAGGCGCCGTCGGCGGTCAGCGTCTCGGCGGCGGCCTTCCACTCTTCCCAGGTCGTGGGAACCTCGATGCCCGCGGCCTCGAGCACCGAGGGGCGGTACCAGAGGTTCATCGACATGTTGTAGAGCGGGACGGCCCAGACGCCGTCATCGTAGGAATATGCCTCGACCGCGGAGTCGATGAAGTCGTGCTCACCGTCCAGCTCCTCGACGAAATCCGCGACCGAGGTCAGGGCGCCGACGCCCTTGAGGATCGGCGTGAAGTCGGGGATCGCGAACAGCATGTCGGGACCGGCGCCCGCCGCCAGCGCGGCCGGGGCCTTGGCATAGACCTCGCCCCAGTTCTGCGGCTCCTGCTTGACCGTGATCTCGGGGTGGCTCTCGTTGAACTCGTCCAGCAGCATCTGCACGCGCTCGACGCGGTGCGGCGGCTGTTCCATGTGCCAGAGCGTCAGCTCGGTCTGGGCTGCCGCGCTCAGCGGCATCAGCGCCGTCAGCGCCGCGCCGGCCAGAAGGTGGGTTCTGCGGAAATGGGTCATCGTATGTGCTCTCTCTGCTGGTGGGTGGAAGGCTCTTGTCGGCCCTTGGCTCATCTCAAATGCGGGTTGCGGTCGCGGTAGCGGGCCACGAGGCGGGCGTTGTTCTCGGCCGCGTCAGGCATGTTCGCGCTGCGGAACACCGGCGGATCGCCGTCCTGGGCGAGGGCATGGGCGACCTCGACGACGATCGCGTTGAGGATCGCCGCGCCGACGACCGTCGACGCCGGACCCGCCCGCAGATCGCTGCCGGGCAGGGCGGCGATGGCGTCGCCCGCCTCGATCCCGTTGTCGATCACGATGTCGGCCAGGTCGGCCAGGCGGGTGCGCCCCGCCGCCGCGGCGGTGGAGTAGTCGAGCGAGGTCAGCGCAACCACGGTCGCCCCGGCCTCGCGCCCGATCCGCGCGGCGTCGAGCGGCGCGGCGTTCACCCCGCTGTTCGAGATCACGATCAGGACGTCGCCCTGCCCCAGGCCGTAGCGCGCGATGATCGGCGCGACGAGGCCCTCGGTGCGTTCCAGCGCGGAACCCGACACCGCGCCCTCGTGCAGCATCGTCGCAGCCGACAGGATCGGCACGGCGCAGGCCAGTCCGCCCGCGCGGTAGAGCACCTCTTCGGCCAGCATGTGCGAATGGCCGGTGCCGAAGACAAAGAGCTGCCGGTCGGCCCGCGCGGCCGCGGCGACGGCGGCGGCGGTGACCTGGATCGCATCCGCCGTCGGGCCGGACTTCAGCGCGTCGAGCAGGGTGGACAGGCGGTCGAGGTAAGCATGCGCCGCGGTCATCACTCGGTGCTCCCCAGCGAGAGGTGGACTTTCATGTTGAAGGCGTCGCCTCGGTAGAGCGACCGCACGAATTCGAAGGCCTGCCCCTCCGCGTCGCGGGTCAGACGCGTCAGCCGCAGGATCGGGGCGCCCTCCGGCAGGTTCAGCCGGTGCGCCGTCTCGCCTTCGGCCGCGGCGGCCTCTAGCGTCTGTTCGGCGGTCGTCGGGGCGATGTCGAAGGCGGTCCTCAGGCGGGCATAAGTCGATTGCCGCGCGAAATCGGCACCAGCGAAGAAGCCGGGCGTGATGGCGGCGATGATCTCGCTGATCTCGATCGCGACCGGGGCGCCGTCGACCAGGCGGATCCGGGTCAGCCGGTGCACCTGGGCGCCCGCCGGCAGGCCGAGCGCAAGGGCGGTTGCAGGGTCGGGGTCGCGGGTGGCGGCCTCGACCACGATGGACGAGCTTTCGCGGCCCTGCCGGGCCATCGCCTCGGAAAACCCGGTGAGGGTTGTCAGTTCCTGCTGGATCGCCCCGGAGCGGACGAAAGTGCCGCGCCCGACCTGCGCTTCGAGCAGTCCGCGCTTGGTCAGGTGCTGGAGCGCCTGGCGCGCGGTCATCCGGCTGATCTGGCGGTCGCGCGCCATGTCGCGTTCCGACGGCAGGCGCTCGCCCTCCATCAGCCGGCCGGCGCGGATGTCGGCTTCGATGTCGCGCGCGATGGCGAGGTAGCGGGGCAGGTCGGGTTCAGCGGTCTTATCCATTCCTAATATTGGTATATGCCAATTTCTGACATGCAAGCAAATTCGCTGCCGCAGCCGTGTTGCGGCAGGCTTCCGGCGCAAATCGCGGGCTGTCAGCGGGTCAGAAGCCTGTCGCGGCAGGTGGCATAGCGGGCCCGGGCCTGTTGCCACGCGGCCGCGTTCCGCCCGCCGGGGCGGTGCAGACGGTGACCGAGTTGCCGGAGGCCCGCGCTGGCCGTCGCGATGTCCGGATGGGCGCCGGTCATCACCGCGGCCAGCATCGCCGCGCCGCGCGCCCCGAACTCTGCCCCGTCGGGGACCATCACGTCGCGGCCCAGGACCTCGGCGATCATGTCGCACCAGAGCGGGCTGTTGCTGCCGCCGCCGGTCAGGGTCAGAGGGGCGTCAGGGGCAAGTGCCAGCAGGTCGGCGAGGTCTGCCATGGCGAACGCCACCCCCTCGTAGACCGCGCGCAGCATGTCGGCGCGGCCATGCGCCGGGGTCAGCCCGGCAAACTGGGCGCGGGCCGTCGGGTCGGCCACCGGCGCGATGATCCCGCTTTCGCTGAGGTAGGGCAGGTAGGACAGGCCGCGCGCGCCGACCGGGACGGCCGCGATCTCGGCGTTCAGGCGGTCGAAACCGTCGGGTGCATCGACCAGGTCACGCGCCAGGACCGACATCGCCCAGTCGAGGTTCAGCGTGCCGGCCACGTTGACCATGGCGCGGTACCACGTCCCGCCGGGCAGCGAGAAGAGCAGCCCGAGGTCGGGCGGCGTGAAGACCGGCGTTTCCGACACCACGCCCAGCATGCAGGTGGTGCCGAGAACGGCGGTCGCCGCCCCGGGCACGAGGCCGCCCGCCCCGATGACAGTCGCCGGCACATCCCCGGCGCCGACCGCGACGGGCAGCCCCTCGGGCAAGCCAGTGGCGGCGGCGGCGGCGGCGGTCAGGCGTCCGCCTTCGGCGGTGCTGTCGAGGGGCGCGGGAAACAGGTGCGCCAACCCGTCGAGCCCGAAGAGGCTGCGCATCGCCGGGCTGACGGTCTGCGCCCGCGCGTCGCCCGGTGCGACGGCAGCCTCGGTCCGGTCGATGGCGACGCGCCCGGTCAGGCGGGCGCGCAGGAAGTCCTTGTAGGACACCGCCGCGGCCGCCCGCGCGACGGTCTCGGGGTCCTGCGCGGCAAGCGTGGCCAGCAGCGGCAGCGTGCAACCCTGCTGCATGACCGAACCGGAGGAGGCAAAGATCTCGGACATCAGCCCGGGCCGTTCCGCGATCATGCGGTCGAGCATCGGCTGGCTGCGGCTGTCTTCCCAGTTGATGCCGGGCCGCACCGGTGCCCCGTCGCGGTCGAGCAGCCAGAGCCCGACCATCGCCGCCGTCAGGCCCAGCCCGGTGATCTCGCCGGGCGCCACGCCGGCCTTTGCCACCACGTCGCGCAGGACGGCGCAGGTGGCGGACCAGCAAAGCTCGGGATCGGCCTCGACCCGGCCGTCGCCGGGCCGCCGCAGCGGCGTGCGGCGGGTGGCGACCGCGATCATAGTGCCGTCGGTGTCGAAGCAGGCCGCCTTGACCACCGAGGAACCGGCGTCGAGGCCCAGCACGTAAGTCATTGCAATCCTTCCGGGGGCATCTGTTCAAGCGGTTCGATTACTTGGCCGCGCCGCGGCCCGTCGTCAAGCTGCGGCTTGGTCGCGGCGGCCGGGCAGGTCCTGTCCGACCGCCAAATGCCGGCATTCATGCCACCCGGCGGGATCACGCCGGGATCGGGGCGCGCCGCCATTGTCGGCCGCCGTCCGATAACATACGCAGAAGAAACAGCTTTGTTAGCGGACGGCCCGCAGGACGCGTCAAAGCAGCGCCCGACCGGCACCGTTTCCACAGTTTTGCTGCAATTCTTTCCGATCATGCCGGCGCAGAGTCCCGTCTCTCACCCGCGACGCAACCGAGGAGCCAGGATGAACACGGCAACCGCCCGCCCCCATGCGAAAACGACACGCGCGGCCTGCGGCCTCGTGCTGGCTCTGCTCTGTGCCGAGGCCGCGCAGGCGGACGGGGAATTCTTCCAGCTCGACATCGCGGAGGGGGCGACCGACAGCAGCCTTGCGATCACCCGGGGGCGGCTGAACCTCGGCGCCTCCTACGCGCGGTACGATGGCGGCAGCGCCGCCAGCATGTCGGTCCTGTGGTCCCTTCCGCTCGACGGTGTTGGCACTTTTAAGGTCGGCCCCAGCCTGGCCCGGACGCTCAGCGACACCGATCCAAACGAGACGCAGTTCGGCGCCAAGGTCTCGTTCGAACGCTGGGCTCCGACCGGGTTCGGTCATCTCTTCGTGCTGGGGGACTACAGCACCATCGACAACACCTACTTCGGGCTGGTGCAGGCGGGCTTCGGCACCACGGGCGTCGCGGCCGAGGTCTCGGTCGGGGGCAGCGACCACTACAGCGCTGTCTCGGCCGCCCTGACCAAGCGGATCGGGCAGGGGCCCGTCGTCCTGCGGGCGGGCTACAAGTTCAAGGCGGAAACCGTGTTCGTCGGTTTCGCCGTCAACACGTTCTGAGGAAACGCAGCCCATGGCAGACAGATCGCCCCGCGGATTGCTCACCTTGGCGCAGGCCGCCTACGGCTTTGTCGCGCTCTCGGTCCTCGTGCTGGCCGTGGCGGGGGCAACGCTGTTCCTGGCCCGGTCCGAAACCGTTCTGGACGAGGCGCTGGACAGCGCCGTGCGCAAGCGGACCGAGGCGGCGGGGCAGGATTTCGCGCGGACGCTGCATGCCGACTGGGCCGATCTCAAGCACCTCGCGGCAACCCTCGACGGGGGCGATATCGAAGGCATCGGCGGCGTGATGGCGGGGATGCGCGGCGATGGCGCCCGGATCTCGTGGATCGGCTACGCGGGGGTCGACGGCACGGTGCTTGAGGCCTCGGACGGTCTTTTGGTCGGTGCCGACGTCAGCCAGCGGCCGTGGTTCCGAAACGGCCTGCGTGCGGGCTTTGCCGGCGACGTGCACGATGCGGTCCTGCTGGCCAAGCTGCTGCGGCCCGAGGGCGGAGAGCCGTTGCGCTTCGTCGACCTCGCCCTGCCGGTCCGCGACCGGGGCGGAGAGCTGACCGGCGTCCTCGGGATGCACATCGACGCAAGTTGGGCCGAACGCGCACTGACCGAGATGGCGCGCAGCCTCGGGATCGACCTCTACCTCATCAGCCAGTCCGGCGAGGTCGTCATGTCGACCGGCGGTGCCGCGCCCGGCGCGGGCGAGCTGAGGCTGCTGTCCGCCGCGCGGTCGGGAACCGAGGCCGCGGGCCGCGCGGCTTGGCCGGACGGGCGAGAGTACTTCACCACCCTCGTCCCGAACGTGGCCTACGCGGACCTGCCGAGCTTTGGCTGGCGACTGGCCGGGCGGCTCGATGCCGCGACCTTCCGGCCCGGGCTGCACACCCTCGTCGGGTCGGCCCTGTTGGCGGCGGCGGTCGCGCTCGCCGCGCTGGCGCTGCTGACCTACCTTTTCGTGCGGATCTACATCCGGCCCATCGGATCGCTCGTCGACAGCGCGACCCGGCTGGCGGCGGGTGAGGATGCCTATCCCCGCGAACGCAATTCCACCCGCGAGGCGGCGGATCTCTCGGCGGCCCTCGCGCGGTTGCAGGCCCGCCGGCAGAAGGTCACCGGCTCCTGACCGACAGGCGTTCGGCCAGGTCGCCCAGCAGGGCCGAGGCCCGGACGTTGGCGACGCCCGGCGCGCTGCCCTCGGCATAGAACCGTACGAAGAAGGCGTCGCGCTGCGCCGCGTCCGGCAGCAGCTGCACCCGCGCGCCGTCGGCGGTCGGGCGGATGACATAGGCCTTCACCCTGCCGGGCACGCCCTCGATCTCGATCGTGCCGCGCGTCTCGGCCGGAAAGACCGCGCCGCGCAGGCGCACCGTGTCCATGGTGAGCGAGGTGATCCAGAGCGTCCATTCGTCCCCGTCGCCATCGGCGCGGAAAGTCACCCGCTCGGGCCGGTCGGCGACATGGACCTCGGCGCGCGGGAGCTCGATGCAGGACAGCACGGCGAGGCCGAGGACCAGCAGGTTGTAGAGCGTCCAGAACAGGATCACCCACTTGCCATCGCCGGCGTCGCTGTAGGCGAACCCGTCGGCAAAGATGCCCAGGGTCAGGCCCAGCACCGTCAGCACCAGGAGGGCCGCGAAGGGTGCCATCATCCGCCACTGGACGACGACCCGGTTGCGGTCGCCCCCCTTGGCGGTGACCGAAAACGGATGCCCCTTGGGGCGCGTCAGGCCGGTCACCGCCGCACGGGTGATGGGAATCGAGCTGATCAGCTGGCTGACGTCATGCAGTACCGGCACCACCATGCCGGGCGACAGCAGGTTCATCACCGCAAGGGTCCAGACGTAGTAGGTGGCAAAGTACCGGATCACGTCGGTCAGCGGCGCATCGACGACGATCACGTTGCCGAACCAGTAGAGCAACGGAAAGGCCACCGCCGCCAGCCGGAAGGCAAAGCTGGGCAGCCAGTAGAACACCGAGTCGATCACGCTCCACCGGTCGCGCAGGCGCAGCCCGTTGCGCCGGAACGGCCCCATCGAGGACCGTGCAATCTGCATCAGCCCCAGGCACCAGCGGGCGCGCTGCGTGATGTATTCCTTCAGCCCCTCCGGCGCCAGCCCCTCGGACAGGGGCTCGTTCAGGTAGACCGTCTTCCAGCCGTTGGCCTGCAGGGTCAGCGACATCAGGAAATCCTCGGTCACGCTTTCGGTCGGAAAGCCGCCGACTGCCTGGACCGCCTTCCAGCGCGCGATGGACGAGGTGCCGCAGCAGATCGTGATACCCCAGCCGTCGCGGCAGGGCTGCATGTGGTCGAAGAAGAACCGCTGTTCGTCGGGGTAGGACCGGGTGATGCCCAGGTTGTGCTGGATCGGGTCGGGATTGAAGAAGTGCTGCGGCGTCTGGACCAGCCCGACCTCGGGGTTATGGAACAGCGCCAGCGTGCGCGAGATGAAGCCCCGGTGCGGCACGAAGTCGGCGTCCAGCACGGCGACGAAATCCGGCGGCACCGGCTCTTCGGCCAGTCGGGCCAGCGCATGGTTGATGTTGCCGGCCTTCGCGCCCTTGTTGTCGGGCCGGCGCATGTAGCGCACCCCCAGTTCGGCACAGAAATCACGCAGCCAGTCGCGGCGGCTGTCGTCGAGGACGATGATGTCCTTGTTCTGGTGCCTGAGGGAGCGCGCGCCGACTATCGTGCGTTCAAGGATGTCGCGGTCCTCGTTGTAGGTGGCGATCAGGATCGCGACCTTGGGTTCGGCGTCGCGCCACCAGCCGGCGTGGTCCGTCGCCTCGTCGCTGCGCAGCCGGATCCGGGACATGATCACAAAGGCGCTGAGCGACCCGATCAGCGCCAGCATCTCGAGCGCGAATAGCGTGCCCGAGGCGATGAAATCGACGCTCAGCCCGACCGGCGCCAGGGTCTCGGTCAGGCGCCACCACGCGTAGCGCAGTGCCAGCAGGAACGAGACCGCGAAGAGCGCGGCGCGATGACGGTTGTTGGTCCGGTCGACGATTGACGGCAGGATCAGCGCTATGCCGGCGATCAGCCACAGGTGGGTGACGCTCGACCCCAGTCCGCCGAGGTGCGGGAATTCCAGCATGTCAGCCGCGCAGCCAGTCGAGCGGCCGCCGGTCGAAGAATGCGCGCCCGGTCTGCCCGATCAGGCAGCCGGCCTCGGGGTCGGTCGCCAGTCCGGGCACCTGCAGCATCACGTCAAAGCGTTCGAGGTGCTTCTGGCTGGGTGCGACGGCGAGGTGGTCATAGACCGTCGCCGCGCCGGACCCCGCCAGCCGGGCCACCGTGGCATCGAAGACCTCAGATTGACCTTCCAGCCGGAAGGTTGCCGCCTGGCCGATCCTGAGATCGTTGTAGATCCGTTCGGTCACCGACAGCGTGACCATCACCCGGTCGCAATTGACTAGCCGCAGGATCGGGTCGCCACGCTGCACGGTGACGCCGTCGGCTTGCAGCACCTCCCAGTAGAGGCCGTTGACCGGCGCGCTCATCTCGCCGCCGCGCAGCGCGTTGACGCGCACCCGCTCGCGGTCGATCCGGGCCTGGATCGCGCCGATGCGGGCCTGCGCGGCGGCCAGCGCGCTCTGCTGGCCCGAGATGACGGTGTCGAGCTCGGTCGCGCGTTGCGCGGCATTGGGGGAATCGTTGTAGCCGTCGCCCAGGAACACCCCCGCCTCGGCGGCGTTCAGGGCGATCTCGAGGACCTCGACCCGCTCGCGCGCGTGATCGAGGACGAGGGCATCGACCAGCGGTTCGCCCGGCACGCGGCCCTGCAGGTCGGCCAGCCCGTCGATCAGCCGCTGGTCGGCATCGTCGGGAAAGTCGCCGTCGTCCAGCAGCGCCAGCCGGATGCGCGCGTGGTCGAGCCGGGTGCGCAGCTCGGCCAGCCGTTCGTCGCGAAAGGTTTCGGACCGGTCGACCAGTTCGGTGCGCACGGTCTGGGTCGCGTCGATGTCGGCCGACAGGCGCGCGGCCTCGGCCTTGGCAAGCTCGTGCTCGAGGATCAGGTCGTTCAGGCGGATCGTGTCGACCAGCCCGTCGGTGACGGTCGCCAGCACCTCGCCCTGCGCCACGCGGGCGCCGTAGGACCGGTCCGGCATGTCCAGCGTCCCGGCCACGTCCGACCTTACCGTGACCACCGGAGCGTTCACCACCGCGTCGGCACTCGCCCCTGACATCTGCTCTCCGACGATGATCCAGACGGCGACGAGGATGACGATGAGACCGATGAGGAGGCGGGCGTATTTCATGGGGGGTCCTTGGAGGGGGAAGGCGGGTTGCAGGGTCTGTCGGGCCGACTCGGACGCGGGGCCCGGGGGAACAAGGCTGCCATGCCGAAGCGGTTCAATTGTGGCGTTCGCGTGCAGCCACGTGGCAGAGCAGCTGGAGTGTTGCAGGATAGTACGGCTGGACGGCGGGATCCCGCGCGTCGATCCGCGGGTTCTTGCCGGAGGCAAGGGTCTCGATGGCCCGGTACCCGGGCTGATCGCTTTCGGCGAGGATGCTGCCGTCGGGGGCAAAGCTGACTGCGACGTGCCCGGGGTGGGTCGCGCGGCGCATCGCGTCGCGCATGACCACGGCGGCCGGGTGGTCCGCCATGCCCGACCACGCAAGGTAGAGCGGCACGCGCAGGGCGTCGTAGCTCGACCGCATGGCGTGGTCCCGTGGCGGGGCGACACCGTCGCCGGTGACTTCGATCCAGTCCGGCACGGGGCCGGCGGCGGCCAGCGCGCGCAAGAGGTTGTCGCCGTGGTCGGCGGTGGCCGTCAGCGCGGGCAGGCCGAAGGCCGCGCCCAGGTCCCGAAGCGCGCGCAAATGGTAGTAGGACGGGTTGACCAGCACGCCCGCATCGTCCCGCCGCGCCTCGGCCCCGGGCCGGAGGAGCAGGGCGCCCGGTACGCCCGGGTCGGGGGCAAGGCACAGGGCGACGATGTAGCGGCAGATCGCCTCGACCACGGACAGGTCGACCGGCCAGCCGGACACCCTTGCGGCCCTGAGCAGGGCCCAGGCCCTGAAGAGGTCCCCGTCGGTCGCGTTGTGCCAGTCGATGACGTGTTCGGCCCGTGCCGGGTCCCAGGCCCAGGACATCAGTGCATCCTGCCGGTTGGCAAGGCTGCGCCGGGTCCAGTCCTCGATCAGGTCAAAGCTGTCACGGTCGTCGAACGCCTGCGCAAGGAGGAGCGCGTAGCCCTGGCCTTCGGAATGGCTGATACCGCCTTGGCCGTCGTCCACGACCCGCCCGTCCGGGGCGAGGAACCGGGCGCGCCATGTTGCCCACGCCTCGGGTGCGTCCCACGCCACGGCGGCGCGGGGCAAGAGCGGAAGCGCGGCAAGGCCGGCGATCAATGGGCGTCGTCTCATGCCGCCATGCTGGCAAGTCCGCGCCCGGACGCAAGGGGGGGCATCGCCCGGCCGCGTGGATTCCTGCCACCGCTGGCGCCCGGACCGCGGTGCCCGAAATCCGCGCAGCAGGGTTTGGTCGCCCGCCGCGAGGATCGGCGCCGCTTGACCCTGTGGCCGCGGCAGATATCCCGTCAGGACAGACAAAATTCATGAAGCATCAAGTTCCGGGGAACCATTTGGGCGGATGAATGTTGATCAAGTCGGACAAGGCGCAGGCTCAGGGTGAAACAGCATTTCCGGACAGCGGTCGATGGCAGCGCGCATCGGTGAAGAAGTGACGACCGACTTCAGGTCGCAGCTGCGGGACGTGACGGCCGAGCGGCACCGGATCCTCGACGGCCGCATGGGGGGTATCGACCTTTCAACCCCTTGTGGCCGCGCGACTTTCCAGGAAATCCACGACATCGCCAACGCCCGCGTGCTGGCCGCCTGCGACGGTCAGGCGGCCGAGGCGACCGACTATGTCAGACGTGCCGCACCCGTGACACGCGGTGCCGGGTCTGACCGGCCCGCGCCCGCGGATCGCCCCATCCACCCCGACGCGGTGGCCTACGTGATGCTGGGCTCTCAGCTCGGGCTGGCCTTCCTGCGCAAGTCCGTGCCCGAGGCTCTGCGCACCGGCATTCTCGCGCGCGAACCCGAAATCGCCGCCTGGCGCAGTTTTCTGGCCCGGATCGTCGCCACCCCGCCCGAGGGCGAGCTGCGCGACCGGATCCTCGCCGACAGCACCCGCGTCTTCGACATCTTCCTCGACGCCACAGACCAGATACTTTCAGCCCATCACCTCCGGACAGAATGAACCAATCCTACATTTCGACCGACACGCCCGTCGACCTCACCAATTGCGATCGCGAGCCCATCCATATCCTCGGCAACGTCCAGTCCTTCGGCGCGCTGGTCGCGATCTCGGCCGACTGGATCGTGCAGCACGCCTCGGCCAACTGCGAACAGCTCCTCGGCATCCCTGCCGAGACTATGATCGGCCTGCCGCTCAAGCGTTTTCTTCCTGCCGCCACCATCGAGAAGCTGCGTCACAAGCTGGGGGCGAATTCGCACGAGAACGCAGTGATGCGGATGTTCGGCATGGATGTCTTCGAGGACGGTCGGCCGTTCGACATCAGCGCCCACCAGTCGAACCACAGCTATATCCTTGAGTTCGAGGCCAAGTCGCGCGGGACCGAGCATGACGAACTGGCCATCGTGACACCGATGATGCGCCGGATCGCGGCGCAGAAGGACCTGCTGGGCGTGTCGCAGGCCGCGGCCCAGCAGCTGAGAGAGCTGGCCGGCTTCGACCGCGTCATGGTCTATCAGTTCGGCCCCGAAGGCGACGGCACCGTGATCGCCGAGGCCAAGGACGACGCCGATTCCGAAACCTACCTCGGTCTGCATTTCCCGGCCTCCGACATTCCCCGGCAGGCGCGCGAGCTCTACAAGCGCAGCCACCTTCGGCTGATCGCGGATGTCGACGACAAGGTCGCGCCGATCCTGCCGCAGTTCAGCCCCGAGGGCGAGCCGCTGGACCTGTCGCTGGCGGTCTCCCGCGCGGTGTCGCCGATCCACCTCGAATACCTGCGGAACATGAAGGTCCGCGCGTCGATGTCGGTCTCGATCATCATCCGGGGGGAGCTGTGGGGCCTGTTCGCCTGCCATCACCGTGAACCGCTCTACGTCGATTACGAGCGCCGTACCGCGATCGAGCTCCTGGCGCAGTTCTACGCCTACGAACTCGAACGGCGCGAGGCGCGCGAGATCGCGGACACCGTCGGTCGGGCACAGCGGTTGCACGACCGGCTGATGATGGGCCTCAGCTCGGGCGAGGACCTGGCCAGCGGGTTCCGCAGCATCGCGGGCGAGATCGGCAAGGTGATCCCGCACGACGGCATCGCGCTCTACATGTCGGACAGCTACACCACGCTCGGATCGGCCCCGTCCGAGGCCGATTTCCAGCCCATCGTCCGGTTCCTGAACACCGCCGCCGCCTCGCGCGTCTATGCCACCGACAACCTGGTCGCGCGGCTGCCCTCGATGGCCCACGCGGTCGGTTCGTGTGCCGGCATTCTCGCGATCCCGATCTCGCGCCTGCCACGCGACTACATCGTCCTTTTCCGGACCGAGGTCGCCCGGCAGGTCACCTGGGCCGGCAACCCGCACAAGCCGGTCGAGGTCGGCAGCTACGGCGCCCGTCTGACCCCGCGAAAGAGCTTCGAGGTCTGGAAGGAAGACGTGGCCAACCGCAGCATGAGCTGGTCGCCCACCTCGCTCCGCGCGGCCGAGGCGATCCGCGTCACCCTGCTCGAGGTCGTGCTGAAGCTCTCGGACGAGATGAACGCCGAGCGCAAGCGCGCGCAGGACCAGCAGGAGTTGCTGATCGCCGAGCTGAACCACCGGGTCCGCAACGTGCTGGGCCTGATCCGGTCGCTGGTGGCGCAGTCCCGGAAATCCGCCAGCTCGATCGAGGAGTTCTCCTTTGCGGTCGATGGCCGCATCCAGGCCCTCGCAAAGGCGCATGACCAGCTGACCGAGACCGAATGGTCGCCGGTGGCATTCGCCGATCTCGTGAACATCGAGCTGAAGGCCTACCTCTCGGACGACCAGGCGCGGGTCGCGATCCTGGGCACCCCCGTCAAGCTGGCACCCGAGGCGTTTTCCTCGATCGCGCTGGTGTTCCACGAGCTTGTGACGAACTCGGTCAAATACGGCGCCCTGTCGACCGCCGATGGCCGCGTCACGGTCGAGGTGGACCGGCGCGACGACGGCTTCTTCCGGCTAAGCTGGAGCGAGTCCGGTGGGCCCGCCGTCAAACCGCCCGAGCGGCGCGGTTTCGGCACGACGATCATCGAGAAGTCGATCCCCTTCGAGCTCAAGGGCCACGCCGAGCTGCAGTTCAAGCTGACCGGCGTGCAGGCGGAGTTCCTGATCCCCGAACGCTTCGTCACCGAGATGGCCGAGCAGGAGGCCCCTGCCGTCGTGGCCGCGGAACCGGTCGCCCGCCCGGCCGGCAACCCGCTGTCCGGCACTGCCCTCATCGTCGAGGACAACATGATCATCGCGATGGACGCCGCCGACATCCTCGGGGACATGGGGGTCGACAATGTGCACACCGCCTCGACCGTGGCAGAGGCGCTGCGCATCATCGAATCCCATCAGCACAGCTTTGCCGTGCTCGACGTGCACCTCGGGGCCGAAACCAGCCTGCCGGTGGCGCAGGTGCTGAGGTCCAAGAACGTGCCCTTCATCCTGGCCAGCGGCTACGGCAGCCAGTCGGATTCGCTGGCCAAGTTCCCGACCGCGCCAATCGTCACCAAGCCGTTCACGGCGCAATCGCTGTCGCGGGCGGTGCAGGGGCTCTGGAAATAGGCGCGGCGGCCGGGCACGGGTCGCGCGCGGCTACATCACCGCGCCGATCTGCCAGGGCACGAACTCGTTGTCGCCGAGGCCGAGCGCCTCGGACTTCGTCGCCGCGCCCGATGCCGTGGCAAGGATCGCGTCGACGATCTGGTCCGCCTTGTCCGACAGTGACACGCCCAGCATGACGTCGCCGCAGTTGATGTCCATGTCCTCGGGCATCGCGCGGAAGAGCGCGTCGTTGGTGGCCAGCTTGATCGTCGGCGCGGGTTTCGACCCAAAGGCCGATCCCCGTCCGGTGGTGAAGCAGAGCACCTGCGCCCCGCCCGCGATCTGCCCGGTGGCCGACACCGGGTCGTAGCCCGGCGTGTCCATGAAGGTGAAGCCCGCCTCGGTCACCGGTTCGGCGTAGTCGTAGACGGCGGTCAGCGGCGTGCTGCCGCCCTTGGCCACCGCGCCCAGCGACTTCTCGAGGATCGTGGTCAGCCCGCCCTGCTTGTTGCCCGGGGACGGGTTGTTGTCCATCGAACCGCCATTCATAGCCGTATAGTCTTCCCACCACCTGATCCGGTCGATCAGCTTCTCGGCAATCTCGGGGGAAGCTGCACGGCGCAGGAGAAGCTGTTCGGCGCCGTAGATCTCGGGCGTCTCCGACAGGATCACCGTGCCGCCGAGGCCGACGATCCGGTCCGAGGCGAGGCCAAGCGCCGGGTTGGCCGTGAGGCCCGAGAACCCGTCCGACCCCCCGCATTGCAGCGCCACCTTGAGGGCCGAGGCCGGGCAGTCGCTGCGGGTCGCGCGGTTCACCTCGGGCAGTATCTCGGCCACCTTGTCGCGGATCGCGGCGATGGTGGCACGGGTGCCGCCGGTGCCTTGGATGGTCAGGCCGAACACCCTCTCGCCCCGCCCGCGCGGTTCTGCATCCGGGCGATCTGCATCATCTCGCAGCCGAGGCCGACAAAGATCGTGGCACCGACATTTGGATGCGTCGCGTGGCCCCAGAGCACCCGGTCGAGGATGTCGAAGCCGCGCCCGTTCATGTCCATGCCGCAACCGGTGCCATGGGCAAAGGCGGCGATCCCGTCGACGTTTGGATAGGCGTCAAGCAGGCCCGAGGCCTCGATCTCGGCCGCCGCGCGCCGGATGACGGTGGCCGAGCAGTTCACCGTGGCGCAGAGCGCGATGTAGTTCCGCGTGCCGACCTGGCCGTTGTCGCGGAGGTAACCCTTGAAGGTCCGCGCCTGCATCTGAGGGATCGCGGCCCGCGCGGCGTCGAGGTCGGCGCCGATCCGGTAGTCCCGGCTGTGGTCCGCGAAGTCGCAATTGTGGCTGTGGACGTGATCGCCCGCCGCGATCTCCGTGCTGGCGTGGCCGATCACCTGCCCGAACTTCAGGATCTCCGCGCCCTTCGCGATGGCCTGTCGGGCGATCTTGTGGCCCGCCGCGACACCCTTCGGCAGTGGATGGTTCAGCCCAAGCGGGTCGGCGCCCGCGTCCAGCCGGTCGGGCAGGACAACGACGTTGTCCCTTTGGTTCAGCAGGATCGGTTCGGCCATCTCAGCCCGCCTGTTCCAGCGCGCGGGCCACCCCGCGCAGTTCGGCCAGCCCGCGCAGGCGGCCGATCAGAGGATAGCCCGGGAAGCTCTCCCGCTCCATGTCGTGCAACAGATCGTGACCATGGTCGGGCCGCATCGGGATCTGCGCGAAATCCTCGCCCGCGTCGCGGCGGCGGCGTTCCTCGCCCAGCAGGACCGCGATCAGCGCCACCATGTCGGTGTCACCGTCGAGATGCGCGGCCTCCTCGAAACTGCCGTCCGCCTCTTTCGCCACGTTGCGCAGGTGCGCAAAGCGGATGCGGGCGGCGAAGTGCCGGGCGATCGCGGGCACGTCGTTCGCGGGGTTGGCGCCCAGCGAGCCGGAGCAGAGGGTCAGCCCGTTCGCCGGGCTGTCGACGGCCTGCATGATCCAGCCGATACCGTCTTCGTCCGAGACGATGCGTGGAAGGCCGAGGATATCCCGCGGCGGATCGTCGGGATGAACGCAAAGTGCCATGCCGAGGTCTTCGGCGGCCGGGATTACCTCTTCGAGGAAGCGACGGTAATTGGCGCGAAGGGTGTCGCGGTCGATCCCCTCGTAGCCCTTCAGCGCCTTCCGCAGCCCAGCGATGTCATAGCGGTCGAAGGCGCCGGGCAGGCCCGACATGATGGCGTGCAGGAGCGCGTCGCGGTCACCTTCGGTGGACGCCTGAAACCATGCCGCGGCCCGGCGCAGGACCTCTTCGGGGTAATCGCCTTCGGCATCGGTACGGCCCAGCATGTGGATCTCGAAAGTGGCCATCCGGGCTGTGTCGAACCGCAGGCAGGTGCCGCCGCGGGCGACCGGGGCCTTGAGGTCGGTCCGGGTCCAGTCGAGCAGCGGCATGAAATTGTAGCAGATCGTCCGGATGCCCTCGGCGGCGAGGTTTGCCATCGACTGCCGGTAGTTGGCGAAGAGCGTGGAAAGGTCGCCCTCTCCCCGCTTGATCGCCTCGTGGACGGGGAGGCTCTCCACCACGTCCCAGCGAAAGCCCGCGCCGGTGATCTCGGCCTTGCGGGCGGCGACGGCCTCCCGCGTCCAGACTTCACCGTATGGAACCTCGTGCAGCGCGTGCACGATGCCCGCCGCGCCGGTCTGGGCGATCTCGGCGAGGGAGATGGTGTCGAAAGGCCCGTACCAGCGCCAGCTTTCGATCATTGCGCGATCTCCTGCGCGGCAGCGCGCGCGCCCTTGGCGACCAGCGTCTCGTAGGCGGCAGTGACCGGGGCCGCGATCTTCGCTGCGACGTCTTCCGAGAACACCGCTTGCAGCGACAGCAGCGCCGCGACCTTCCCGGCCGGGGTCTCGCCTCTGTCGGAGAGCCGCCGCAGCTCCGCCGCGAAGGGGTCGCGAACGTCGATCGGCTGGCCGGTCTCGTCGGTTCCGCCGACGTAGCACATCCACCCCGCGACGGCGAGGCAGAGGCCCGGGCAGGGCGTCTGCGCCTCCGACAGTGTCCCGAGGATGCGCTGCGGTAGCTTCTGGCTGCCGTCCATCGCGATCTGCCACGTCCGGTGCCGTATGGCCGGGTTGCGGTACCGCTCCAGCAGTGCGGCGGCGTAGTTGTGCAGGTCGGTGCCGGGGGGCGGGGTCAGGACGGGGATGATCTCCCGCGTCCAGAGATGCCGCACGAACCCGGCAAAGACCGGGTCGGCGGCGCAGTCGGCGATGGTCTCGTGCCCGGCAAGGTAGCCGAGGTAGGCCAGCGGCGAATGGGTGCCATTCAGCATCCGCAGCTTCATCAGTTCGAAGGGGGCGACGTCTGCGACCAGTTCCACCCCGACCGCGCCGAGGTCGGGCCGTTGCCCGTCAACGAAATCGTCCTCCACCACCCATTGCCGGAACGGTTCGTGGATCACGGGAAAGGCGTCGTGGTGGCCGGTGGCGGCGGCGACGCGAGCGAGGTCCTCGGGCTTGGTGGCGGGCACGATCCGGTCGACCATGGTCGAGGGGAAGCGCCCCTCGGCCTCTATCCATACGGCGAGGTCCGGATCCAGCGCGCGGGCGAGGTCCAGCACGGCGCGACGCACCACGCTGCCGTTGTCCGGCAGGTTGTCGCAGGTCAGGACGGTGAAGGGCCGCAGCCCCGCCGCCTTGCGCGCGGCCAGCGCGCGGACGAGGAAACCGGGGGCACTTTTCGGCAGCGGATTGGCGAGGTCGTGGGCGATGTCGGGGTGCGAGAGGTTCAGGTCGCCGGTCGCCGGGTTGTGGCAATAGCCCTTCTCGGTCACCGTCAGCGTCACGATCTTCACACCGGGCGCGGCCAAGGCAGCGACCAGCGCCGCCGGGTCCTCGGGCGCGACGATCATGTCCTCGATCACCTCGATCACGCGGGCTGTGTCGCCCTCGGGACCGGCCTCCAAGGCAGTGTAGGCGTAGCCCTGCGGCTTCAGCGCGTCGCGGGTGCCTGGGCTCTGCAGGCTGGCGGCGAGGATGCCCCAATCACCGCCCGAAGCCTGCATCGCCTCGGCGATGTAGACAGCCCCGTGCGCGCGGAAGAAGGCGCCGAGGCCGAGGTGCACGATGCCGACACCGGGGCGCGGGGCGCCCGAGCGGGTCAGCCGGGGGAGGTCAGCGGGCAAGCCAGCCTCCGTCCACGTTCAGCACCGCGCCATGCACATAGTCGGCGGCGGAAGAAGCCAGGAACACCGCCGCCCCGCCGATGTCCGACGGCTTGCCCCAGCGGCCCGCCGGAATGCGTTCGAGGATCTGGCGCGAGCGGTCGGCATCCTCGCGAAGGGCCGTCGTGTTGTTGGTCGCGATGTAACCGGGCGCGATGGCGTTCACGTTGATGTCCTTCGCCGCCCATTCGTTGGCGAGGATCTTTGTCAGCCCCGCGACCCCGTGTTTGGCGGCGGTGTAGGAAGGCACCCGTATCCCGCCCTGGAAGGACAGGAGCGAGGCGATGTTCACGATCTTGGCCGGGGCCTTCCGGGCGAGCGCGGCGCGGGCGAAGGCCTGCGAGGTGAAGAACACCGCCTTGAGGTTCACGTCCATCACGGCGTCCCAGTCTGCCTCGGAGAAATCCACGCTGTCGGCCCGCTTGATGGTGCCCGCGTTGTTCACGAGGATGTCGATGGGCCGGTCCGAAAACACGTCGCGCGCCGCCATCGGGTCGGAGAAGTCGAGCGTCAGCGCCTCGGACCCCGGGATCAGCGCCAGCGTTTCCGACATGTCGGACCGGCCGCCGCAGATCACCTCGGCCCCTGCCTCGGCCAGCGACACGGCGATGGCCTGTCCGATGCCGGTGTTGGCGCCGGTGACCAGCGCGCGGCGTCCGTTCAGGGAGAAGCTCACCGCAGATCCCCCATGGCGACCATGTCCATGTCGGTGAAGTCGACGTTGTCGCCCGCCATCGCCCAGCAGAAGGTGTAGCTGCCGGTGCCCGCGCCGGAGTGGATCGACCAGGGCGGAGAGATCACGGCCTCTTCGTTCGCCATGACGAGGTGCCGCGTCTCGGACGGCTCGCCCATGAAGTGGAAGACGCGCTGGTCGGGCGTCATGTCGAAGTAGAGATACGCCTCCATCCGCCGGTCGTGCAGGTGCGCGGGCATGGTGTTCCAGACCGAGCCCTCGGCGAACTGGGTGTAACCGATCAGCAGCTGGCAGCTTTCGCAGACGTCAGGGTGCAGGAGCTGGTTGATCACCCGCTCGTTCGACTGCTCCTTCGTTCCCATCTCGACCCGCTTGGCGTCGGCCTTTTTGATCAGCTTCGTCGGGCAGGTCCGGTGCGCCGGGGCCGAGAGGATGTAGAACCGCCCCGCGCCCGAGAAGGTGACCGCGCCCGCGCCCATGCCGACGTAGAGCACCTCTCCGTTCTCGACCGTATGGGTCTCTCCATCCACCTCGATCTGGCCGGTGTCGCCGATGTTCAGCACGCCGAGCTCCCGCCGGTCGAGGAAGCTCTTGGTCCCGGTCTCGGGCACCTCGTCCAGCACCAGCTTGCCCGCGCCAGGAACGGCGGAGCCGAGGATCAGCCGGTCATAATGCGAATAGACCAGCTTGATCTCGCCCGTCGCGAACAGGCCGCCGACATGGAAATGGTCGCGTAGGCCCGCGGTGTCCATCGTCTTCACGTGGGCGGGATCGGTGGCGTGGCGGGTTTCGGCGTGAAGCATGGGGCGTCCTTTCAGAGGAAGTCGTCACGCCGCGGCGTGAAGGTATCGATCAGCGTGCCTGCTTCGCGGCAGAGGCAGCCGTGTTCGACGTTGGAGGGGATGACGAGGCTATCGCCCGGCCCGATCTCGTGCGTCACGCCGCCCATGTGAAAGGCGAAGCGGCCCGAGAGGACGTAGGTCGACTGCACGTGCACGTGGTGGTGCGGCTTGCCCTCGGCGCCGTCCTCGAAGCTGAACGAGACGACCATCAGGTCGGCGTTTTCGGCCAGCACCTGGCGGGTGACGCCGGGATCGGGTGTGACGGCGGGATAGGGCATGGGCACCTCAGTGGAAGAGCGACGGCAGATAAAGCGACAGCGCCGGGATGTAGGTGACGAGAAGTAGGGTGAAGACAGCCGCGCCGTAGAACGGCCAGATCGTCTTCATCACGTCCCAGATCGGGATCCGTCCGACCGCGCAGCCGACGAACAGGACCGCGCCGACCGGCGGGGTGCAGAGGCCGATGCCGAGGTTGAGGATCAGGATCACCCCGAAATGCACCGGGTCGACGCCGAAGGCGACAGCCACCGGCAGGAAGATCGGCGTGGTGATGACGATCAGCGGCGACATGTCCATGAAGGTGCCGAGGATCAGCAGGACCACGTTCAGCAGCAGCAGGATGACAATCGGGTTGTCCGACACCTGCTGCAGCAGCGCGACCATCGAGGCAGGCACGCGGGTGTAGGCCAGCAGCCAGCCGAAGGAGGCCGCGCAGCCGATCACCATCAGCACCATGGCGGTGGTCCGGACGGCAGCGAATGTAGCTTCCTTGAAGTCCTCCCAGCTGAGGGTCCGGTAGACGAAGATCGTCACGATCAGCGCGTAGACCACCGCGATGTTCGAGGATTCCGAGGCGGTGAAGATGCCCGACCGGACGCCGCCAAAGATGATCAGCACGAGGATCAGGCCCGGCACGGCGGACATGAACGCGCGGCCGAGGTAACGCAGACCCAGGAACGGCTCGGTCGGGTAGCCCCGTTTCGAGGCAACCCAGTAGGCCGCGATCATCAGCGACAGGGCCAGCACGAAACCGGGCACGATGCCGGCGGTGAAAAGGTCGGCGATGGAAATGCGCCCGCCCGCCGAGATCGAGTAGATGATCATGTTGTGGCTGGGCGGCAGCATCAGCGCGATGATCGAACCGACCACCGTAATGTTGACGGCATAGTCGACGCCGTAGCCGCGTTCCTTCATCTGCGGGACCATCAGCCCACCGACCGCGCTGGCGTCGGCCGCGGCCGATCCCGAGACGCCGCCGAACATGACCGAGGCCATCACGTTGACCTGCCCGAGGCCACCGCGCAGGTGGCCTATCATCGCCCCCGCGAGGCCGACGAGCCGCCGGGCGATGTCACCTCGCACCATCAGGTCGCCAGCATAGACGAAGAACGGGATAGCCATCAGCGCAAAGACCGAGACGCCGGAGTTCAGGCGCTGGAACACGACGACCGGCGGCAGGCCCAGGTAGGCCACGGTCGCAAAGCTCGAAATGCCGAGGCAGAAGGCGACGGGCGTGCCGATCAGCAGCAGAAAGACGAAGGAGCCGAAGAGAATCCAGAGTTCCATGTTAGGCCTCGGCCTCCATCTCGACGTCGCCGAAGCGCGAGGTCGGCAGGCCGGCGGCCCGGCGCGCGATGCGTTCGGCCGAGAAGATGACCACCAGCGCCCCGCCCGCGACCAGCGGCAGGAAATCGAAGACGCCCGAGATGCCGAGCGACGGCAGCTTGTTGCCCGCCGTGCGCATCGCCAGTTGCCAACCGTAATAGATCATCCCGGCCCCGAAGCAGCCGACCGCCAGGTCCGAGACTGAATAGAAGAACAGCTTGGTCCGGTCCGACACCATGTAGAGCAGCACGTCGAACGAGAGGTGATAGCCCTCACGGATGCCGACCGCCGCGCCGAGAAAGATGAACCAGCCCATGATCATCACCGAGGCCGGTTCGCTCCAGACAAGGCTGGAGTTCAGCAGGTAGCGGAAGAACACCTGTGCCGCGATGATCGCGGTCATCAGGACCAGCCCGGTTCCGGCGATCCACAGCGCGGCACGGGCAAGGAAACTGGTCGCCGTGGCAACTTTCAGCATGTCGGGGGCCCTCGGGACAGGGGGAGGCCCGCGCCGGGGCGCAGGCCTCCGGTGTCAGATCACTCGGTCGCCTGGATGCGGGCGACCATGTCCTTCAGCTCGTCCGAGGTCACGTACTTCTCGTAGACCGGGCCCATGGCGTCGATGAACGGCTGCTTGTCGATATCGGTGATGACCTCGTTGCCGGCCGCGCGGATGCGGTCCTCCGACGCCTTCTCCTGTGCGGCCCAGAGTTCGCGCTGGACCTCGACCGACTTCTTGGCCGCCTCGCGGACCGCCGCCTGTTCCTCTTCCGACAGCTTGTCCCAGGACATCTTGGACATCACCAGCACCTCGGGCACCATCAGGTGCTGGTCGAGGGTGTAGTACTTGGCGACCTCGTAATGGCCCGAGGTGTCGTAGGACGGCCAGTTGTTCTCGGCCCCGTCGATGACGCCGGTCTGGATCGAGGAATAGACCTCGCCGTAGGGCATCGGGGTGGCGTTGGCGCCGAGCGCCGAGACCATGTCGACGAACATGTCGGACTGCATCACCCGGAACTTCAGGCCGGCCAAGTCCTCGATCGAGGTGATCGGCTTCTGGCTGTTGTAGAACGACCGCGAACCGCCGTCGTAGAAGGCCAGGCCGATCAGGTCGTGTTCGGCAAAGGCGTCGAGGATCTCCTGCCCGACTTCACCGTCCATCACGTCGTGCATATGGTCGACCGACCGGAAGATGTAGGGCAGCGAGGGCACCTGCGTTTCCGGGATGATGTTGTTGAACGGCCCGAGCGAGACGCGGTTGAGGTCGATCACGCCGAACTGGGTCTGCTCGATCGTGTCCTTCTCCTCGCCCAGCTGGGCCGAAGCGAAAATCTCGATGCAGATCTTGCCGTCCGTGGATTCTTTCAGGGCCTCTCCCATGGCCTTGACCCCCTCGACGGTCGGATAGCCGTCCGGGTGCGTGTCGGACGATTTCAGCGTCACCTCGCATTCCGCCCAGGCCGCCCCGGTCAGGGCCGCGCTGGCAAGGAGCGCTCCGACGAAAGTCTTCGTGAATTTCATGTGTCTTCCTCCCAGAATTGGCCCCTCTCAGAGCCGGTAGGCCTGTTTGACAAGCCGGTATGTCAGGTCTTGAGCGACCTCGTAGGCCTCGTCCTCGTTGAGCCGCCCCGTGGCGACCAACGTGGCGAGGTAGGCACTGTCCACCCGCCGCGCGACGTCGTGCCGGGCGGGGATGGAGCAGAATGCGCGGGTGTCGTCGTTGAAGCCGACGGTGTTGTAGAAACCTGCGGTCTCGGTCACGTTCTCGCGGAACCGGCGCATGCCCTCGGCGCTGTCGAAGAACCACCAGGGCGGGCCGAGTTTCAGCGCGGGATAGACCCCCGCCAGCGGCGCCAGCTCGCGCGACTGCGTGGTCTCGTCCAGCATGAAGACGATGACGCTGAGGCGCGGGTCGCAGCCGAAGGCGTCGAGCAGCGGTTTCAGACCGCCGACGAAGTCGATACGGCCCGGTATGTCGAACCCCTTGTCGCGACCGAATTGCGCCAGCATCGAGGGGCTGTGGTTGCGCCGAGCGCCGCCGTGGATCTGCAGGACGAGCCCGTCGTCGAGGCTCATCCGCGCCATCTCGGTCAGCATCTGGCCGCGGAAGGCGTCGGCATCCTCGGCATCCGCGCCGCCGGTCTTCACCCGGTCGAAGAGCGCCTCGGCCTCGGCAGTCGTGAGGTTCTCGGTCCGGGCGGTGGCGTGGCCGTGATCCGACGCGGTGGCGCCGTGGTCGATGAAATAGGACCGGCGCAGGCGGTGCGCCTCGAGGTAGCCGGCCCAGGTCATCGTGTCCTGGCCGGTGATCTCGCCCAAGGTGGCGAGGTTGTCGGTGAAGCCGGGGAACTCCGGATCGACGACCGAGTCGGGCCGGTAGGTCGTCACCACGCGGCCCTTCCAGCCCGACGCGCCGATCATCTTGTGCCAGCGCAGGTCATCGAGCGCGCTTTCGGTCGTGGCGATGACCTCGATCCCGAAGCGTTCATAGAGGGCGCGGGGCCGGAACTCGGGCCGGGGCAGGCAGTCGGCGATGTGGTCGTAGAAGTGGTCGGCGGTGGCGGGCCCGAACTCGGCCTCGATCCCGAAGACCTCGGCAAATGCGTGATCCAGCCACATCCGCGAAGGGGTGCCGCGCAGGAGGTAGTAGTTCTCGGCAAACAGCCGCCAGATCTTCCGCCCGTCACATTCGGTCACGCCACCATCCGCGCGCGGCACGCCGAGCGCCTCGAGCGGGACGCCCTGGGAGAACAGCATCCGGAACACGTAGTGATCCGGCGTGACGAAGAGCTGGGCCGGGTCGGGAAAGGCCGCATCCTCGGCGAACCAGCGCGGATCGGTGTGACCATGTGGGCTGACGATGGGCAGATCCCTGACCGAATCGTAGAGCGCGCGCGCCAAGTCGCGGGCGCCGTGGTTGATGGGAAACAGCCTGTCAGGATTAAGTTTCGGCACCGCGTCCCTTACCTTCGAGTTCCGTTATGGTGGATGGTCAATCCACGTCTGGTAATCTGGGATACTAATATGCTAGTCTGTTTGAGCCGTCAATCCTCGGGAGCCTCCGCATGATCGAACCCGTCGCCAGCCTTGCCCCGCTCGACGCCTCGGCGCGGGTCTCCGTGACCGACCAGGTGTTCGAGGCGCTGCACGCGCAGGTGCTCTCGCTGGCCCTGCCGCCGGGCGCAAAGCTTAGCGAGGCCGAGGTGGCGAAAAAGCTGGGCGTGTCCCGCCAGCCGGTGCGTGACGCGTTCTTCCGGCTGTCCAAGCTCGGCTTCCTGGTGATCCAGCCGCAGCGGGCGACGACGGTCAGCAAGATCCATGTCCAGGACGTGCGCCGCGCGCGCTTCATCCGCACCGCGATCGAGGTCGAGGTGATGCGCCTCGCCGCCGCGCGGTTCACCGCGCAGGACTTTGCCGCGCTCGATGCCAACATGGAGGCGCAGGCCGCGGCGGTGAAGGCGGGCGACCGCAGCACCTTCCACCGGCTCGACGACGCCTTTCACCAGATGCTCTGTGCCCGCACTGGGGTCGAATTCGTCTGGGACGCGATCCGCGAGAACAAGGCGCACACCGACCGGGTGCGCTTCCTGTCGCTGGCCGAGGGGTCGCAGCGGGCGTTCGACGATCATGTCCGCATCCTTGCCATGCTGCGCGCCGGGGATGCGGCCGGCTCGGTCGCGGCGATGCGCGATCACCTCGGCGCGATCGAGGCGATCATCCAGCAGCTCCGCTCCGAGAACCACAGCTGGTTCTCCGACGACGAAGACTAGGTCATGCGGCTGGTCTTTGTCGGTGAGTGCATGGTCGAACTGGCGCCCGACGGCGACAGGCTGCGGCGCGGCTTCGCGGGCGACACCTTCAACATGGCATGGTACGCGCGGCGGCTCTGCCCCGGCGACTGGGCCGTCGACTACGTGACCGCCATCGGCACCGACGCGATCTCGGACGAGATGGCGGCGTTCATCGCCGCCTCGGGGATCGGCACGGCGCATGTGCAGCGCCGGGAGGACCGGACCGTCGGGCTCTACCTCATCAGCCTTTCGGATGGCGAACGCAGCTTTTCCTACTGGCGGGGCCAAAGCGCGGCGCGCCTGCTGGCCGCGGATCGCACGGCGCTGGACCGGGCATTTGCAGGCGCGGACATCGTCTGCCTGTCGGGCATCACCGTCGCCGTCCTGGAAGACCCGGGCCGTGACACGCTGGCCGCGGCGCTTGCCGATTACCGGGCCGGGGGCGGGTCCGTCGTCTTCGATCCCAACATACGGCCCCGTCTCTGGCACGACGCCGCCACGATGCGCGCCGTCCTGACGCGGTTCGCGGGCCTTTCCGACGTGGTGCTGGCGTCGTTCGAGGACGAGGCCAGCCATTTCGGCGATGCCGATCCCGCCGCGACGGTCGCCCGCTACCGGGCAACGGGCGCGCCCTGCGTGGTGGTCAAGGACGGCGCCAACCCGATCCACGCAACCGAAGTGGGGCGCGACACGACCGTCTCCCCCGACCCCGTCAGGACCGTTGTCGATTCGACCGCCGCCGGGGACAGCTTCAACGCCGCCTACCTTGTCGGCCTATTGTCGGGCGCCGACATGTCCGCGCGGCTCACCGCGGGCGCCGCACTATCGCGGCGGGTGATCCAGCAGCGTGGCGCGCTGTCGGATGCGGCGGTCGACGGCATGTGAGATGCGCGATCCGTGCCGCGGCCACCCCCGCGCCGTGTGAAGTTTCCATGACGCCCGCGGGCATCCGTTGCGAACGCCCGTCAATCGCCGTACCCGACGCTGGTACAGGGTGAGGCAGGGCATGTCGGTCAATCTCAAGGGTGTGACGAAGCGGTTCGGCGGCACAGTGGTCGTCAGCGGGATCACCACGCGGATCGAAGAGGGCGAGTTCTTTGTCATTCTCGGCCCGTCGGGCTGCGGCAAGTCCACGCTCCTGCGCCTGATCGCGGGGCTCGATCACCCGGACGACGGGCAGATCGACGTCGGCGGCACCGAGCTGTCGTCGCCCTCCCGCCACGTCGCGCCCGAGAAGCGCGGGATCGGCGTGGTGTTCCAGTCCTACGCGCTCTGGCCGCACATGAGCGTCCGCGACAACGCCGCCTTCCCGGCCGAGGCCGCCGGCGCCACGCGGGCCGAGGCGCGCCGGATCGCCGAAGAGAGCCTCGCGCTGGTCGACCTGCTGCCCTATGCCGACCGTGCCCCGGCCGCGCTGTCGGGCGGGCAACGGCAGCGGGTGGCGCTGGCGCGGTGCCTTGCGGGTGGCGCGCGGACGGTGCTGATGGATGAGCCGCTGGCGAACCTCGACCCGCACCTGCGCGACCGCATGGAGACCGAGATCCAGCGGTTTCACCGGCAGAGCGGCGCAACGACGATCTACATCACCCATGACCAGCGCGAGGCGATGTCGCTCGCGGACCGGATCGCGGTGATGTGGGACGGCGCGTTCCTGCAGGTCGCCACCCCTCAAGAGATCCACGACCGCCCCGCGGACGAAAAGGTCGCGCGGTTCATCGGCCGCTCGGCGGTCCTGCCGGGCGAGGTCGCGGGCGGCATGGCGCGGATCGGTCCGCTCTGCGTGCCCGTGGCCGCGACTGACGGACCGGCCCGCATCGTGATCCGCCCCGGCGACATCCGGATCGGCGACGGCGTGCCCGCCCGGCTGGAGAACGCCTGCTACCGCGGCGGCGTCTGGGAGGCCGCGGCACGGATCGCGGGCCTGGCCGAGGCGCTGCCGATCTCGGCCGCGACGCCGCTCAGCGACGGGCAGGACATCGCGCTGACCGTGTCCGGCGGATGGGCCCTGCCGGGCTGAGCCCGCTCAGCCGCGCCAGGGCACCACGCCCGGGGGCAGCCACCGTCCCAGCCGGTCGAGTGCCGCCATCAACAACACCGTCGCGACCACCGTCACGCAGGACATCGCCGCCGCGAGCGTGGTGTATCCGCCATCCTCGTAGTTGAAAATCGTGGTGCCGATCGTTTCGTTTCCCGTCGACCAGAGCAGGGCCGACACCGTGACCTCGTTGTAGGCGGTCAGGAAGACGAGGATCGCGCCCGAGGCAGCGGCGGGCGCCACCAGCGGCGCAAAGACCCTTCGCATCCGCCGGCCATACCCCGCGCCCGAAACCCGCGCCGCGTCGTCAAGCGCCGGGTCGAGCTGGCCATAGGCCGCGACCACGGGTTTCAAACCGATCGACAGGAACGCGGTGAGGTAGGCGAGGAAGATGATCCAGAGCGTGTTGTAGAGCGACACGCCGAGGATCGGCAGGGGCCGGATGAAGGTCAGGATGAACGCGATGGAGATCACAAGGCCGGGGATCGCATAGCTCACGTCCGCGATGGCCGAAAGGGCGCCGCCAATCCGGCGCGGCAGGCCCGCGGCCCGCCGGGTGGCGAAGTACGCGATCAGGATGGCCAGCGCCGCGATGACCAGCGCCGCGCCCCCGGCGGCCAGCGTCGAATTGGCAAAGGCCCTGAGGGTCGAGGCCTGGCGGAACAGAACCTCGGCGAAGTTTTCAAGGGTGATCGTTCCGGCATTGAGCGGCAGGCCGTAGGTCGCGACCAGCGCGGTTGCGGCCAGCGCGGTCAGGGGCAGAAACAGGGTGGCGGCGACATAGAGCGCCAGCCCCGCCTCGGCCCAGGGCCGCGCCCGGCCGAGCGTGATGCGCAGCGGCGGCTGCGGCGGGCCGACGACGGTGGCACGCATCCGGCGCTGCAATCCGATCTGGATGGCGATCCCGACAAGGCTGATGACGGCAAGCAGGATCGAGATCACCGCGACATCGGTCAGCGCCCCGGGCCCGAAGCTCGACAGCCGCCGCCAGATCAGCACCGGCAGGGTGGTGTAGCGCGCGGGTATGCCGAGGATGGCGAGGATGCCGAAATTCCCGAGCGCCGAGACGAAGGCCAGCATGAAACCCGCCGCCAGCGTGGGTGCCAGCAGGGGCAGGATGACACGGCGCAGCAGCCGCCACGGCCGGGCGCCGAAAATGCGCGCCGCCTCGGTCATCTCGCGCGGGAGGGTGCGCAGGGCGGCCAGCACGACCAGCAGGACAAGCGGCGCGTGCTGCACGGTCAGCAGCAGCATCACCCCCATCGGGGAGTAGAGCGGGTGCGGCGTGCCCGGCGGCGGGGCAAGGCCCAGCGTGTTCAGCACCACGCTGCTGGGGCCGAGCGCCTGCACCCAGGCGATCGCCGTGACCTGCGGCGGGATCATCATCGGCAGCAGCAGGGCAAAGACCGCGGCGCCCTTGGCCCGCACGTCGGTCAGCCCGATCACCAGTGCAAGCGTGGTGCCGACCACCAGCGCCGCGAGGCCCGAGAGGATCGAGCTTTCCAGGCTGTTCCAGGTCGCCCGCTGCACCGATCCGCTGGTCAGCGCCTCGGCCAGCGGGGCCAGCGACGGCACGCCGCCCTCGGTCAGCCCGACCTTGGCCAGCAGCCCCAGCGGCACGACAAAGAGCGCCAGCCCGAATAGGCAGAGCGCGGCGAGGGTCATCCCCTCGCCGCGCCCGGTTGTCAGGTCGTTTCGGTCAGCCACCGAAGATCTCGATGAACTTCTCCTTGTTGGCGGCATCCTCGGCCAGCGCCTTGGCCGGGTCGAACGGCAGCAGCTTGATCTCGTCCAGCGCGGGGAAACCGGCGGGCGGGGTCACGCCGGGATGGGCCGGCAGGTACCCCATGTCGGCAGCCAGCTGCTGGCCCTTTTCCGAGATCAGGAAATCGATGAACGCCTTGGCCGCGTCCGGGTTCTGAGCGGTCGACAGGATCGCCGCCGGTTCGGTCACCGCCGAAACGCCTTCGTCGGGGAACACGAACTCGACCGGCGCACCGTTCACCTTTTCGCGGATCGGCAGGAAATCGACGACGAAACCATAGAGCTGCTCACCGCCGGCGACGGCCTTGTAGACGCCGCCGTTGCCGCCCTGCGGGTTGGCGCCCTGGTCGGCGAGGCCCTCGTAGAGCGCCCAGCCCATGTCGGGATGCGAGGTGACGGCCACCATGTGGATCGTCGCCGCGCCCGAGGTCAGCGGCGAGGGCATGGCGACATTGCCCTTGGCCTCGGGCTTCAGCAGGTCCTTGTACGAGGTGGGCACCATCGTCGCGGCGGTGTTGTAGATGATGCCGGTGGTGATCAGCTTGGTTGAGAAATAGTGCCCCTCGGGGTCCATCAGGGCCGGGTCGTAGGCCGAGACATCGGCGTCCGGGTAGGCCATCAGGCGATCCTCGGCCTCGAGCCCTTCCATCGTGACCATGTCCGCGATCAGCAGCACGTCGGGCTGCGGCGCGCCGGCCTCGAACTCGGCCATCAGCTTGGCCATGACCTTGGTGGTGCCGTCGCGGAACCATTCGACCTCGACGCCGGGGTGGTCTGCCTTGAAGGCGTCGACGGTCCGCTGGGCATCCTCGTTCGGCTGCGAGGTGTAGAGCACCAGCTTGCCCGACACGTCGGCGGCAAAGGCGGAAGAGGCCAGCCCGGCGGCGACGGCGGCGGTGAGGAGGGTGGATTTCATCTGTCGATCCGTCCTTGGTTGGATGAGTGTGCCGGTCCGGTAGCAGGCGGAGACAACAGTTCCTTGACAGTCGGGCCCCGCCACGTCGGATCCCCCGGCTTGGCTGTGACGCGGCCCATGTCCTATGCTGCCCGTGTCGCAGGCCCGCGACGGGCCGCGACGGAGGGCCGGCATGAGAATCCTGATCATCTATGCCTCGCGCGAGGGCCAGGCCCGCAAGATCGCGCGCCGGGCCGCGGAGCGCATCGCCGACGCCGGCCACGCGGTGGAACTGATGCCCGTCGCCGAGGCCGAGCGCGGTGACGTCGCGCGGTGCGACCGGGTGATCCTCGCCGCCTCGATCCACGTCGGACATTACGACCCTGCCGTCGCGACCTTCGTCGCCGAGGCCGCCGAGGCGCTGCGCCGCGTGCCGACGCTGTTCCTGTCCGTCTCCCTCGCGGCGGCGGGCCACACCGCCGAGGACTGGCGCGGGCTGGACAAGGTGATCGACGACTTCTGCGCCGCCACCCATTGGACGCCCGACCGGGTGGAGCAGCTGGCCGGCGCCTACCGGCCGTCGCGATACGACGTCGTCCGCCGCTTCGTCATGCGCCGGATCATCGCCGCGAAGGACCCCGGCGCGGACCTCGACGCCGACCGCGAATACACCGACTGGCCCGCACTGGACGCGCTGATCGACAGTTGGCTGGGGTGAACAGGCCCGCGGTCAGCGGTTTGGTTGCCAGTCGGTCAGACGAAATGTTCCCTGCAAGGCCGAGCCTGAACATTAAGGTCATCGTTACCCTCCCCAGCCACGTACACGAACCTGCAATGCACCCGCCGCCGGTTGCCTTCCGGCCGGGAGCGCCGGATCAGGGGGCATTCGGCCCGTGCCGGTTGCCTGCGGCCTCGGGGTGCCTAGAGTCGCATGGCGTGCCTGACCGGGACCCCTGGGTCGGACATTTAATTAGCTTGCATATAATAACCATGTTACCTATACGGATCGCTGTTGGGAGAGGAGGAGGCTCACGATGATCGACTACGACGCACTCAAGGCGCGGCCCTTTGCGCCGGTGGAGCAGGCCTATACGCGGAAGGACACGATCCTCTACGCGCTCGGCCTCGGGCTGGGCGGCGATCCGCTGGACCCGGCACACCTGCGCGCGACCTATGAGCGGGCCGAAGGCTTCTGCGCGCTGCCGTCGATGGTCAACGTGCTGGCCGGCCCCGGCTTCTGGGCGATGGAGCCCGACACCGGCCTCACCTGGCAGAAAATCCTTCACGGCGAACAGAGCTTCACCCTGCACGCCCCGCTGCCCGAAGAGGGCACGATCGTCGGCGAGACGAAGATCGTCGAGATCATCGACAAGGGCGAAGGCAAGGGCGCGCTGCTCTATTCCGAGCGTCGCATGACCAACAAGGCGACCGGCCAGCTGATCGCGACGGTGGAGGGAACCAGCTTTGCCCGCGGCGACGGCGGCTTCGGCGGCCCGACCGGGCCGGTCAAGCCGGTCCATACACTCCCCGAGACCGAGCCCGAGGCGATCTTCGATCACAAGACACTGCCCGGCCAGGCGCTGATCTACCGGCTCAGCGGCGACCTGAACCCGCTGCACGCGGACCCCGAAGTCGCCACCGGCGCGGGGTTCAAGGCACCGATCCTGCACGGGCTCTCGACCCTCGGCGTCGCCTCGTGGTCGATCACGGCCGCGCTGGCCGACGGCGACCCGTCTGCGCTGAAACACCTCCAGCTGCGGTTCTCGTCCCCGGTCTATCCCGGAGAGACGATCCGCACCGAGATGTGGCGCGACGGGGACGAGGTGAGCTTCCGCGCGCGGGTGGTCGAACGCGACGTGGTCGTGCTGAACAACGGACTGGCCCGGCTGGGCTGAGGGAGGACGCGATGAGCGAGAGACAGGTTCCGACAATCTACCCGGAGACCCGGTTCTACTGGGACGGCGCGAAGGAGGGCAAACTGCTCCTCAACGCCTGCACCCCCTGCGGCGGCAAGGCCTATTTCCCGCCGCGCCCGTTCTGCCCGGCCTGCGGCAGCCGCGACGTCTCGGTGATCGAGGCGTCGGGCAAGGGCACGCTCCATTCCTACATCATCAACCAGCTTCCGGCGCCGGGCTACGAGCCGCCGTTCACCGTGGCGGTGGTGATGCTCGAGGAGGGCGTGAAGATGGTGTCGAACATCCTCGACTGCCCGGCCGATCCCGAGGCGCTGATCCTCGACATGCCGCTCGAGGTCACCTTCGAGCAGCGCGGCGAGATCGCCGTGCCCCAGTTCCGTCCCGCGGGAGGTGCCCAATGAGCCGCGCAGCCGTTGCCATCGTCGGCGCCGCCGAAACCACGAAACTGGGCAAGGTGCCCGAGCTGAGCCAGACCGGCCTGCATGCCGACGCCGCGCTGAACGCCATGGCGGATTGCGGGCTGACCCCCGCCGACATCGACGGCGTCGCCACCGGCGGCCATGACGTGGCCGAGATCATCCAGTACCTCGGCATCACGCCGACCTGGTACGACGGCACGAGCGTGGGCGGATGCTCCTTCATCACGCTGGTCCGCCATGCCGCCGCCGCGATCCAGCAGGGGCTCTGCACCACCGTCCTGATCACCCACGGCGAAAGCGGCCGGTCGAACAACCGAAATCACCGGCCGATCTTCCCCTCCATGCAGCAGCAGGAGTTCGAGGCGATCTACGGGCCGCTCGTGCCGCCATCGCGCTTCACCCTGCCGGTGATGCGCAAGATGAAGGACGACGGCCTGACCGAAGAGCAGCTGGCGATGGTCGCCGTGGTGCAGCGCGAATGGGCGGGCTTCCACCCCCGCGCCACGATGCGCGACCCGATCACCGTGGATGACGTGCTGAACTCCAAGATGATCGCCTACCCGTTCCGGCTGATGATGTGCTGCCTGGTCTCGGACGGCGGCGGCGCGCTGATCCTGACATCGGCCGACCGCGCCAAGGACTTCCCGACCAAGCCCGTCTACCTGCGCGGCAATGGCGGCGAGAGCGCGGAGGGGCCGATGATCTCGCAGATGGAGAGCTTCTCGTCGTCGAAGGCCTTCCGCGTCTCCGGCAAGGCGGCCTTCGACAGCGCGGGAATCACCCACTCGGATGTCGATCACCTGATGATCTACGACGCCTTTGCGCATTTGCCGATCTACGGGCTCGAGGACCTCGGCTTCGTCGGTCGCGGCGAGGGCGGTGCCTTCATCGCCGAGGGCAACACCCGCCCAGGCGGCAAGCTGCCGCTGAACACCAACGGCGGGGGCCTCAGCTACATGCATTCGGGCATGTACGGAATGTACGCCCTGCAGGAGAGCGTCCGCCAGATGCGCGGCATCTCCCCCGCGCAGGTCGAGGGTGCGAAGCTGTCGGTCTGCCACGGCGTCGGCGGCATGTTCTCGGCGGCCGCGACCGTGGTGATGACCACGGAAGACCAGTGGTGAGCGAGTTCGCCGGCAAGACCGTCTTCGTCTCAGGCGGGACGAGCGGCATCAACCTTGCCATCGCCGAGCATTTCGCGGGGCAGGGGGCGAAGGTCTTCGTCATCTCGCGCGACCCCCAGAAGGTGGGTCGCGCGGTCGAGACGCTGCGCGGCTACGGTACGGAGGCGGAGGGTATCTCCGCCGACGTCCGCGACTACGCGCAGGTCGAGGCGGCCTTTACCAAGTGCGTCGAGACCTTTGGCAAGATCGACATCCTCGTCTCCGGTGCGGCGGGCAACTTCTTGGCGCGGGCCGAGAAGATCAGCTCGAACGGGTTTCGCGCGGTGATGGAGATCGACGTGCTGGGGACCCATCACGTCATGCACGCGGCCTTCCCGCATCTCGTGACGCCCGGCGCCTGCATCCTGAACATCTCCGCCCCGCAGGGCAGCGTCGCGATGGTGGGCCAGTCCCATGTCTGCGCGGCCAAGGCCGGGATCGACATGCTGACCCGCTCACTCGCGCTCGAATGGGGGCCGCGGGGCATCCGGGTGAACTCCGTCTCTCCCGGGCCGATCGCGGATACCGAGGGGCAGAAACGGCTGGTGCCGGACCCGGCGGCGGTCGAGGAGCGGGTGAACTCGATCCCGCTGAAACGCATGGGCACGCTGGACGACGTGACCGCGCTCTGCGTGTTCCTCGCGTCGGATAAGGCGAGCTACATCACCGGCACGGTGATACCTGTGGACGGGGGCGTCACGCTGAACCCGACGCCGACACGGATGGCGAGGTTCCTCGATGACTGACACGGGCGCATTGGCGGGGCTGCGAGTCCTCGACCTCACCGACCATCGCGGCGTGCTCGCCGGGCGGATGCTCGCCATGCTGGGCGCGGACGTTCTGCAGGTGGAGCCGGTCGACGGCTCGTCGGCCCGTCGGCAGGGGCCATTCGATGCAGACGGGCGTTCGCTCTACTGGGCGGCCTACGGCACCGGGCGGACTTCGCTGGTCCTCGACCGCGAGGCCGATGCCGAGCGGTTGATGGCGCTGGCGGCGCAGGCGGACGTGGTGCTTGAAAGCGGCAATCCGGGGCGCGACGGATTCCTCGACACCGCGGCGCTCCTGGGGCGCAACCCGGGCGCGGTGCATGTCATCGTGACGCCCTTCGGGCTGGACGGGCCGAAGGCAGGCTATGCGGACAGTGACCTGACCGCCTGGGCCTCGGGCGGACCGCTGAAGCCGACCGAGTCGCAGACCAAGATTCCGACGCGGGTTTCCGTTCCGCAAGCCTATCACCATGCGGCGGCGGATGCGCTCTGCGGTGCGATGTTGGCGCTCGAGGCGCGGCGCAAGTCGGGGCGTGGCCAGCGTGTCGTCAGCTCCGCCCAGGCATCGGCCTCGCAATGCACGCTGAGCCTGAGCCTCGCCACCGTGATCGGCCACCCGGACTACGTTTTCCGGGCCGAGATCAAGTCGAAGAAAAAGCGCGAGCTGGATCTTTCCGGCAGCGGCTCCCGCACCCAGCGGTCGAAATGGCCGGTGAAGGACGGGCTGGTCGAGATGCACCTCGCCCTCGGCCCCGCTGCCGGGCGCTTCACCAACAATCTCTTTGCGCTGATGAAGGCGCGGGGCGCCTGTTCCGACGAGTTCGCGTCGTGGGACTGGGTCACCCTGCCGCCGCTGATCGAGAACGACGTGATCAGCGAAGAGCAGATGGAAAAGGCCCGGGACGAGGTCGCGGCCTTCCTCGCCCCGATGACCAAGCGCGAGACGGTCGAGATGGCGCTGGAGCACCGGCTGATGCTGGCGCCGATCATGGACGCCTCGGACCTTGCCGACAGCCCGCATGCCGCGGCGCGCGGGTTCATGCAGCAAGTCGGCGACCTGCGGCTGCCGGGTGTTCCGGCGCTCGGCTTCGACGAGGGTTTCGTCGCCATCACCCCGGCGCCGGACGTTGGCGCGGGTGGGGCAGAGACAGAGGCGAGGTGGCTGACCGGGCGCGATACGCTGCCGTACATGCCCGAGGGCGCACCCGTCGCCGTCGCGAAGCCGCTGGAGCACCTGACCGTGCTGGACCTCTCGTGGGTCGTGGCCGGTCCGATGATCGGTCGCTGCATGGCGGATTTCGGCGCCAGGGTGATCCGCGTCGAAAGCTCCAAGCGGCCCGAGGTCGCGCGGCTGACCGGGCCCTTCCCGGGCGGCGAGCGGAACCTGAACAAGTCGGGCCTCTACGAGAACTGCAACGCGGGCAAGCTGGGCGTGACGCTCGACCTCTCGACCGAGGAAGGCCGGGCCGTCGTCCGCGACCTTGCAAAGCAGGCTGACGTTTTGGTCGAAAGCTTCGCGCCTGGCCAGATGGACCGCTGGGGGTTGGGCTACGATGTGTTGGGGGCCGACAACCCGGGGCTGGTGATGCTCTCGACCTCGCTCATGGGACAGGCCGGGCCATGGAAGGCGCTGGCGGGTTTCGGCAACATCGGCGCGGCCATGTCCGGGCTGCAGGTGCTCGCGGGGCGCGAAGGCCAGCCGCCGACGGGACCCTATGGTCCCTACACCGACTACTGCGCGCCGCGCCTTGCGCTGCCGGTCCTGCTGGCTGCGCTCGACATGCGGCGCAAGACCGGCAAGGGGCGCTGGCTGGACATTTCGCAGGCCGAGGCCGGGATGCAGTTCATCGCCGAGACCTTCGCCGACTACTCTGCCAATGGCCACGTCACGGTGGCGCAGGGCAACCGCGATCCCCAGATCGTGCCGAACAACGTCTATCCCTGCCTCGCGCCCGAGGGCGAAACGGCATGGGTGGCTGTGAGTGTGACGGACGAGGCCGTATGGAAGGCGTTGGCAGGTGCCACAAGCATCGCAGGGCTGGGCGATCTGGCGCTCGCGACGCTGGAAGACCGCAAGGCCCGAGAGGCTGAGATCGACGCCGCGCTGGCCGACTGGACCGCGACCCGCGAGGCGGGTGAGGTCGAGGCGCTGCTGCAGGCGGCGGGCGTCCCGGCCTACGTGGTGGCCTCGAACGCCGACATGGCGGCGGACCCGCAGCTGGCGGCTTGGGGGCACTTCCTGAACCTGCCGCGCGAGGACGGCACGTCCTCCTGGATCGAGGCCTGCCGCTTCAAGCTCTCCGACACCCCGGGCGTGCCGCGTGTCGTCGCACCGCATTACGGACGGGACGGCACGCAGGTTCTGCACGAGATGCTTGGGATGGAAGACAGCACGATCGCGGCGCTGGCGGAGCAGGGCGTGTTGAGCTGACACGCCCCTTCTCGTGGGACAATGAAAAAGGCCCGGTCGTTGACCGGGCCTTTTCGATGCAGTGCCAGTGGCTTACCGGAAATCGAAGCGCGGCGGCAGCTTCTGCGTGAACCGTTCCAGCGCCTCCTGGTGATAGCGGCTGGTCAGGCAGATCGACTGGGCCTGCGCCTCCATCGCCAGCAATGCCTCGCTGTCGAGCTCCAGCGACCGGGCGGTGATCGACTTGGTCAGCGCAAAGGCGGTCGGAGAGGCTTCGACCATCATCGCTGCCATCTCCATCGCGCGGGGCAGCAGGGCCTCGGGCGTGACAACCTCCATCGCGATGCCGATGCGCTGCGCCTCGGCGGCGTCGACGGTGCGGCCGGTATAGAACATCTCGCGCGCGCGCTGCAGGCCGACCATGCGCGGCAGTGAGTAGAGCAGGTTCGCGTCCGGGACCGCGCCGACCTTGCAGAAGGACGCGTTGAACGTGGCTCTGTCAGACGCGAGGATGATGTCGCCGGTCAGCGCCAGCCCGAGGCCCGCGCCATAGGCCGGGCCGTCCACCGCGCAGATCACCGGCACCGGCAGATCGCGGAGCAGGCGCAGCCATGAATGCAGATGTTTCATCCGGGGCGTGATATCCTCGGCCCCGCCGACGACGCCGGCCTTGTGGTTGGCCAGCATCTTCTTCAGGTCGCCGCCCGCGCAGAAGACGCCGCCGCTGCCGGTGAGGACCACCGCGCGCACCTCCGGATCACCGGTCAATGCATGGACCGCGGCGCTCAGTTCCTCGCGCATCGCGTCCGACAGGGCGTTGCGCGATGCGGGTTCGGCCATTTCGAGCAGGGCGATGCCGTTCTCGAATGTCACGTTCAGCGCGCTCATGCCGGGGCTCCTTCCAGCAGCGCCTTCTTCAGCGCCTGCTTGTCGATCTTGTTGGTCGCCGACAGCGGCAGCGGCCCGTCCCAGATTGTCACGCCGCGCGGCGACTTGTAGTCGGCGATCTTCTCGCGGCAAAAGGCGATCAGCTCCTCGGACGTCGCCGACTTGCCGTCGTGCAGGGCGACCACGGCATAGACCATCTCGCCCCATTTCTCGTGCGGCACGCCCAGCACGGCGGACTGCGCCACTGCGGGGTGCTTGGAGAGGCAGTTCTCGGTCTCGATCGGATAGACGTTTTCGCCGCCCGAGATGATCATCTCCTTGGTGCGCCCGGCGATGTAGAGGTATCCGTCCTCGTCCAGGTATCCGGCATCGCCCGTGTGGTAGAACCCGCCGCGCATCGCGTAGGCGGTTTCCTCGGGCCGGTTCCAGTAGCCGTTCATCACCTGCGGCCCGCGCAGCACGATCTCGCCCGGCTCGCCCTGCGGCACCGGGTTGTCGTTCTCGTCCACGATGCGGATGTCGGCGTAGAGGATTGGCTGACCGACCGAGCCGAGCTTGCCGATCATCGGGTTGCCGGGCACGTGGTCGGCTGGGGTGAGGACCGAGACCACCGGCGAGGTCTCGGTCATGCCGTAGCCCTGGCAGAAGGTCACGCCCGGGATCGCCGCGATCGCGCGCTCCATGAGCGAGATCGGCATCGGCGCGGCGCCGTAGGTCAGGCAGCGGATGGAGGAGAAGTCGAAGCTGTCGAACTCCGGATGGTCCATGATCATCCGCAGCATGGTTGGCACGAGGGTCATCGTGGTGATCTTCTGCTCTTCGATGATGCGCGCGGTTTCCTCGACCTGGAAGCGCGGCTGGATCACCATCGTCGTTCCATACGCCACCGCCGTGTAGGCGCGGCTGCCGGTGCCGAGGTGGAAGAGCGGGCCCGAGAGCAGCAGGATGTCGGTCTGCCGGTAGCCGTAGAGGTGCCCCGACCCGGTGGCATTCACGAGCAAGTTGGAATGCGACAGCATCACGCCCTTGGGCACGCCGGTGGTGCCCGAGGTGTAGAAGATGATCATTGTCTCGTCGGACCGGCTGGCGCGGTCGTCAAAAGCGTCGTCGGCGACCCGGCCAATACGTTCGACCAGTCGGTCATAGTGCAACGTGTCGGCGGGCAGGCTACCGGGGATCTCGTCCCAGTCGGCGTAGATCAGCGACTTCAGCGACGGGCAGCGCTCCATCAGCGCGGCGGCACGGTCGGCGAAATGGCGATCGACAAAGAGCACCCCGGGGGTGCAGTCGGCGATCAGTTCGACCATCTCGTCCTCCGACAGGCGGAAGTTGATCGGCACCGACAGCGCCCCGATGGCGCAGGGGGCGAAATACATTTCGACCAGCCAGTGCGAGTTCTGGCCGAGGTAGGCGACCCGGTCGCCCGGGTTCACGCCCAGATCGACCAGCGCCTGGCCGATCCCCTGGATCCGGTCGCGGAACTGGACCCAGGTGAAGTCGCGACCCTCGAAGTGGGTCGCTGTCTTGTCGGGTGTCTGGAAGGCATACTTCCGGATCAGGTCGGGGTAGCGGATCATCACCGGCCTCCCGTGACCTGGCGGCCGATGATCTCGCGCATGATCTCTCCGGTGCCGCCGGCGATGCGGCCGACACGGGCATCCGCCCAGGCCCGCGCGATCGGGTATTCCCACATGTAGCCGTAGCCGCCGAACATCTGCAGCATGTCATCGAGGCATTTGCAGAGTGTTTCCGAGGTCACCATCTTGGCCATCGCCGCATCCACGGCGTCGAGTTCGCCGGCGACATGCATCTCGAGGCAGCGGTCGGTGAAGACGCGCATCAGCACGGCCTGCGTCTTGATCTCGGCCAGCTTGAAGCGGGTGTTCTGGAAGTCGCCGATGGTCTTGCCGAAGGCCTTGCGCTCGGTCACGTGGCTCACGGTCCAGTCCAGCGCGGCCTCGAGCGCCGACGACGCCCGGACGCATTGCAGCAGGCGCTCCTGCGGCAGCTGTTCCATCAGCTGGTAAAACCCGCGCCCCTCGGCGCCGATCAGGTTGCCGACCGGCACGCGGACGTTGTCGAAGAAGAGCTCGGCCGTGTCCTGCGCCTTCCAGCCGACCTTCTCCAGCAGCTGGCCCTTGCGGAAACCGGGGGTGTCGGCGGGCACGAGGATCAGCGAGGTGCCCTTGGCGCCCTGACTCGGGTCGGTCTTGCAGGCGAGGACGAGGATGTCGCAGTTGCCGCCGTTGGTGATAAAGACCTTCTGCCCGTTGATGACGAACTCGTCGCCGTCCCGAATCGCGGTGGTCTTGATGCCCTGCACGTCAGACCCTGCCGCCGGTTCGGTCATGGCAATGGCGCCGACCGCCTCGCCACGGGCCATCCTGGGCAGCCACTCCTGTTTCAGCTCTTCCGAGCCGTAATGCAGGATGTAGGGCGCCACGATGTCCGAATGCAGCGAGAATCCCGGTCCCATGGCTCCGGCGCGCGCCAGTTCCTCCATCACCACCATTGAGAACAGGAAATCCGCGCCCGCGCCGCCGTATTCCTCGGGCATCGCGGCGCAGAGCAGCCCGTTCTCGCCCGCCTTCAGCCAGGCCTCGCGACTCACGCGGCCGTCCTTTTCCCACTGCGCATGGTGCGGCACGATCTCGGCCTCGACAAAGCGGCGGACCTGGTCGCGGAACATCTCGTGGTCTTCGGAATAGATGGTGCGTTTGAACATGCGGCTCTCCTCCCTCATGCGTGGCCGTGACCGGCCGAATTCGATGGCGCGACCGTAATTAGCTTGCCAACAGTTATCAAGCTAATTATAAACCAGCGACGAAAGCCAAGTGAGGGAGGAGAGCACATGCTCGACGGGAAAGTGGTCGTGGTCACCGGCGCGGGCCGGGGGATCGGACGGGACATCGCGCTGATGATGGCCAAGAGCGGTGGCCGGGTCATCGTGAACGATCTGGGCGGCGCGGCCGACGGCGCGGGCGCCGATGCGACCCCGGCGCAGGAAGTCGTGGACGAGATCAAGGCCGCGGGCGGCGAGGCGGTTGCCAACTTCGGCAACGTGGCCAAGCCCGAGGATGCGAAGGCCATGTACGAACAGGCGATGGACGAATTCGGCGCCATCGACGTTGTGGTCAACAATGCCGGCATCCTGCGCGACGTGATCTTTCACAAGATGACCGAGGCCGACTGGGATTCGGTGATCGCCGTGCACCTCAAGGGCAGCTTCAACATGGCGCATGCCGTGGCGGCGCAGTTCAAGATGCAGGCCTCGGGCTGCTTCATCAACTTCACCTCGACCTCGGGCCTGATCGGCAACTTCGGGCAGGCGAACTACTCGGCTGCCAAGCTCGGCATCGTCGGGCTGTCGAAGTCGCTGGCGCTCGACATGGCGCGGTTCAACGTGCGCTCGAACTGCATCGCGCCCTTCGCCTGGTCGCGCCTGATCGGCACCATCCCCGCCAAGACCGACGCCGAAAAGGCCCGCGTCGAGCGGATCAAGGAGATGACGCCGGCCAAGATCGCGCCGCTCTGCGTGGCGCTGGCGGATCCGACCTGCGACGTGACCGGCCAGATCTTCGGTGTGCGCAACAACGAGATCTTCCTCTTCAGCCAGCCGCGTCCGATCCGCTCGGCCCACCGGTCCGAGGGCTGGACGCCCGAGACGGTGCGCGACCACGCGCTTCCGGCGATGAAGTCCGACTTCTACCCGCTGGAACGTTCGGGCGACATCTTCACCTGGGACCCGGTCTGAGTGACGCAGGGCGCCGCACATAAGCGCAAGCTTGCCAGTGGGTTGCCGGCTGGGCTAGATCTGTCGAACCCCGCTGGCAAGGACCTGGCCGAGGACCCGGACATGGAAAAGCGCACCTCGCTCAGCGAGGACAACAATCCGATCTACCAGGATATCGCGCGTTTCCGTGCCATTCTGTTCGACTCGCTGCTCAAGCCGCACGACATGACCATGTCGCAGGGCTGGGTTCTCGTGCACCTGGTGCGCGAGAACGGGCTGCGCCAGTCCGACCTGGCCGATCGCATGGACGTCGCCACGGTGACGATTTCCAAGCTGATCGACCGGCTCGAGGCGCGCGGCTATGTCGAACGGCGTTCCGATCCCGAGGATCGGCGGTCCAACCGGGTCTATGCGCTGGCGCCCGCCAAGGACGTGGTCAAGGTGATGACCCGGACGATCTTTGACGTCGACGAGATGGCAAACCGGGGCATCCCGGAAAAGGATCTTCAGGTCGCGCTTCGTGTGCTGCGCCAGATGAAGGACAACCTCAAGGACGCGATCTCCAAGAGATAGGCCTCAGGGGCGGCCGGGGTCGCCCCTATCCCACCCGCAAAGGACAGACCCGTGACGGACACGCCCTCCGCCGCGCCCCCGCTCGCGGGGCTGCGCATCATCGAATTCGCGGGCATCGGCCCTGGCCCCTTCGCCGGCATGATGCTGGCCGACATGGGGGCCGAGGTGATCCGCATCGACCGCCCCGGCGGCAAGGACAGCCCGTCGGCCGGGCGGGTGGACCCCGCACTCGACTTCATGGCGCGGGGGCGCAAGTCGCTGGCGCTGAACCTGAAATCGCCCGAGGCGGTCGAGGTGGCGCTGGACCTTCTGGAAACCGCCGACGGATTGATCGAGGGCTTCCGCCCCGGCGTGATGGAGCGTCTGGGCCTCGGTCCCGCGGTGGTCCATGCCCGCAACCCGCGCCTCGTCTACGGGCGGATGACCGGCTGGGGGCAGTCCGGCCCGATCGCCCACACCGCCGGGCACGACCTCAACTACATCGCGATCTCGGGCGCCCTCTGGGCGACCGGAGAGGCGGACCGCCCGCCGACCTTCCCGCTGAACCTGCTGGGCGACTTCGGCGGCGGCGGCATGTACCTCGCCTTCGGCATGGTCACGGGGATGCTGCGCGCCGCGCGGACCGGGCAGGGCGACGTGGTCGATGCCGCGATCTGTGATGGCACCTCGTCGCTGATGACCATGATCCATTCCCGCCGCGCCATGGGCGTCTGGCGGGACGAGCGGGCGGCGAACGCGCTCGACGGCGGGGTGCCGTGGTACGGCATCTACGAATGCGCCGACGGCGGCTGGATCAGCATCGGCGCGCTGGAGCCGCAATTCTGGGCCTGCCTGCTTGAGAAGCTCGGGATCGACCCGGCCGAGATGGGCGACCGCGCCGACCGCAGCCTCTGGCCCGCGATGCGCGCGCGGTTCACCGAGGTGTTCCTGGGCCAGCCGCGCGACCACTGGACCGCGCTGCTCGAAGACACCGACGCCTGCTTTGCCCCGGTGCTCAGCCCGGCCGAGGCCGCCGACCATCCGCACAACCGCGCCCGGGGCATCTTTGCCGCCGAAGGTCCGGCCCAGCCAATGCCCGCCCCCCGCTTTGCCGAGGCCGAAACGCCCCTGCCGCCCGCGCCGCCCCGTGCCGGCGCCGACAGCCGCGCCGTGCTTGAGGCCGCGGGGTTCGACGCGGCCCGGATCGACGCCCTTTTCAGGTCCGGCGCCGTCGCCTGACCCGCCCCCGTTCTTGTGAGGAGAGAAGAACGACATGACCCTGCCCGCCATCCTGCAGAACCTGCGGCTGCCGCTGATCGCCAGCCCGCTCTTCATCATCTCGACCCCCGCGCTGGTCACCGCCCAGTGCAAGGCGGGGATCGTCGGATCCTTCCCGGCCCTGAACGCGCGCGAAAAGGACGGCCAGAGCCTCGACGAGTGGCTGACGCGGATCGCCGAGGACCTCGACCGCCACAACCAGGCGAACCCGGATCGCCCCGCCGCGCCCTTCGCCGTGAACCAGATCGTCCACCGCTCGAACGCCCGGCTGGAACGCGACATCGAGCTTTGCGTGAAACACAGGGTCCCGGTCTGGATCACCTCGCTCGGCGCGCAGGAATGGGTCTACGAGGCGGCGCACTCCGTCGGCGCCATCGTGCTGCATGACGTCATCAACGACCGCTTTGCCCACAAGGCGATCGAGAAGGGGGCCGACGGCCTCGTCGCTGTCGCGGCCGGGGCTGGCGGCCACGCCGGCGCCCTGTCGCCGCTCGCCCTGATCCAGGAGATCCGCGCCTGGTTCGACGGTCCGCTGTTCCTGTCGGGCGCCATCGCCAAGGGCGACAGCCTGCTGGCCGCGCTCGCCATGGGGGCGGACGGCGGCTACGCGGGCACCGCCTTCATCGCCACCGAAGAGGCCAACGCCGTCGAGGGATACAAGCACATGATCGCCGGCCACGGGGCGGACGACATCGTCTATTCCAACCTCTTCACCGGGGTCTGGGGCAACTACCTCAAGCCCTCGATCGCGGCGGCGGGGATGGACCCCGACAACCTCGAACGGTCGGACCCGTCCAAGATGAACTTTGCCGAGAACCGGGAAAAGCCGAAGAGCTGGAAGGAAATCTGGGGCGCGGGCCAAGGCATCGGCGCGGTGCAGGACGTCGTTCCGGTGGCCGAGCTGGTCGACCGGATCGAGGCCGAGTTCCTGGCCGCGCGCGCACGACTCGACACCCAGTTCGCCTGGCCGAAATCCGCCGCCTGATCCTGCGCACGCGGCAGGCAGCCGGGCCGGCGGAGGTGGCCCGGCAAGACTGTTTGCCGACAAATATGTTGCCAGATGATTGTTATCAGGCTATCTAAATTTCAATCGACCGGGCGGGAGGCCGGGTCGGATACAGGGAGGAAATCGATGAATACTTACGTGAAAAGGGCTCTCGCAGCGGGTTCTCTTTCGGTGCTTGCCCTTGCGGCGCACGCCGAAACCGTCCTGATCGCGAACGAACCGGGGCCGAACCGCGGCGTCCGCGCCGAGGCCGTGTCCTTCATCGCCGACCAGATCGCCGAACGCACCGGCGGCGAGGTCCGCGTCGACCAGAACTGGGGCGGCGCCCTGTTCAAGACCAACGCCGCGCTCGAATCGCTGTCGACCGGCGTGGGCGACATGGGCGTCATCATCGGTGCCTACGCGGCCTCGGAATTCCCCGAACTGCAGATGGCGGGCCTGCAACTCAAGGCCGCGCACCCCTGGGTGATGATGCAGGCGGTCTACGAGCTCTTCACCACCAACGAACAGCTGCAGGCGCGGCTGGACGAGATGAACCTCGAATACATCTCGACCTTCTCGCTCTCGCCAGGGATCATGGCATGCTCGGGCGAGGGTATCCGCTCGCTCGACAATGTGCCCGGCACCAAGTTCGCGCACACCGGCGCCTCGACCGACATCTTCGGCGAACTGGGTGGCAACCTGGTCTCGATGCCGATCTACGACGTCTACCAGGGGATGGAGACGGGCCTTGTCGAATGCTCGGTCACCTACGCCTACTACGCCGTCGCGACCAAGCTGAACGAGCTGGTCGATACCGTCACCGACATGCGCTTCGGCAGCCTCGCCAGCCTCGGCACCTTCATGAACAAGGACACGTTCGAGATGCTGACGCCCGAGCAGCAGGAGATCGTGAAGCAGATCGGTCGTGACACGATCAACTTCTACGGCGAGCGCCTGATCACCGCCGACGAAAAGGCGATGGAGACGCTCAACACCGGCGAGGACGCCGTCGAGTTCGTCGAACTGACGGATGCCGAGTACGAGAAGATGACCGAGATGGCGCAGCCCTCGATCGAAAAGTGGAAGGCCGACATGTCGGCGGTCGGCATGGACGGCGACGCCATGCTCGAAGAGTTCCTCCAGCTCGTGGACAAGTGGACCCAGGTCATGGAGACCGAAGGTCTGCCCTGGGACCGCAGCTGAACGACGCGGCCCGGCGCAGCATCCCGCGCCGGGCCGCCTGACTTTCCAGATCGGACACTGACATGAAACGCATCGAGTACGTGCTCGATACGGCGGCGGCTGTCGCCATCGTCACACTCTGCATCCTGATCGTGGCAAACATCGCCACGCGCGAGATCCTCAAGACCGGCGTGCCGGACATCATCATCGCCGTGCAGGAGCTGATGGTCCCCGCGATCCTCTTCCCGCTCGCCTCGGCCACCGCCGCCCGTGCCCATATCGCGATCGAGGTGATCGCCAGCCATTTCCCGGCCGGCGTGAACCGCTGGATCGCCGTGCTGGCCGCCTTCATCGGCGTTTTCCTCGGCGCGGTGCTGCTGACCGCCGGCTGGTTCGAGTTCTGGAAGGCCTTCAATTCGCACGCCCACTACGGCGGCACCTACCACTGGCCCAAGTGGCCCAGCCGGTTCCTGTTCGTGCTGGCGTTCCTCTTCTTCCTGATCCGACTGGTCCAAATCCTGTGGGTCGACACGCGGGCCGCCCTGACCGGCCAACCCGCCCCTGAAAAGCTCTGAGCGGGGACTCACGACATGGATTTGGCAACCGTTGGTTATGTCTCCTGCGTGATGGTGATCGTGCTGCTGGCGATCCGCGTGCCGATCGCCTACGCGATCGGTGGCGTCGCGGTGGTGGGGATCTTCATCGTCTTCGCCTTCCGCACCGGGACATTCATGCCTGAACGCGCCTTCTGGGCGACGCTCTCGCTGTCGTTCTCGTCGACCTTCGACCTCGTGCACAGCTACGACCTCTCGATGATCCCGCTCTTCATCGCGCTTGGCCACGTCGCCTACCGCGCCGGGATCACGACCGAGATCTACGAGGCCGCGCGCGTCTGGCTGGTGAAGCTGCCGGGCGGGGTCGCCATCGCCTCGGTCGCGGGCTGCGGCGGGTTCTCGGCGATCTCGGGCAGCTCGATCGCCTGCGCCTCGACGATGGGCCGGATCTGCACGCCCGAGATGCTGCGCATGAACTACGACCCGCGCCTCGCCACCGCTTCGGTCGCGGCGGGCGGCACGCTGGGCTCGCTGATCCCGCCCTCGGTGCTCTTCATCATCTACGGCATCTTCACCGAAAGCTCGATCAGCCAGCTCTTCCTCGCCGGCTTCCTGCCCGGCGTGATCTCGATGCTGGGCTACGCCCTCGTCATCGTGCTCTGGGTCAAGCGCAACCCGGCCATCGCGCCGGTCTCGGACGAGGTCTTCACCCGCGAACAGAAGATGAAGGCCGCCATCGGCGCCTGGCCGGCGGTCCTGCTCTTCGTGGTGGTGATCGGCGGCATCTACGGCGGCATCTTCACCGCGACCGAGGCCGCGGCCCTGTCGCTGATGTTCGCCACGCTCTTCGGCATCCTGCGCGGCAAGATGGGCGTGATGGACATCGTGCCGATGCTGCGCGAGACGATGGTCACCACCGGCGGCATCTTCTTCATCGCCGCCTGCGCCAAGATCTTCGTGGCGCTGATCGCGCTGACCGGCCTGTCGAACTCGCTGGTGGGGATGCTCACCAGCAGCGACATCAGCCCGGCCTTCTTCATCTTCATGGTCTGCGTGATCTACCTGGTGCTGGGCATGTTCCTCGACCCGGTGGGCATCATGGTGCTGACCCTGCCGCTGATGATCCCGATGGTCGAAAGCTTCGACATGAACCTGATCTGGTTCGGCGTGGTGATCGTGAAGCTGCTGGAGATCGGCCTGATCACGCCGCCGGTGGGGCTGAACGTCTTCGTCCTCGCCAGCGTGATCGAGGAGAAGACCGTCGAGATCGGTCAGATCTTCCGCGGGCTGACCCGGTTCCTCGCCATCGACCTGGTGGTGCTGGCGCTGCTGATCCTCGTCCCGGCGATCTCTCTCATCATCCCGATGTCGATGTAGCGGGGACCGTCGCGGCGGGGCCTGCCCGCCGCTCAGCTCCCACGGCGGTCACTCCGCCGCGACCGCCCCCGCCACCGCCGCGCCCTGATAGGGCGCGGCGAAATCGTTCGGGGCGGCGGCGATCCGGGCGACCGCGTCGATGATCGCCTCGGCCTTGGCGTCGCTCAGCAGGGCCGAGAGGTTCAGCCGGGTGAACCCGGGCTTGGCGCTGTCGTCCCCCGACAGGATCGCCCGGCGCATCGTGGCCGACCGGTCCTCGTCGATCTCGAGCAGGGTGTGCCCGTAGGGCCCGGCGCAGGCACAGCCGCTGCGGGTCTGGACGCCGAAATGGTCGCTCAGCATCCGGGTGAAGAGCTGCGCGGGCAGGGGCACGTCGCCGTCCGCCAGGCTCAGCGCAAAGATCGGCAGGCGATCGTCGGCCTCCTGTCCGTGCAGGGTCAGGTTCGGCAGGTCGCGCCAGCGCTCCAGCGCGCGGGCGCGCAGCGCGGCGTGGCGCTCGGCCATGTGGGCGGTGCCGATCTCCTCCTTGACCAGCACCGCCAGGGCGGCCCGGATGTCGCCGAGGATGGCCGGCGTGCCGGCCTCTTCGCGCTCGACCACATCGGCCACGTAGTCATGCCCCCAGTGCGACACGAACCGCACCGTCCCGCCGCCCGGCAGGCTGGGCCGGCTGGCCGCGACCGCGCGGCGGTTCAGGACCAGCACGCCCGAGGCGCCCGGTCCGCCCGCGAACTTGTGCGGCGAAAACACCAAGGCGTCGATCATGTGATCGGTCCCCGCACTCATGTCGATGTCGAGGTAGGGACCGCCGCAGGCGTAATCCCAGACCGCCAGCGCGCCATGCGATTTCAGCAGCCGGGTCACCGCGACGACATCGGTCAGCTGCCCGGTCAGGTTCGCGGCGGCCGAGAAGGCACCGACGACGGGCCGCGTACCAGCGCCGTCCAGCGCCGCCGCCAGCGCGTCCATGTCCGGCCCGCCGGTCGCGGCCTCGGGCAGGATGCGCACCTCGGCCCCGCATTCGCGCCAGGGCAGGATGTTGGAATGGTGTTCGTAGGGGCCCAGCAGGACCAGCGGTGTCTCCTCCGCCCCGGCCAGGCCGAAGAGATGCGGCAGGCGGTTGATCCCCGCCGTCGCCCCGCCGCCGCCGAAGATCACCGCGTGATCCGGCCCGGCCTTCACGTGGCGGGCAATGACCCCGCGCGCGGCTTCGCGGAGCCGGGTCGTGTGGGCGCCGCAGTGCGAAGCGGTGGTGTGGGTGTTGCCGTAGAAGGGCAGAACGTGATCCAGCATGAACGCCTCGACCTGCCGCAGGGCCCGGCCCGAGGCGGTATAGTCGGCGTAGATCAGCGGACGCGGGCCAAAAGGCCCCTCGAATGCCACCCCGTCCCCGATCAGCCCCGCCGCGATCCCCGCGGGTCCGCCAAGCGAAGTGCGGAAGTCGTCGAACTGTTCTGCGGGGCTCTGCATCATGCCTCTCCTGCCATGGATTTTCTGTGCGCAGGATAAGCCCCAACCGCGCAGAGGTGTTCACCTCGTTTACCCCTCGCGCGGCCGCATCTTGTGTCATATGATCGAATCGATGACCGAAATTGATGAAACAGATCGCAGAATCCTGCGCGTCCTGCAGTCGGACGCCAGCCTCTCGCAGCGCGAGGTGGCGGATCGCGTGGGCCTGTCGCAAAACGCCTGCTGGCGGCGCCTGACCCGCCTGCGCGAGGCGGGGCTTCTGGGTCAGACGCTCAAGCTCGCGCCCGAGGATGTCGGCTTCAGCCTGACGGTGATCGTGATGATCCGCACCCGGCACCACAGCACCGGCTGGCTGACCCAGTTCCGCACCCATGTGCGGTCGATCCCGAACGTGATCGATTTCTACCGGATCGCCGGGGACTACGACTACCTGCTCAAGATCGTCGCGCAGGACATGAACGATTACGACCGCATCTACCGCCGCCTGATCGACAAGGTCGAGATCGACAGCGTGACCTCCTACATCACGATGGAGGCAATCGCGGCGGGGCGGAACCTGCCCGTCTGAGGCCTTGGCCCGAGGCGGGTGCCCCCGCTGCCAGCCATCACGCCATCTGCACCCGCGGCCGGCCACGGAACAGCACGATCAGCATGATCCCCACGTTCAGCGCGTTCCAGGCAATCCCGTTCACGAAGGCCCAGGCGTAGCTGCCCGTGACGTCGTAGATCCAGCCCGACATCCAGCCGCCAAGTGCCATGCCCAGGATCGTCCCCATGATGACGAAGCCGGTCCGCGCCCCGGCCTCGCGCGCTGGCATGTATTCCCGTACGATCACCGCGTAGGACGGCACGATGCCGCCCTGGCTGAGGCCGAAGACCAGCGACACGACATAGAGCGACGTCAGGCCCGACGACGGCAGGTAGAGCATCAGCGCCAGCATCTGCAGGACCGACCCGATCAGCAGCGTCCGCACCCCGCCCAGCCAGTCCGCCACGAAGCCCGAGGCGATGCGCGACGCGACCCCGGCAAAGAGCATCAGCGACAGCATCTCGGCCCCTGCCGCCGGGCCATAGCCCAGGTCGATGCAGAACGACACGATATGGACCTGCGGCATCGACATGGCGACGCAGCAGGCGACGCCGGCAAGGCCCAGCATCAGCATCAGCATGGTCGGCGGGATCCCCGTGCTCCGCGCCCGTTCGGCCGAGGCGGCATCGGACAGCGCCATCGCGCCGAGCGGCAGGCGCCGGCGCAGCAACCAGGCCAGCGGGATCATCAGCAGGACACTCACCACGGCCAGCGTGACATAGGCCGACCGCCAGCCGCCCTCGGCCAGGATGCCGGCCAGCAGCACCGGCCAGATCGCGCCGGAGAGGTAGTTGCCCGAGGCCGCGATCCCGACGGCGATGCCGCGCCGTTTCAGGAACCAGAGCGAGACATCGGCGACCAGCGGGCCAAAGCTCGCCGCCGTGCCGATGCCGATGACCAGCTGCAGCGCGCAGATCAGCCAGAAGCTCTGCGTGACAGAGGCCAGCAGGAACCCCGCCGCGCTGGTCAGCGCCGCGCCGGTCAGGGCCAGCGTCACGCCGTAGCGGTCCACCACCCGGCCGATCAGCAGGTTGCCGATGGCATAGCCGAACATCGTGAAGGTGTAGGGCAGGGAGGCGACGGACCGGGCCAGCCCGAACTCCGCCTCCATGTTCGGGAGCACCACGATCGAGGCCCACATGCCGACGTTGCCGACCACCGCGATGGCCAGCGAGATGGCGAGCCTGCGCCACGAGTAACCGCTGTCGAGAATGTGCTCCGTCCCCATGGCGCGACGCTAGGCATCTGCAGGAGCGGCGGCAAGCCATGGTCTTGCGCAATTCACCATCCTAGTGTGCGCGCAAAGGGAGGACGTTCCATGAAACTCATCGACCTCGCGCGCGCGCTCGAGAACACGACCTATGCCGATCCGCCGGGGCTTCATCCGACGATCGACTACCAGGGCCACCAGGACACGGCAGAGCAGATCCTCGGGTTCTTTCCGGGCGTGGCAAGGGACGATCTGCCCGGCGGCGAAGGCTGGGCGGTGGAGCGGGTCCAGCTTTCCACCCACAACGGCACCCACCTCGACGCGCCTTATCACTACCATTCCACCATGGACGGCGGGCAGCGCGCGATCACCATCGACGAGGTGCCGCTGGAGTGGTGCATCGGGCGCGGGGTAATGCTCGACTTCCGCCACCTGCCGGACGGGCACGTGGTGACGGCGGACGAGGTCGCGGCCGAGTTCGCGCGCATCGGCCACGACCTGCAGCCCGGCGACATCGTCCTGGTCAACACCGCCGCCGGGGCCGCCTACGGCACGCCCGCCTACGTGGCCACGGGCTGCGGCATCGGGAAAGAGGCGACCTGCTGGATGACCGAACGCGGGATGCGCGTCTGCGGCACCGATGCCTGGAGCTGGGACGCGCCTTTCGTCCACACCGCGAAGAAGGTGGCCGAGACCGGGGATGCCGGGCTGATCTGGGAAGGCCACCGCGCCGGCATGGTGCGCGGCTACTGCCACATGGAAAAGCTGGGCAACCTCGAGGCACTCCCCGCCACCGGGTTCGAGGTCCAGTGCTTCCCGGTCAAGATCAAGGGCGCCAGCGCCGGCTGGTGCCGCCCGGTGGCCATCCTGCGCGAATGACCGGGCGGGGCTCCGGCCCCGCGCGCCCCCTCAACCAACCGCCACGCCGGCTGCGTGTCCGCATGCACCTGCGCCCCTCGCGATCAACCGCCCCGCGGGCTGCGTGCTCGCATGCACCCGCGCCGCTCTCAATCAACCACCCGTAGGGTGCGTGCTCACACGCACCTGTACCCGCACAACCACCCGTAGGGTGCGTGCTCGCACGCACCATCCACCCCACCCCCCCCTCAATCCACCACTCGCAGCGTCAGGTTCACCCGACCACCGTCGCTCAGCAGCGTCGACGACCCGAACCGCACCTTGTCGATCCCGTGGTGCACCAGCCGGGCGTCGCCGCCGATCACGCAGACATCCCCCGACCGCAGCCAGACTGATTCTGTCGTCCCGCCGCGGTCGACGCTGCCGATCCGGAACCGCGCCTCGTCCCCGAGCGAGATCGACAGCACCGGCCACGAGAAATCGGCCTCGTCCCGGTCCTGGTGCAGGCCCATCTTCGCCCCCTCGCGGTAGTAGTTCACCAGGCAGCAATCCGGCATCCGCTCGGCGCTGACCCGCGCCCGCCAGACCGCCAGCACCGACTCGGGGATCGGCGGCCAGTCCACGCCCGAGGGGTGGCGGCGTTCATAGCGATAGCCGCGCCGGTCCGAGTACCAGCCGTATGTCCCGGCCGAGGTCATGGCGACCGACATCTTCTTGCCGAACCGGGTCTCGGGCGAAAAGAGCGGCGCCGCGCGCACCACCTCGCGCAGGTCGGCCAGCATCGCCTCCTGCGCCGGGCGGTCGAGCGCACCTTGCCAGATCTCGACCCCGCGCAGGATCAGCGGCGCGTCAGTCATCGGCGGTCGTCCGGGCAGGGCAGGGGCGGGCATGGTCCATGGCCCCGTTATGCCGCCTCGCACGGTCGCTGGAAACCTCCCGCGGGCGCGCGCCGGGCCGGCCGGCTGCCACCGCATCGGGCAGGGCTGTGACGCGCTTGCCCGATGCCTCGCTTTTTGCCGATGCCGCCGCGCAAGGCCGCTTGCAGCCCCAAAGCCCCATTCCTATATACCCCCCGAAGCGTGGCGGACAGGGCAGCAGGCCCCGCGCAGGGCCCTGGCACTGGCCGCCGCATCAATCCGGGTGCGGATGCCGTCTGGGTCCGACACCCGTTCATCGCCTGAATCGAAAGGGATCGAAAACATGTCGAAAGTGATCGGTATCGACCTCGGGACCACCAACTCCTGCGTCGCCATCATGGATGGCTCGCAGCCCAAGGTCATCGAGAACTCCGAAGGGGCGCGCACGACCCCCTCCATCGTCGCATTCACCGACGAGGAACGCCTTGTCGGCCAGTCTGCCAAGCGGCAGGCCGTGACCAACCCGTCCAACACCATCTTCGGCGTCAAGCGCCTGATCGGCCGTCGGTTCGACGACGAGCATCTGGCCAAGGACAAGAAGAACCTGCCGTACAACGTCATCAACGGCGGCAACGGCGACGCGTGGGTCGAATCCAAGGGTGAGAAGTATTCGCCCTCCCAAATCTCCGCCTTCATCCTCGGCAAGATGAAGGAAACCGCCGAGAGCTACCTCGGCGAAGAAGTGACGCAGGCCGTCATCACCGTGCCCGCCTACTTCAACGACGCCCAGCGTCAGGCCACCAAGGACGCCGGCAAGATCGCCGGGCTCGAAGTACTGCGGATCATCAACGAACCGACCGCCGCCGCGCTCGCCTACGGCCTCGACAAGCAGGACAGCCACACCATCGCGGTCTATGACCTCGGCGGCGGCACCTTCGACGTTACCATCCTGGAAATCGACGACGGCCTCTTCGAGGTGAAATCGACCAACGGGGACACGTTCCTCGGCGGCGAAGACTTCGACATGCGCATCGTCAACTACCTGGCCGACGAGTTCAAAAAGGAACACAACGTCGACCTGACCCAGGACAAGATGGCGCTCCAGCGTCTGAAAGAGGCGGCCGAGAAAGCCAAGATCGAGCTGTCGAGCTCCTCCCAGACCGAGATCAACCAGCCGTTCATCTCGATGGGCGCCAACGGCCAGCCGCTGCACATGGTGATGAAGCTGACCCGCGCCAAGCTGGAAAGCCTCGTGTCGGACCTGATCAAGGCCTCGCTGAAGCCCTGCCAGGCCGCGCTGAAGGATGCCGGCCTCTCGACCTCGGACGTGGACGAAGTTGTCCTCGTCGGCGGCATGACCCGCATGCCCAAGGTCGTCGAGGAAGTGACCAAGTTCTTCGGGAAAGAGCCCCACAAGGGCGTGAACCCCGATGAGGTCGTGGCACTGGGTGCCGCCATCCAGGCCGGCGTGCTGCAGGGTGACGTGAAGGACGTGGTCCTGCTCGACGTGACCCCGCTGTCGCTGGGGATCGAGACGCTGGGCGGTGTCTTCACCCGCCTGATCGACCGCAACACGACGATCCCGACCAAGAAGTCCCAGGTCTTCTCGACCGCCGAGGACAACCAGAACGCGGTGACCATCCGGGTCTTCCAGGGTGAACGCGAGATGGCGGCCGACAACAAGATGCTCGGCCAGTTCAACCTCGAGGACATCCCCCCGGCCCCGCGCGGGATGCCGCAGATCGAAGTGACCTTCGACATCGACGCCAACGGCATCGTGTCGGTCGGTGCCAAGGACAAGGGCACCAACAAAGAACAGAAGATCACCATCCAGGCATCCGGTGGCCTCTCGGACGAGGACATCGATCGCATGGTCAAGGACGCCGAGGAGAACGCCGAGGCGGACAAGGCCCGCAAGGAGCTGGTGGAAGCCAAGAACCAGGCGGAAAGCCTGATCCATTCGACCGAGAAGGCGGTCGAGGAACATGGCGACAAGGTCGACCCGTCGACCGTCGAAGCCATCGAACTCGCCATCGCCGCGCTGAAGGACGAGCTGGAAACCGACAATGCCGACAAGATCAAGTCGGGCATCCAGAACGTGACCGAAGCCTCCATGCGTCTCGGCGAAGCGATCTACAAGGCGCAGTCCGAAAGCGGATCCGACGACGAGCCGCAGGCGGCCGATTCGTCGCCGTCGGATGACGACGACATCGTCGACGCCGATTTCGAGGACCTGGACGACAACAAGCGTGCCTGAGACGCGCGCGGGAACCTCTGGGGCCGGTCCGTCACTGGCGGGCCGGCCCTCAACGTTCCCGGAAAGGGGGACCCCCTGAATGTCTAAACGCGACTATTACGACACGTTGGGCGTGGCCAAGGGTGCCACGGCCGACGAGATCAAGAAGGCCTACCGCAAGAAGGCCAAGGAACTTCACCCCGACCGCAACAGCGACAACCCGGATGCCGAGTCCCAGTTCAAGGAAGTGAACGAGGCCTACGATGTCCTGAAGGATGCGGACAAGAAGGCGGCCTATGACCGCTTCGGTCACGCGGCCTTTGAAAACGGCATGGGCGGTGGCCCGCGGGGCGGCCCGCGCGGCGCGCAGGGCGATTTCGCTTCCGCCTTCTCGGACGTGTTCGACGACCTCTTCGGCGACTTCATGGGCCAGCGCGGCGCCGGTGGCCGGCAGCGCGCGGCGCGCGGGTCGGACCTGCGCTACAACCTGCGCGTCACGCTCGAGGAAGCCTACGGCGGCCTGCAGAAGACGATCAACGTGCCGACCTCGGTCCAGTGCACGTCGTGCAACGGCTCGGGCGCCGAGGGCGGGGCCGAACCGATCACCTGCCCGACCTGTTCGGGCATGGGCAAGGTGCGGGCGCAGCAGGGCTTCTTCACGGTGGAACGGACCTGCCCGGCCTGCTCGGGCCTCGGCCAGATCATCCAGAACCCGTGCAAGACCTGCCATGGCCAGGGCCGCGTCGAACGCGACCGCTCGCTGTCGGTGAACATCCCCGCCGGGGTCGAGACCGGCACCCGCATCCGCCTCGCCGGAGAGGGCGAAGCCGGGATGCGCGGCGGCCCGTCGGGCGATCTCTACATTTTCATCGAGGTCGCCAAGCACAAGATCTTCGAGCGCGAGGGCACCAACCTCTACTGCCGCGTCCCGGTCTCGATGACCAAGGCGGCGCTTGGCGGTGACATCGAGGTGCCGACGATCGACGGCGGACGCTCCCGCGTGAAGATCCCCGAGGGCAGCCAGTCCGGCCGCCAGATGCGCCTGCGCGGCAAGGGCATGCCCGCCCTGCGCGGCGGCGCGGCGGGCGACATGTTCATCGAGCTGGCGGTGGAAACGCCGGTCAACCTCACCTCGCGCCAGAAGGAGCTTCTGCGCGAGTTCGAGGGCCACAGCGACGAGAACAACCCCGAGAGCAAGAACTTCTTCTCTTCCGTGAAGGGCTTCTGGGACTCGATGAAGGGGTGAAAACCCGAACCTGCGCCCCTTGGGCGCTGGCGGAACGTCCAGTGGACGTTCCGGGGTTTTCACGGGCGGAGCCCAGGGCACGGGCGAAGCCCCGGTGACGAACCCGGGCCCGCAGGGCCCGGGCGGCGCTCCAAGGACAGCATACGAAAAGGCGTCCCCACCCGGGGGCGCCTTTCTTCGTTTCGCCCCGGCCTCCGTTAACCCCTCGCTAACCATCCCGCGCGATCCTGAGGGCATGACGCGGACACGATCCCTGCAGGAAGCCCCCTCGCTCTTCCCCGACGCCGAAGTGGCTGGCGTGCGGCCGTCCTACATCAAGGACCATCGCCAGCGTCTGCGGGATCGCCTTCTGCAAGGCGGGTCCGACGCCATGCCGGACTACGAGCTTCTCGAGATGGTCCTCTTCCGGGCCAATGCCCGGGCCGACATGAAGCCGCTTGGCCGCCGCCTGCTTGACACCTTCGGTGACTTCAACGGGGTGATCACGGCGCCCCCCGACCGGCTGCGGCAGGTTTCGGGCGTCGGCGACTCGGTCATTGCCGAGCTGAAGCTGATCGAGGCCGCGGCGCAGCGGCTGGCCCGGTCCCGCATCCTGCAGCGCCCGGTCATCACCTCCTGGGCCGCCCTCATCGACTACTGCCACACCGCCCTGGCGCACCTCGAGACCGAGCAGTTCCGCATCCTCTTCCTCGACCGCAAGAACGTGCTGATCGCGGACGAGGCGCAGGGCAGGGGCACCGTCGACCACGTCCCGGTCTACCCGCGCGAGGTGGTCAAGCGCGCGCTCGACCTGAATGCCTCGGCCCTGATCATGGTGCACAACCACCCGTCGGGCGATCCCACGCCCAGCCAGGCCGACATCGACATGACCGGCCAGATCCAGGCCGCCCTCGCCACCGTGTCGATCACCGTCCACGACCACATCATCATCGGCAAGTCGACCGAACTCAGTTTCCGGTCGGAAGGGTATCTCTAGGATCGCCGCAGGCGGCGATGCCTCCGGCGGGAGTTTTTCCGGCAAGATGAAGCAGAGGGTGTCACCCCCTGTCAGGGATATGACCGAGCCGCCGCTCGCGTTCGTAGAAGGCGGCGGCGCTTTTCGCGCGTTCCGGGCGGAAGGTGCCGTCGGGCGTCATCGCGTGGATCCGGTCGACGCGGAAGGTGCGGAAATCGTCGCGCAGCTCGCACCAGGCCAGCAGGGTCCAGACCTTGCCCCAGAAGAACAGCGCCAGCGGCCGGACGGGGCGGTCGGTCGCGCGCTCGGCCTCGTCGACATAGGCCAGCACCAGCCGGGTACGCGCGTTGCAGGCGGCGTCCAGTCGGTCGAGCCGGGCGCGCATCTCGGGCGTCATGCCGCTGGCGCCGACGGCGTGGACCTGCACCGCCTCGGCCCGGGCGCGGGCGGTGTCGGGGATCACCTCGTTGATCTTGACCAGCGCCTCCTCGGCGGCGCCCGCCATCGCGGTGCCGCCCCAGGCCCGCAGCAGCCGCGCGCCCGCGACCAGCGCCGCGATCTCGTCGTTGGTGAACATCAGCGGCGGCATGTCGTAGCCCTGCCGCATGACATAGCCGACGCCGGCCTCGCCCTCGATCGGCACGCCCGAGGCGATCAGGTCGGCCACGTCGCGGTAGATCGTCCGGGTCGAGACCTCCAGCCGGTCGGCCAGGGCCGCGGCGGTGACCAGCCGACCGCCCCGCAGATACTGCACGATCTGGAAGAGGCGGTCGGCCCTGCGCATTCAGGCGGCCTTCGCGGGTTCGAAGAGGCCGATGGAATTGCCGTCCGGGTCCTCGATGTAGGTGAACCGCCCCGCCGGGATCTCGATCGGGCCGTAGAGCACCTTGGCCCCGGCGATCTTGGCGCGGTCGGTGGCGGCGGGCAGGGCGTCGGGGATCGCCAGGTGCACGGTCGGCCCGGCGCCCGGCGTGCCCGGATAGAGGTGGCCGCCGGTGGCGCCCTCAACATTGCCGAAGATCGCCATCGGGTTCGGGCCGGAGTCGTCCAGTGTCAGGGACCAGCCGAACACGTCGTTGTAGAAGCTCATTGCTTTCTGCATGTCCTTGACCGGGATTTCGGTCCAGACAACAAAGGGTTGGGTCGTCATCGCTCATCTCCTATGCTGAGGTCGATGATGTCAGCATGTCATACCCCTGCTGACAGCCTCCTGTCAGCACCCTGCACTCCTTTGGGGATCAGCGTTTCGGCAGCCAGCCAAGCCCGGCCGCGGTGTCGCCCGCCGGGTGGTATTCCGCGCTGACGAAGCCGTCGTAGCCGTCGGCCGCGACCCTGTCGAAAAAGGCGGGATAGTCGAATGGCCCGGCCACCGGTTCGTGCCGGTCCGGCAGACCAGCGACCTGGATGTGCCGGGCGCGCGCGCCGTGCTCGGCCCAGGCCGCCATCGCGTCGCCGGTGATCTTCTGCGCGTGGTAGGCATCGAACTGCAGCGCCACGTTCGGCATCGCGACGGCATCGAGGATCTCGGCCGCCAGCCCGTAATCCGACAGGAAGTAGCCCGGCATGTCCTCCTGGTTGATCGGCTCGATCGTCAGCAGGAGGTCGGGCGCCGCCTGCGCCGCCGCACGCAGGTTGGCGACGAAGGTGTCCCGCGCCTCTGCCCCGTCGGCATTGCCGGCCATCACGTGCAGGCAGCGCGGCTTCAGCGCCTCGGCATAGCGCAGCACCCGGCGAAAATCGTACTGGAACCGCTGCTCGCCCCCCGGCACCGCCGCAAAGCCGCGGGCCCCGCCGGTGTAGTTCGGCGGCGGCGCGTTGATCAGCACCATCGGCAGCCCGGTGAGCGCCAGCGCCCGGGTCAGATCGGGCACCGGCACGTCGTAGGGAAACAGCACCTCGACCCCGTCGAACCCCGCCTCGGCCGCCGCCAGGATCCGGTCGGCGATCGGCAGGTCCTTGAACAGAAAAGATATATTGGCCGCAAATCTTATCATCATCGTCCCGCAAGCGAAGCTGGGCCATACGGTAGAGATGGCTTTGCGGCGACAACAAGGCCTGATTTGTGTCGAAACAATCTGTGCGAGAGCGAAAACGACCTCAGTCGCGCGGAAGGTCGGCCGCCGGGATGATCGGGAAGAAGGCGCCGCCCGACCAGACCCCGAACCAGCGCGTGCCTTCGTGCTCGGCCTCGGTGCCCAGCTCGACGATCCGGTAGAAACTCTTGCGGTCGATCAGGGCCTCCAGCCGGTCGCGCACCGTGACGTAGGGCGCGGGCTCGCCCGTTTCCGGGTCACGGTCCACCCGGATCGGGGTGTCCGGTCCGGCCACCGTGCGGTCGCCGACATTGGTCAGGAAGCTCAGCCGCTGGTCGCGGCCGGTGCCTTCGGCTTCCACGTCCACGGCGATGAAGGGCGCGTCCTCGACGACGATTCCCACCTTCTCGACCGGGGTCACCAGCACGTGCTGGTCGCCCTCCTTGCGCAGGATCGTGCTGAAGAGGCGGACAAGCTCCGGCCGGTTGATCGGGGTGCCCTCGTGGTACCAAGTGCCGTCGCGGGCGATGCGGATGTCGATTTCCCCGCTGTAATCGGGGGTCCACTTGTGGATCGGCGGCAGGCCGCCCGCCTTGGCCGCTGCACTGACGGAGGCAGCAATCGAAGAGGCAGAGGGTTTCACGTTCTTTTGTCCGTCCTTCGGTTTTGCCATTCCCGGCGAACAGCATACACTCGATATCAAATAGTCCCGTGCAGGAACATTCCCATGAGCGAATCCCCCGAATCCCTGAGCGAGGAAGACCTCGTCGTCGAGATCGAGAAGGTCGAGGCCAAGCTGGCCGAGGCGAAGACATCGATCACGAAACGCTTCATCGGCCAGGAACAGGTGGTGGACCTGACGCTGTCGGCGCTGCTCTGCGGCGGGCACGGGCTGCTGATCGGCCTGCCCGGCCTCGGCAAGACGCGGCTGGTCGAAACGCTCTCGACGGTGATGGGGCTGACGGGCAACCGGGTGCAGTTCACGCCCGACCTGATGCCGGCCGACATCCTCGGGTCCGAGGTGCTGGAAACCGCCGCGGACGGCAGCCGGTCCTTCCGGTTCCTCGAGGGGCCGATCTTCTGCCAACTGCTCATGGCGGACGAGATCAACCGCGCCTCGCCACGGACCCAGTCGGCGCTGCTGCAGGCGATGCAGGAGCGCCAGGTGACCGTCGCGGGCGAGGATCGCAGCCTCGGCGCGCCGTTCCACGTGCTGGCCACCCAGAACCCGATCGAGCAGGAGGGCACCTATCCCCTGCCCGAGGCACAGCTTGACCGCTTCCTCGTCCAGATTGACGTCATCTATCCCGACCGCGACACCGAACGCGCCATCCTCACCGCCACCACCGGCATCGAGGAGGAAGAGGCGCACGAGGTCTTCTCTGCGGCCGAACTGATCCATGCGCAGAAGCTGCTGCGCCGGATGCCCGTGGGCGAAACCGTGGTCGAGCAGATCCTCGACCTCGTCCGCGCCTGCCGCCCGGACGACCCCTCCGCGTCCCAGGTCGTGCGCGACACGGTGAACTGGGGCCCCGGCCCCCGCGCCGCGCAGGCGCTGATGATGACCGTGCGCGCCCGCGCCATGCTGCAGGGCCGCCTTGCCCCCTCGACCGAGGATGTCATCGCCATGGCGCGCCCGGTGCTGCAGCACCGGATGGGCCTCAACTTCGCCGCCCGCGCGCGCGGCGACAGCCTGCCCGACCTGATCGACCGAACCGCCGCCGCCATCACCCGGAGCGAGGCCGCCGCGTGAAAGAGCCCGTCGCCCTTCGTGGCCGGGCCGAGGCGGAGGCCGCCCGGCTTCCGCCCCTGCTGGCGCGGGCCGAGCACCTGGCAGGCACGGTCCTGCTGGGCGATCACGGCCGCCGCCGGGCCGGGCTGGGCGACGATTTCTGGCAATACCGCCCGGTGCAGCCGGGCGATCCCCTGCGCAGCATCGACTGGCGCCGCTCGGCGCGCGGCGACGACCGCTTCGTCCGCCAGCGCGAATGGCAGATCGCGCAGAGCGTCATGCTCTGGGTCGACCAGTCGGCCTCGATGCGCTTCACCTCGGACAAGGGCCTGCCGGACAAGGGCGAACGCGCCCGGCTGATCGCGCTGGCCACCGCCATCCTGCTGGTCCGCGGGGGCGAGAGGGTCGGGCTGACCGGCACCCTGCTGCCGCCGCGCCGGGGCAACAACCAGGTCCTGCGGCTGGCCGAATTCTTCACCCGCGACAGCGGCGAGGACTACGGCGTGCCGGAACACCGGGCGATGATCCCGAACGCCCGCGCGCTCTTCGTGTCGGATTTCCTCGGCAACGTGGACCAGCTCAAGCTGGCGCTGACCAAGGCCGCCGACCGCGGCGTGCGCGGTGTCCTCTTCCAGGTCCTCGATCCCAGCGAAGAGGCGTTTCCCTTCCAGGGCCGCACCATATTCGAAAGCATGGGCGGCGGCCTGCGGCACGAAACGCTCAAGGCCGGTGACCTGCGCGACCGTTACCGCGCCCGGCTGGCCGAACGGAAGGAAGAGCTGTCGCAGCTCTGCCTGCGCAGCGGCTGGCAGTTCCAGACCCACCACACCGACGCCTCGGCGCAGTCGGCGCTGCTCTGGATCTACCGGGCGCTCGACCGGGGGACGGGCTGATGATCCTCGGGCCCATCGGCTTCACCGCCCCCTGGCTGCTGCTCGGCCTGATCGCGCTGCCGATCCTCTGGATCATCCTGCGTGCCGTGCCGCCCGCACCGATCCGCCGCCGCTTTCCCGGCGTGGCGCTGCTGCTGGGCCTGACCGACGACGAAACCGTGACCGACCGCACGCCCTGGTGGCTGCTGCTGCTGCGCATGGTGGCCGTCGCCTGCCTGATCATCGGCCTCGCCGGCCCGGTCCTGAACCCCGAGGACGAGGCCGCCGGCGCCGGGCGCGGGCCGCTGCTGGTCGTGACTGACGGCAGCTGGGCCTCGGCGCAGGACTGGTCCGACCAGCAGGACAGCATCGACAGCCTGCTGGCCGAAGCCGCGCGCCAGGGCCGCACCGCCGCCGTCGTCCGCCTGACCGCGCCGGAACAGCCGATCTTCCAGTCGCCCGACGCCTGGCGCACCCGCCTGCCGGGGCTGGCCCCTCTGGCCTGGGCGCCGAACCCCGACGAGGTGCGCGCCTTCATCGACGGCCTGCCGGACGAGGATTTCGAAACCACCTGGTTCTCCGACGGGCTCGACCGCGACAGCCGCGCGGGCCTGCTGGCCGCCCTGCAGGATCACGGCCCGGTCCGCGTGTTCGAGGGCGGCGCCCCGGTGATGGGCCTGAAACCCGTGACGTTCGAGGATGGCGCCGTGACGGTCACCGCCCTGCGCGCCCTCGGCGGTGCCGAACGCGAGGTGCGGATCAACGCCCATGGGCTCGACCCGGCGGGCGCCATGCGGTTGCTCGACTCCGTCCCCCTGTCGTTCGAGGCGGGCGCGACCGAGGTGTCGGGCCAGATGAACCTGCCCGCCGAACTGCGCGCCCGCGTCACCCATTTCGACATCGGCGGCACCCGCACCGCGGGCGCCGTGGCGCTCACCGACGACAGCCTGCGCCGGCGCGAGATCGCGCTGATCGCGGGCCGCGAGGATCGCGAGGGCCTCGAACTGCTGTCGCCGTTGCACTACCTGCAGCGCGCGCTGGCTCCCAATGCCGACCTGCTGCACGGCGGGCTCGAAACCATCCTTCCCGCCAACCCGGACGTGATCGTGCTGGCCGACGTCGCCACCCTTTCCCCCGGCGAGGTCGACGGCCTGCTGGCCTGGATCGAGAACGGCGGCATGCTGCTGCGCTTTGCCGGGCCGCGGCTGGCGGCCAGCGATGTCTCCCGCGCCGAGGAGGATCCGCTGATGCCGGTCCGCTTGCGCGCGGGCGGCCGCAACGTCGGCGGCGCGATGAGCTGGGGGGAACCCAAGACGCTCGCCGCCTTCGATCAGGACACGCCCTTCGCGGGCCTGCCCGTGCCGTCCGACGTCACCGTTTCCTCGCAGGTCATGGCCCAGCCCGACCCGACCCTGGCCGACCGCGTGATCGCCCGGCTCTCGGACGGCACCCCGCTCGTCACCCGCAAGCGGATCGGCGAGGGGCAGGTCGTCCTATTCCACGTCTCGGCCAATGCCGAATGGTCGACCCTGCCGCTCTCGGGGCTCTTCGTGCAGATGCTGGAACGCCTCGCCGTGTCCTCCGCCACCACGCTGCCGGAGCCGGCCGACCTCAAGGGCACCACCTGGCGTCCGGTCCGCATCCTCTCGGCCACAGGCACGCTGGAACCGGCGGGCACCTTGCCGGGCGTCGATGGCCAGACGCTGATGACCGCGCCGCTTGGCCGTGACCTGCAGCCCGGTCTCTACGAGGGCGAGGATCGCCGCATCGCCCGCAACGTGCTGTCCGCCGACACCGTGCTCACCCCGACCAGCTGGCCCGCCTCCGTCCCGGTCGAGGGGCTCGCGCGGGAAGAGGAACTGCCGCTCGGCGGCTGGCTCCTCGGCGCGGCGCTCGTGCTGATGATGGCCGACATCCTCGCCTCGCTCGCGCTTTCGGGCCGCCTGTCGGGCCCGCGCGGCGTCACCGCCGCCAGCGCGCTGCTGGCCGCGGCGCTGCTGGCCGTGCCCGCCCCCGGTGCCCGCGCGCAGGATACCGCCGCCCCCGCCGAAGAGGCGCCGGCCGAAAGCAGCGAAGAGATCGCCCGCGCCATCGCCGCCACCGCCGAGGTCGTGCTGGCCCACGTGATGACCGGCAACCGCCAGGTCGACGACCTGGCCCAGGCCGGGCTGCGCGGGCTGTCGGAAACGCTTTATTTCCGCACCTCGGTCGAACCGGCAGAACCGATGGGCGTGAACCTCGAAACCGACGAGCTGTCGTTCTACCCCTTCCTCTACTGGCCGGTCACCCCCGACCAGCCGACGCCCTCGGACGCGGCCTATGCCAAGCTGAACGACTACCTGCGCACCGGCGGCATGATCCTCTTTGACACGCGCGACGCGGATATCGCCCGCTACGGCGCCGCCTCGCCCAACGGGCGCAAGCTGCAGCAGCTGGCCGCCCCCTCGACATTCCCCCGCTCGAGCCGGTGCCGACCGACCACGTGCTGACGCGGACCTTCTACCTGTTGCAGGACTTCCCCGGCCGCCACACCGGCGGTGAGCTCTGGGTCGAGGCCGCGCCGCCCGATGCCGAGCTGATCGAGGGGATGCCGTTCCGCAACCTCAACGACAACGTCACCCCGGTGGTGATCGGCGGCGGCGACTGGGCCTCGGCCTGGGCGGTCGATGACCGCGGCACCCCGATGGTGCAGGTCGGTCGCGGCTTTTCCGGCGAACGCCAGCGCGAGATCGCGTATCGCTTCGGCGTGAACCTCGTGATGCACGTGCTCACCGGCAACTACAAATCCGACCAGGTCCACGTGCCTGCGCTTCTCGACAGGCTGGGCCAATGACCGGCACGATCATCTTCGACCCGTTGCTGCCGCTGCCGTTGCTGATCGCGCTGGCCGCGCTCGCCGTGCTGGGCATCATCCTGGCGCTCTGGCGCGGCCTCTCGGGCTGGGCGCTGCGCGGCCTCGCGGCGCTCGTCGTGCTCGGCGCGCTCGCCGGTCCGGTCTTCCGGCAAGAGGACCGCGCCCCGCTGTCGGACATCGTGCTGCTGGTCGACGACCGCTCGGCCTCCCAGGCGCTGGCCGGCCGCCCGGGCCAGACCGACGCCGCCATTGCGGCGCTCGAGGGCCGCCTTGCCGCCCGCCCCAACACCGAGGTGCGGCGCGTCACCGTGCCGGACGGCGCCGACAACGCCGGGACCGAACTGATGACCGCCGTGTCCGAGGCCCTGGCGGAAGAGCCGAGCGCGCGGGTCGCGGGCACCATCATCGTCTCGGACGGCCGCCTGCACGATGTCGAACGCGCGCCCGACCTCTCCGCCCCCATGCACCTCATGCTGACGGGCGAACCCGAGGATTGGGACCGCCGGCTGGTGATCCGCAACGCGCCCGCCTTCGCCATCCTCGACGAACCCGTCACCCTGACCGTCCGGGTCGAGGACATGGGCGCCGCACCCGAGGCAAACGCGCAGGCCCCGCTCGACATCTCGATCGACGGCGGCGAGCCCGAGCGGTTCACCGTGCCCGTGGGCCAGGACATCGACCTGCCGATCACCCTGCCGCACGGCGGCCGCAACGTGATCCAGTTCTCGGTCCCCGAGGCCGAGGGTGAGCTGACCGACCGCAACAACTCGGCCCTTGTCCAGATGAACGGCGTTCGCGACCGGCTGCGCGTGCTGCTGGTGTCGGGCGAACCGCACGCGGGCGGGCGCACCTGGCGCAACCTGCTGAAATCCGACAGTTCCGTCGATCTCGTCCACTTCACCATCCTGCGCCCGCCGTCAAAGCAGGACGGCGTCCCGGTGTCCGAGCTGTCGCTGATCGCCTTCCCCACGCGCGAACTGTTCCTGGAAAAGATCGACGATTTCGACCTCATCATCTTTGACCGCTACAAGCGCCGTGGGATCCTGCCCTCGCTCTACCTCGACAACGTCCGCCAGTATGTCGAGAACGGTGGTGCGGTGCTGGTCGCCGCCGGTCCCGATTTCGCCTCGGCCGATTCCATCTACCGCTCGCCATTGGCCGAGATCCTGCCCGCCCGGCCAAGCGCCCGGGTGATCGAGCGGCCCTACCGGCCCGCCGTGACCGAGATGGGCAGCCGCCACCCGGTGACCGCCGGGCTGATCAACGAATGGGACGGCGACTGGGGCCGCTGGCTGCGCCAGATCGACGTCGCCCCGGTCGAGGGCCGCGGCCAGGTCGTCATGTCCGGGGTCGAGGATCGGCCGCTCCTGGTGCTGGACCGCGTGGGCGAGGGGCGCGTCGCGCTGCTCGCCTCTGACCACGCCTGGCTCTGGAGCCGCGGCTACGAGGGCGGCGGCCCGCAGCTCGAACTCCTCCGCCGCCTCGCGCACTGGATGATGAAGGAGCCGGAGCTGGAGGAAGAGGCGCTCTGGGCCGATCCCACCGGCCAGACCATGCGCATCATCCGCCGTACGCTCGAGGATTCGGTGCCGCCCGTCACCGTCACCACCCCCTCGGGCGAGACCGTCGAACTTGACCTGCAAGAGGTCAGCCCCGGCCGCTTCGAGACCCTCTGGCGGGGGCCCGAGATCGGTCTCTACCGCCTGCAGAACGGCGACCAGGAGGCGGTGATCGGCCTCGGCCCCGCCGCGCCCCGCGAATTCGAGGCGACGATTGCCAGCGGCGAAACCCTGCAACCGGTGATCGAAGAACTGCGCGGCGGGGTGATGACACTTTCCGATGGCATGCCCTCGATCCGCGACGTGCGCGCGGGCCGGCCCGCCGCCGGGCGCGGCTGGATCGGCCTGACCCCGCGCGAGGCCTACGTGACGCAGGACGTGACGCTGACAACCCTGCTGCCGCCGTGGCTGGTGCTGCTGCTGGCCTCGGGACTGATCATCGGCGCCTGGCTCAGGGAAGGGCGGCGCTAGGCCCCTGCCGGGGTCGCGCGCTGCAGCACCGCCGCAAAGAACCCGTCGGTGTCATGCCGCGCAGGCGTCAGTGACAGGAAGTCGGGATGGGCCGAGGGCAGGCCGGGCGCCACCTCAGCCAGCGGCACGACGGCGAACTCCGGATGCGTGTCCAGGAAGGCCGCCACCTGCGCCTCGTTCTCCGCGGTCAGCAGCGAACAGGTGGCATAGACCAGCCGCCCGCCCGGTTTCACCAGCCGCGCCGCGCTGGCGAGGATCCGGCCCTGCAGGGCGATGAGGCTGTCCAGTCCCGCCTCCTCCTCCGGCCGCCAGCGGGCGTCGGGATTGCGCCGCCAGGTGCCCGTCCCGCTGCAGGGCGCATCCACCAGCACGCGGTCGAACCCGCCCTTGTGACGTTTCACCCAGCGATCCGTCTCGCTGGCCAACAGCCGGGTCTCCGCGTTGTGCACGCCCGCCTTGCGGAACCGCTCCGTGGACCGCTTCAGCCGCCCCTCGTTCACGTCGCAGGCGACGATCCGGCCCTTGTTTGCCATCTGCGCCGCGATCGCCAGCGTCTTGCCCCCGGCCCCGGCGCAGAAATCCACCACCCGGTCGCCCGGCCCGGCACCGACCAAAAGCGCGACCAGCTGCGATCCCTCGTCCTGGATCTCGACCGCGCCGCTCTTCAGCGGGGCCACCCGGGCCAGCGACACCCGTTCACCGATCCGGATTCCCTGCGGTGCCATCCGCGCGGGCTCCGCCGGCAGGCCAAGGGCCGTCAATTCCCGCAGCATCTCCTCGCGCGTAGCCTTGAGCGTATTGACCCGCAGGTCCAGCGTCGGCGGCGTCAGCAGCGCCGCCATCTCGGCCTCGAATGCCGCGCCGAACCGGTCGCGCAGCGCCCCGGCCGCCCAGTCCGGGCACTCCAGCCGCACCTCGTCCGGCATGGCTGGATGCACCATGGTGCGCCCCTGCAGCTTTGCCACCAGCGCAGCCTCGTCCCCTGACAGCGGGGCAGGCGCGAATTTCGCCCCGGTGAACATCCGCTTCACCTGCTCGGTCGTTCGCCCCTCGCCCATCACCAGCCAGGCCAGCACCCGGTTGCGGGGCGTCTCGTCGCGGCCCTGGCTTTCCAGCCACCAGCCGATCCGCGCCCGGTGCCGCAGCAGCGCGTCGAGCAGGGCGAGCACGAAACCCCGGTCGGCATCCTCCATCTTGCGCCGTCCTCGCAGCCAGGCCGACACGACCGCATCCGCCGGCCGCGCGACGCGGTCGACCTCTCCGATCAGGTCCAGGGCAGCTTGCAGGCGAAGGGCAGGGGTCACGGCGGGATCACCAGGTTGACGGCGGGATGACGGCCTCTCTACCGGCCGCACCCGCCTTTGCAAACCGGCATCTTGCACCAGGGCTCAGCGCCCCAGGTGCACCTCGCCCCGTGCCGCGGCCAGGGCGATCTGGCGCTGGCGTTCGCGGAACCGGGCCTTGTCCGCGTCCGAGGTCTCGCCGATGCACTGGTGGCAGGACACGCCGTGCTCGTACTCCGACCGGTCGCGGTCCTCGGGCAGGATTGGCCGGCGGCAGGCATGGCAGAGTTCGTGCGGCCCCTCGGCCAGCCCGTGCCCGACGCTGACCCGCCCGTCGAAGACGAAACATTCGCCGTGCCAGAGGCTGTCCGCCTCGGGCACCTCCTCGAGGTATTTCAGGATCCCGCCCTTAAGGTGATAGACCTCCTCGACCCCCTGGCTCATCAGCCAGTTGGTGGATTTCTCGCAGCGGATGCCGCCGGTGCAGAACATCGCGATCCGCTTGTTGTGGAACCGCGCCTTGTTCGCCTCCCACCAGGCGGGGAAATCGCGGAAGCTCTCGGTTTCCGGGTCGACCGCGCCCTCGAAGGTGCCGATGGCCACTTCGTAATCGTTCCGCGTGTCGATCACCGCCACGTCCGGGGCCGAGATCAGGGCGTTCCAGTCGGCGGGCTCGACGTAATGCCCGACCTTGGCGCGGGGATCGACGTCGGGCTGGCCCATCGTCACGATCTCCTTCTTCAGCCGGACCTTCATCCGGCCGAACGGCATCGCGCTCGAGGTGCTTTCCTTCCATTCGAGGTCGGCGCAGCCGGGCAGGGCGCGGATATGCGCCAGCACCCGGTCGATGCCCTGGCGCGGCCCGGCGATGGTGCCATTGATCCCCTCGCCCGCGATCAGGAGCGACCCGCGCACGCCCTCGGCGTCGCAGAGCGCGCGCAGCGGGGCGCGCAGGCCATCCGGGTCATCGAACCGGGTGAAGTGATACAGGGCGGCAACGGTGAACATGCGCGCCAGATAAGGCCGCCGCGCCCCCGGCGCAAGCGGCCCGGGCGTCGCAGGTCAGGCGGCGCGGCGCACCGCCTCGGCCAGCATCTCAAGCTCTTTCGCCAACCGCTTGCGGGTGCGCTCGTCCTCGATCCGGCCGTCCGTCACCAGGTCGGACGACGACGCCACCGCCGCCTCGGGCCCGGTCAGGATCGCCGCGCCGATCACCGACAGCACCTGCCGCAGGTGATAATTCGCCAGCGCCCCGCCACGCAGCCCGATCGACTGCGACACCACCACGGTCGGCTTGCCGGAAAACGGCATCCCCGGCTCGGTCGAGATCCAGTCGAGCGCGTTCTTCAGCACGCCCGAGAACGACCGGTTGTACTCCGGCGTGACGATCAGCACGCCATCGGCGCCGCGCACCTTCTCGGCCAGGTCGATCACCACGCGGGGCGATCCGTCCTCCTTCAGGTCGGCGTTGTAGAGCGGCAGGTCCCCGATGCTCAGCCGCTCGATCTCCATCCCATCGGGGGCGAGTTCGATCAGCGTGTCCATCACGGCGCCAGAAAACGACGCGCGGCGCAACGAACCGACGAATCCCACGATCTTCATGCCTGTCTCCTGTCTGGTGCCGGCTCAGCTTAGCCGCGGGGCAGGGCGCTGCAACGGCCCCGGCGCGCGCCCGCCGTCCGCCGCGCCCGGATGCCCCCTGAAAGGCATGAATGTCACAAGGCCGTCGCATTTCCGCCGGTCTGCGGGATTCGGGTTACGGCCGGCCGCTACGTCAACTAGCCTCGGAAACGTGATTTGCCGTGAAACCAATAAGAGGCAACGCCATGGATTTCCTCAACTCCATCTTTGACCTGATCAACGATCTGACCTGGGGCTTTGCCCTGGTGCCCTTCCTCGTCGTGCTGGGCGTGTTCTTCACCATCACCTCGCGCTTCGTGCAGTTCCGCTACTTCAAGCGGATGTTCCGGGTGCTGGGGAACGATCCCGATGCCGATCCCAACCAGATCTCGGCCCGCGAGGCGCTGCTGGTGTCTGTCGGCGGGCGCGTCGGCGGCGGCAACATCGCCGGTGTCGCGGTCGCGATCACCGCGGGCGGTCCGGGGGCCGTGTTCTGGATGTGGGCCATCGCGCTGGTCGGCATGTGTTCGGCGCTGGTCGAATCGAGCCTCGCGCAGGTCTACAAGCGCACGACGCCCGAAGGCGATTACCGCGGCGGCCCGGCGCGGGCGATCATGCACGGCCTGGGCGAAAACTACCGCTGGCTGGCGGTGGTCTATTCGATCTGCCTGATCATGTCCTTCTCGATCGGCTTCAACGCCTTCCAGGGCAACACCGTCGCCGGCGCGGTCGAGGACAGCCTCGGCATCTCGCGCTACATCACCGGCGCCTTCCTGGTCGTCGCGGCCGGTTTCATCGTCTACGGCGGCATCCACCGGATCGCCAAGGCGGCTGACGTGATCATCCCGATCATGGCGCTTGGCTACCTCGGCATGGCGGCGATCGTCATCGTGATGAACATCACCGAGCTTCCGGCCGTCCTGGTCGACATCTTCGCCAACGCCTTCGGCTTCCGCGAGGCGGTGGCAGGCGGCATGGGCGCGGCCATCGCCAACGGCCTGCGCCGCGGGCTCTTCTCGAACGAGGCGGGGCTGGGCTCCGCCCCGAACGTCGCGGCCACGGCCTATGTCCGCCACCCGGTCAGCCAGGGGATCACGCAGAGCTTCTCGGTCTTCATCGACACCATCGTGATCTGTTCCTGCACCGCCTTCGTCATCCTGCTGGGTGACGTCTACGTGCCGGGGGCCGAGAACATCGACGGCGTCGCCCTGACCCAGCAGAGCATGGTCAGCCACGTCGGCTCCTGGGCGCAGTACTTCATGACCGCGGCGATCTTCCTCTTCGCCTTCTCGTCGATCATGTACAATTACTTCCTGGGGGAAAACGCTCTGACCTTCCTGACCGACGGGACCATGGCGGTGCAGATCCTGCGCGTCGTGGTGATGGCCATCGTCTTCCTCGGCGCGACGGCCCCGGGGGCCACGGCGGTGTTCAACTTCTCGGACCCGCTGATGGGGATCCTCGCCATCGTGAACCTCCTGGCGATCACCATGATGTTCCCGATCGCCGTGCGCCTGATCGACGACTTCGGCCAGCAGCTGAAGGCCGGGGTCAAGCGTCCGGTCTTCGACCCGGCCAAGTTCCCCGACCTCGACACCGACCCGTCCGCCTGGCCCGACGCGCCCGGCGCGCCGAAGTGATGCAAGACCGGCGGGGTGGGGCCTTGGCTCCACCCCGCCACCTGCACCGGGCCCGATCCGTTGAAATTGCCGCCCGCCTTGCTACGGTGCGGCAGACCGCAACGGAGGCGCAACATGACCAAGGCCCTGATCGTCATCGACATCCAGAATGATTTCTGCCCGGGCGGCGCGCTTGCCGTCGCCGGCGGGGATGAGATCGTGCCGGGCGTCAACGCCCTGATGGCCGAGTTTCCCGCCGTGATCCTGACGCAGGACTGGCACCCGGCTGGCCATTCCTCCTTTGCCAGCTCGCACGACGGCGCCGCGCCCTTCTCGATGACCGACATGCCCTATGGCCCGCAGGTCCTCTGGCCCGATCACTGCGTGCAGGGCAGCGACGGCGCCGCCTTCCACCCCGCGCTCGACACCGACCGGGCCGACCTCGTCATCCGCAAGGGATACAACCCCGCGATCGACAGCTACTCCGCCTTCTTCGAGAACGACCAGGCCACCCCCACGGGGCTCGAGGGCTACCTGCGCAGCCGCGGCATCACCGACCTCACCATGGTCGGCCTCGCCACCGATTTCTGCGTGAATTTCTCGGCCACCGACGCCGCGCGCCTGGGCTTTGCCGTAACCGTCCGCCGCGACCTCTGCCGTGCCATCGACATGGAGGGATCGCTTGGCGCCGCGATGGAGGGGATGGCCGCCGCCGGGGTCCGCGTGGCCTAGTTGCCCTCGCCCGCCCGGCAGCCGCGCGCGGTGCGCCGGGTGCCCGGCCAGGTCAGGACGTTGCAGCGGTCCGCGGACGAGATCGGCCGCGCCGCCTCGGTCTGGTTCAGGAAATCGTCGAGCGAGAAGCCGTTCCAGTCGGCCTCGCGGATCGCGGCGTCGTCGGTCCGCAGCGCCCGGTGCAGCGCGCCCAGCACCGCCAGCCGCGATTCCAGGTCCTCCTCGCAGTAGCGCCCGACCTCGAGGTCCCGTTCGCTCACCGCCAGGCTGAAGCCCGCGCCGCGGAACAGCTCCCGCACCGTGGCATCCGCCGACTTCAGCGCCAGCACCGCCCGCCGGTCGCGGAACAGCGCGACCTTCTCGCCAAGCCGCGCGTCCCGGATCCCCCGTGTCTCCAGTTCCGCGCGCTTTGGGCCCGAGACCACGGGCACCATGTCGAAATCGTAGCGGATCGTTCTGATCACCAAAGTCTCCAGAAACTGTCGGATATGCCGGTCAGCGCTAGGCAAGAAAGAAGGCCGAATAGCGGCAATCAGGGGGCCGTGAAATGGCATCGCCCCGCAACCGCCGGAAACAACGGCGGATCCTTGCCGCCTGGGCGGATACATGCCTGCCTTGCCAAGACCACGATGCGCCTGCTTTAACGTACCGCGCGACAGAGGAGAGTGCGCCCCATGGCCGATATCGCCACCCGTGTCTGGAACCACCGCTGGAAGATCGACCCGATCGTCCGCTCCCTGATCGACACGGATTTCTACAAGCTCCTGATGTGCCAGTCGGTGTTCCGCAACAAGCGCGACACCAATGTCACCTTCTCGCTGATCAACCGAACGAAATCCGTGCCGCTCGCCAGGCTGATCGACGAGGGCGAGCTGCGCGAACAGCTCGACCATGTCCGCTCCCTCTCGCTCACCCGCGGGGAATCCACCTGGCTGCGCGGCAACACCTTCTACGGCAAGCGCCAGATGTTCCGCCCCGACTTCATGGAGTGGTTCGAAAACCTGCGCCTGCCGCCCTACCACCTCGAACGCAAGGGCGACCAGTACGAGCTGACCTTCGAAGGCAGCTGGCCCGAGGTCATGCTCTGGGAAATCCCCGCCCTCGCCATCCTGATGGAGCTGCGCGGCCGCGCCATCCTCGACACCATGGGCCGGTTCGAGCTTCAGGTCCTCTACGCCCGCGCCATGACCAAGCTCTGGGAGAAGATCGAGCGCCTGCGCGACCTCGACAACCTGCGCATCGCCGATTTCGGCACCCGCCGCCGCCACAGCTTCCTCTGGCAGGACTGGTGCGTGCAGGCGATGACCGAGGGGCTGGGCAGCCGCTTCACCGGCACCTCCAACTGCCTGATCGCCATGCGCCAGGACCTCGAGGCGGTCGGCACCAACGCGCACGAGCTGCCGATGGTCTATTCCGCGCTGGCCGAGGATGACGCCGCCCTGGCCCGCGCCCCCTACGACGTCCTCGCCGACTGGCACGAGGAGCATTCCGGCAACCTGCGCATCATCCTGCCCGACACCTACGGCACCAGGGGCTTCCTCGACCGCGCCCCCGACTGGCTAGCCGGCTGGACCGGCATCCGCATCGACTCTGGCGACCCCGCCACCGGGGCCGAGACCGCCATCGACTGGTGGATTTCCCGTGGCGAGGACCCGAGGGAGAAGCTGGTGATCTTCTCCGACGGCCTCGACGTGGCCAAGATCGAGGAGCTGCACCGCCAGTTCTCGGGCCGCGTGCGGGTCAGCTTCGGCTGGGGGACGCTGCTGACCAACGATTTCCGCGGGCTGGTCCCGGGCGATGCGCTGGCGCCGTTCTCGCTGGTCTGCAAGGCCATCGCGGCGGACGGCAAGCCGACGGTGAAGCTGTCGGACAACCCGGAGAAGGCGATGGGGCCGGAGGGGGAAGTCGCCCGCTACAAGCGGGTGTTCGGGGTTGGGGAGCAAGAGCGGATGGAGGTTGTGGTTTAGGGGGCTAGAAGTTGCCCTGTTCGCGCGCACACTGTTCGACAATCGCTCCACGAACAGTACCTGGTAAGTGCCCAGACAGTTGATTGCCAGGCAAATTGCTCAGCTCAAATTTTAGTTGCGCAGTGTCGGCAAGAGAAGAGAGGATGCCCAATTGAGCCAGAGCTCTTCCGGCAAAGCAATCTGCTTGAGCTTCTGTGTGACTCCCGAGACCCAATGCGTGATGCTGGCATTCATGTGCATACCACCACTGTTGTACGATAGGGCTGAACTGAATAAGAATATTTGGGTTAATGAAGATCGTAGGTTGGCCGTTCCATACGGTAGCTTGACCAATGTCAGGAAGGCTGGGGTTGGGTACATAGAGCACCTGGCGACCATAGTAATCTGAACACGGTAATGGTTGCGTGATTTGTGCGGAAGCCATTGGTGCGACGTGATTAACGAGTATGGAGAAGATGATTGCTCTTGTCATTTCGCCTCCTGCAAGATCCTGATTTGGCAGTTGGAGTTTTCTTCTGCCTGCGCCGCCATCCGGTCTATGAATTTCTCAACTGGATTTAATAGGTTGTCACGCAGCTCCGAAAGGTACTGCCGCGCCCTTTCGCAGCTATTTAGGAAAGTCTCGGCAGATATCGCAGACGTATAAATCTGAAATATCGCACCGTCATGCTGCGATGCTGATAAAGAGGACGAAAGTTTGACCCCTACCGGCAGCAAAGCCCTAGCCTTTTCAATGCTTTCCGTAGTCGCCATCATGTAGAACATTCGCAGCCATAGGTTCAGTACATATATTTCTTCGATGTTGTTGGACGCCAAGGTTTCCGCAATCGTTGCGAATTTCTTTGCTTGCTCGAACATCGAAAATGAAGCATGAAACTCTGAAAGCGACAAGGCGTCACTGAACGAAGCATACTTTTCCGCGCTGTCGGAAAAGCTGTTTAATTGACTGAGCCTGTCATGTATTTCAACCCGGGCTAGAGACAAGTACTCGGCGGCTGCATTGGGTCCGGACTGAGCTGAAATTTCAGCTGCTCGCAGCATCAACGTTCTTGCATCCGCGGCAATCTTCTTGAATTCTGCTGCCCGAACTTCATCTCTTGAAAGGAAAAGGTCGACTCTGTCTGAAATGCTAAAAAAGCCCAAGAGAATGGTCAGGGTTAACGCGATAACCCCACCCCAAGCGCCGTACTTCTTTACTAGAGACTCTTCGTCAGCACGCCACTTCTCTTCAAGCCTCGCGATACGGACCTCTATCGGCTCAGTGCTAGTTTCGGGCTCGTGCAATTGCGCGCCTCCGATACAAACAAGTAAGGAATTATTTTGAATGAATGATCGATTTTATTAGTACCATCCTTTGGGGTGCGTGGGAAGCGAAAATGGCGAATCCTTGTTTTGCCGACATGAGATGAAAAATTGCTTAATATTATCAGCATATTGTGATAATCACGTATTTGGCCTTTGCGTGGATTCCTAATGACTGGACGGGGGAGTTGTAGCGAGAGCGCGTTGCTTAGGAGGAGCCAAAGGCACGACGGGTATGACGATTCGCTTTCAGGTTTTATCGCGGGTTTCTGAGTGTTGCCCCCTACCTCTCCCACCCCCGCTTGACCTTCACCTCCGCCCGGGCCTTCTTCGCCTCCACCCGCTTGCGCTTCTGATTGGCCGACACCTTCGTCGGGATCCGCCGTTTCGGCACCACCGTGGCGGCCCGCACCAGCTCGGCCAGCCGCTCCCGCGCGATCTCGCGGTTGCGGGCCTGCGAGCGTTCCTCGGACACCTGGATCACCACCGCGCCCTCCTTGGTCCAGCGCCGCCCCGCGAGCCGCCGCAGCCGGCGCTTGACCGGCTCGGGCAGGGAGGGCGAGCGCTCGGCCTCGAAGCGCAGCTCGACCGCGGTCGAGACCTTGTTCACGTTCTGCCCGCCGGGGCCCGACGCGCGGATGAACTGCTCGGTCAGCTCCCAGTCCTGGAGCGCGATCTGGTCCGTGATCCTCAACAAGGCGTAAACTCCCGCACCGACAAAAATACCGACGTGATACCGACGCGATACCGACGTAATACCGACGTGCCAACGGGCAAATGGAAAGGGCCGCCCCGGGTTCGGAACGGCCCCTCTCGAGATAAGGAGGTGGGGTCGGTTAGGTTGCCCACCAATCCGGTTGTCACTCAGCCAAGGGCTGCCTCAGCTGACCTCCTTCCGGACTGTTCCAACACCTTTCTCCAAAGTCTCAATAGACACTAGAGCACCTCCTTTCTGGTTTGTTTCGATACCAGAATCGTCTCACAGATCTTGTGGATCACCAAACGAAATCACGCAGGTCTTGCGGTCAATTTGGCTACAACCACACGGAATGGTACCAAAGCGAGCAGAGCGAGGGCCAGCTTGACCATCCAGTCCGCCACGGCCAGCGACACCCAGAGCGGCAGCATCGGCCCGACCCCCAGCATCGGCACCGCCTCGTTCGCCCAGCTCACGTCGTTGGCCGGTTCGAGGAAGCTCAGCGCGGCCGAGAACGCCACCGTGAAAAAGATCGCGGTGTCGAGCGAGGACCCCACCAGCGTCGAGACCAGCGGCGCCTTCCACCACGGCGTGGCGCTTACCTTGTTGAAAACAAAGACATCCGACAGCTGCGCGCAGAGGAACGCCAGCCCCGAGGCCATGGCGATCCGCAGGGTGACCAGCGGCCCGAACTCGCCCTGGATCTGGGTGCCGATGAGCGAGCAGATGACGCCCACCACGAAGCCCGCGATCACCACCTTGCGGGCGGGGCCGGGGCCGTAGACGCGGTTCATCACGTCGGTGACGAGGAACGCGAACGGATAGGTGAACGCCCCCCAGGTGAGCCAGTTGCCGAACAGGAACTGGACGAGGATGTTCGAGGCCACGACGATCGCGGCCATGGCAAGAATGCCAGGTAGGTAAGTGCGGTTCATGACTGAGCCCGTTTTTTAGACAAGGTAGCGGCGACTTGTGTGCCCTGACGGGCGAACGGGCGGCGTTTAGTTGGTTTGCGCCTGCGTTGCAAGGGGCAGGACGTATTCGACCAGCTCGGACGACTGGATCGACAGCTGGTTGTCGTCGGCCACCATGGTCAGCCGGATCGCCCCGGTCCCGTCCTGCCAGGCCGCGATCCCCTCGAGGTTGCCGTGCTCTCCGGTCCGGGTTTCCAGCAGCGTCTCGCCGCCGGTGATCCCGTCCTCGGCGATGTCGAAGACCCGCACCCGGCTGCGGAACCCGAGCCCGGCGAAATGCCGCTCCAGCAGGTAGAACCGTCCGTCCGGCCCGAAATCGGCCCCCACCGGCAGGTAGGGCGGCAGGCGCGGCACCTCGCCGATCTCGCGCCAGGCGTCACCCTCGAGCCGCCAGACCGGGTATTCGCGCAGCGGGTGGCCGGAGCGTTCGGGCAGGGTGACGAGGCGGCCCTGGCCGTCGATCGCCAGCGCCTCGAGCCCGGTGTTCTGGCCCAGCGTGGCAAAGGCCGCCGCGCGCGGCAGGGCGGTCGCACGGGCAAGGTCGTCGTCGTAGCTGAACACCCGCGCCACCGCCTCGAACGAGATGTGGACCTGCCCGTCCGGCCCGATCGCCAGCCCCTCGGAATCCCGCAGCGCCGGGCGCATCGGCTGACCGAGGGGGGTGGTGACGCCGTCTTGCCGGTCGATCAGCAGCCGGGCGATCTGCCCCGCCTGCCGTTCGACCTGGCCGCGGAACAGCTCTCCGCGGTCCGACAGCAACGCGATGCCGGTGCCGTCCTCGCTCAGCTCGATCCCCGACAGGCCGTTGAAACCGGGCAGGTCGCGGGGCAGGCCGAAGCGCCCGACGAACTGCGCCGCGCCCTCCGCGCCCGCGACGGGCCCGGCCAGGAGTGCCGCGATCAGGGCGACTGCAGGACTTGGACGCATTGGCCGGGCAGGTCCGCCAGGGTCAGGTCGCGCTTGGGACGTGCCGGGGCGGGCTTGGCATTGGGATCGGGCTTCGGCGGGTTCACGATGTTGCGCACCCACTGCCGCGCCTCGTCGCAGCCGTCGCCGGGCGGGGGCGGGGCCTGGTCGACACAGCCGCGCATCCCGGACGGGCACTTCAGCCGGACGTGGAAATGGTAGTGATGCCCGTACCAGGGCCGGATCTTGGCCAGCCAGGCGCGATCGCCGGTCGCCTCGTCGCACATCTTCACCTTGCCACCGGGGAAAAGGAAGATGCGTGCCACCCGCGGGTCGCTGGCGGCAGCCTTCAGGACCGCCATGTGCTGCGGCGTCCAGTTGCCGTTGGTGTAGGCGCCGTTCGTCCGCATCAGCGAGGTGGACGAGATGTTCTCGCGTTCCGCCCGGCTCAGGTTCAGGCGGTCGGGGGCGCGCAGCCAGATGTCGGCATCCAGCCCGATCTGGTGCGAGGCATGGCCGGTCAGCATCGGGCCGCCGCGCGGCTGCGACAGGTCGCCGACGTAAAGCCCGCTCCATCCCGGGATCGCCGCCACCTTGCGGCTCAGGTCCTGGACGTAATCGACCGTCTCGGGCTGCGCCCAGTTCCGGTTGCGAGACAGGCGCATCGCCTGCCAGGTCGGCCCGGTTTCGGGCAGTTGCACCGCCCCCGCCTGGCAGCCCTTGGAATAGGATCCGAACGCGGCCGAGGTCATGTGCGCCGCGTCGGGCTTGGCGCCGAAAAGCTGTTTGGCGGCGACGCCGCGCATCGCGGCGGGCACCTCCTGCTGGGTCGAGACGGCGCTTTGCGTCGCCACCTCGTCATCCCCGCCGATACACCCGGCCAGGGTCAGGGAGAGTAGTGCGGCTATCGTCAGGTTGCGGGCCATGCTGCTCGGTCCTCCGCTTCCGGGGCGATGGTTTCGCCCTCTGGATGCACCCAGCGTAGCAGGACAAGCCCGATCAGGAAAAGCACGATCAGCGGAGAGACGCCCAATTGCTGACTTTGGGTGAGCGCCGTTGCCACACCGATAGAGAGTGGCGCGATGAAAGAGGTCGCCTTGCCGGCGAGCGCGTAGAGCCCGAAGGCCTCGGTCATCCGCTCCGGGTCGGCCTGCCGCACCATCATCGTCCGGCTGGCCGCCTGCAGGACGCCACCCGCCGCGCCGATGGTGGCGCCGATGGCGTAGAACAGGATGTCGGGCAGGGCCGAACCTTCGGCGATCGGGACGAGGTACACGCTCTCGCGCGAGATCAGGACAATCGACACCGCCACGAAGGTCAGCACCAGGATCGACACGGTGATCACCGGCTTGGGCCCGAACTTCGCGTCGGCCCGTCCCCCCAGCCAGGCAAAGATCGCGCCGAAGATGATCGAGATGATGGCGAAGATGCCGATCTGCGTGATCGACCAGCCCAGCACGCCCGAGGCGTAGATGCCGCCGAACACGTACATCCCGTTCAGCCCGTCTCGGTAGAACATCGACGACCCGAGATAGGCAAACCGCGACCGGTGTTTCGGCAGCGTGGCGATGGTCCGCCCCAGCCCCTTCAGCGCGGCCCTGACAGCGCCCTTCGGAGCCTTGGCGACCTTGGGGTCGCGGACCCAGAGGAAGAAGGGGATCATGAAGACCGCGTACCAGATCGCCGTCAGCGGACCGACCGCCCGGGTGCCTTCGCGCAGCGCCGGGTCGAGGCCCATGATCGGGTCGATGCCGATCATCGTCTTGCCGGTCGTCGCGCTTTCCTGGAACAGCGCCAGCATCAGGATGAGGGCGATCAGCCCGCCGAGATAGCCGAAGGCCCAGCCCGAGCCCGAGATCTTGCCGACCTCGTCGCGCGATCCGAGGTCGGGGAGCATGGAGTTGGTGAAGATCGTCGCGAACTCCATCCCGATCATGCCGATGGCAAAGAACGTCAGCGTCCGCACCAGGTGGAAGTCCCCCGGTGCCGCCCACCAGAGCGCGGCAGAGCCGACGACGTACATCACCGAAAACAGCCAGATCCACCGCAGCCGGTTGCCCGACACGTCCGAGATCGCGCCGAGGATCGGGGCCAGCAGCGCGATGCAGACCCCCGCCAGCCCGATGCCAAAGCCCCAGGCCGCCTGCGCCTGTGCGCCGTCGCCGATCAGCTCTTTCACGTAGGGGGCAAAAATGAAGGTGATGAGTAGTGTGTTGTAGGGCTGGCTGGCCCAGTCGAAGAAGTACCAGCCCCAGATCCGCTTGCGTTGCATGGCCTCAATCCCCCAACCCTGACGTGCCGGGATATGAGCCCGCGGCCGGCCGCGTGGCAAGGACGCTTTCGCCCCCTCGCCACCACGGGGCTGCGCCTGTTGCTATGCGGCCATCGCCGCATCGTCCTCGGCCGCGGCCCAGGCCAGCGACGGGCGGGCAAGGCAGCGGTCGACCCAGGCGCGGACCTTGGGATCGGCGGGCACCGCGTCGGGAAAGTAGCCGTAGGGCGAGGCGACGATCATGTCGGCCGCGCTGAACCGCGCCCCCAGCAGGTAATCGCGCCCGTCCGACAGCGCCGTGGTCAGCTGCGCCTCGACCTCGGCCACCCCGCGGAAGGTGATGTCGAGCAGCGGGTGCGCCAGCCCGGCGGCATGGAAGACATAGACCGGCTCCATCACGTCGCCGTACCAGGCCAGCCACGACAGGTAGCTGCCGCGCCCGGTCTCTCCGACCTTCGGCCCCAGCCCGGCGGCAGGAAAGAGGTCGGTGAGGTAAAGCGCGATCGCCGTCGTCTCGCGGATGACTTCTCCGTTGTGGACCAACAGCGGCACCTTGCCCTCGGGGTGCGGGTTGGCCGCGTCCGGCCCGCCGCTGCCGTCCTGCCGCGGGATCGTGACGATCCGCCGTTCGACCTTGTCGAGCGCGCCCAGCTCTTTCAGCAGGGCAAGGATCCGGGTCGAGCGCGAGCGGGGGGCGTGGAAGAAGGTGAGCATCCGGGGAACTCCTTTGGATTTGAGATAACGCCAGTATCGCGATAGCCTCATGTCAGTTTCCGTCAGGAGGGCGCGATGCCCCGCACCGACCGCATGTTCCGCCTCCTGCACCTGATGCGCACCCTGCCGGCGCCGGTCACCGCCGCGCGGCTGGCCGAGGAAACCGGCGTCTCCGAACGCACGCTCTACCGCGACATCGGCGCGCTCCGCAGTGCCGGCGCGGTGATCGACGGCGCGGCGGGCTACGGCTTCACCCTGACCGAGGATCCCGCCCTGCCGCCGCAGATGTTCGACCGGCTCGAGGTCGAGGCGCTGGTGCTGGGCCTGGCCGAGGTTGGCCAGATCGCCGATCCCGCCCTGGCCGAGGCGGCGCACAGCGCGCTTGCCAAGATCGCGGCCAGCCTGCCCGAACGCGTCGAACGCCAGGTCGCGCACGCGGTGTCGATGTCCTACCGTTACGCCGACCGCCCGCCGTCGCTGCTGGCCCCCATCCTGCGCGACGCCAGCTGGCAGGAGCTGGCCGTCGACCTCGATTACCGCGAAGCCGAGGGCCGGGTGACTGCCCGCCGGGTCTGGCCGCTGGCCGTCGTCTACACCGAGGGCCTGCCCACCCTCCTGGCCTGGTGCTGCCTGCGGCAGGACTTCCGCCGCTTCGTGCTCAGCCGGATGCAGGGCTGCCGCGCCACCGGCGAAAGCTTCCGCCCGCGCCGGGTCGAGCTGCTGCGCCGGATGATCGCCGAGATGCAGCAGGGCCGCTGAAACCGGTGCCGTCTCACGACATTGTCTGGTGACAGGGGGGCCGCATCCCCGCTAGCTCTGGGGCGACATGGACCTGATCCTCGCCTATCTCGCGGGCCTTCTGACGCTGATCAACCCCTGTGTCCTGCCGGTGCTGCCCATCGTCCTGGGCTCGGCGCTGCAGGCCAGCCGCTGGGGGCCCGCCGCGCTGGCCGCCGGGATGGCGGTGTCCTTCGTCGTGCTGGGCGTGACGGTGACCGCCTTCGGCCACCTCGTCGGCCTCGATGAACGCAGCCTCTCGATCGCGGGGGCCGTGCTGATGATCACCTTCGGCCTCGTCCTGCTGGTGCCGCGCTTCGGGCTCGCCTTCTCCACCGCGACCGCTGGCATCGCCTCGGGCGCGGATGCGCGGATCGGGCGGCTCGACCTCGCGGGGCCGCGGGGCCAGTTCCTGGGCGGCCTTCTTCTCGGCGCGGTCTGGAGCCCCTGCATCGGTCCCACCCTCGGCGGGGCCATTGCGCTCGCCAGCCAGGGCCGCAGCCTGCCGTATGCCACGCTGGTGATGACCGCCTTCGCACTTGGCGTGGCGACCGTGATCCTCGTCCTCGGCTACGGCGCGCAGCGCCTGCTGACCGGCGACCGAAGCTGGCTGCGCGGCCTTGCCGAAAAATCGCGGGGGATCCTGGGGGTCGTTTTCATCGCCACCGGACTCGCCGTATTGTTCCGCCTGCACCACGTCGCCGAAGCTTGGGCTGTGGAGCATCTGCCCGACTGGCTGATCGGCCTGTCGGTTTCCATCTGACCGGGAGTGTGAAGATGAAGAGACGCGATTTCATGGGCCTGGCCGCCGCCGGACTGGTGCTGCCACGGGTGCTGTCGGCTGCCCCGCTCGAATTCACGCCGGGCCTCGTGGCCCAGCGGCTGGCCGCGGGCGACACCGTCTTCCTCGACTTCAAGGCCAGCTGGTGTTCGACCTGCGCCGCGCAGGAGAAGGTGCTGACACGGCTCAAGGCCGCCAACCCGGATTACGAGGCGAACATCACCTTCATCGATGTCGACTGGGACACCTACGGCCGCTCGACCTACACCCAGAGCATGAACATCCCGCGCCGCTCGACCCTCGTGGTCCTCAAGGGCGACCAGGAGATCGGCCGCCTCGTCGCCGAGACCCGCGAGGCCGAGATCAAGGCCCTGCTCGACGCCGCGCTCAGCGCCGCGATGGCTTAGCCGCCTGGTCCAGCGCGGCCTGCCGCCGCGCCGCGGGCCGCTTGAAGCATTCGTTGGCCCAGTCCAGCACCGGGCCCTCGTGCGGCAGCAGCGCCGGGAACAGGTGGAAGATCGGCGAGATCAGCATGTCCGCCGCGCTGTAGCGGTCCCCCAGCAGCCAGGGCGTGAGGTCGAGCTGTCGCTCGATCCGTGCCAGCGCCGTCGCCAGGTCGCGGTAGGTGCGGCGCAGCGCGGGGCTCTCGATCTGCATGAAGTGGAAATGCACCACCGGTTCCAGCACGTTGCCGTACCAGGCCAGCCACGACAGGTAGGCGCCGCGCATCGGGTGGCCGGGCGGCACGCCCATGCCAGCCTCGGGGAACATGTCGGTGAGGTAGAGCAGGATCGCGTTCGTCTCGGTCATGCCGACGCCGCGATGCACCAGGAACGGCACCTTGCCCTCGGGGTTCGGGTTGTGCGGATCGGGACCGCCGCTGCCGTCCGGGCGGCTGATCGTGACCTCGTGTACGCGGATCCGGTCGCCCACGTCCAGCTCTTCGATCATCTGCGCGACGATCGAGGAACGGCTCTGCGGGGCGTGATAGAATTCGATCATCGAAAGGTTCTGAGTCGAAGCGAGCAGCATGGCGCCACAATGCCATCAGAAAACGGCCAGAATTCGGCAAAACCGCTTAACGGAGGGCGATGACCAGGTCCACGAGCGTCTCGATCGCCGCCTTGTTGGTCTTGTCCTTGCCCTTGGCGATCTGCGCCGCGCCGATCCGCGCGGCATAGAGCGCGCGCGGGATCTCGGGGTTGGTCACGCCCAGCTTGTCGAGCAGCACCTTGATCCGTTCGATGCGTTCCGCGTCGATCTTGGACACCGCCGCCTCGACCTCAGGATCCGTCCGTGCCCAGGTCCGCATCGCGGCCTCGGCCGCGCCGTCCTCGCCAAAGCCCTCTTCCATCAGCTGCTTGAGCTCGGCCACCGCCTCTTTCTTCTTCTTCGGCGGTTCGGCCGGGGCGGCGTTCAGCGCGCTCCAGTGTTCCAGGACCTGCTTCTGGTAGGTCGGCACGTCGGCGAAATGCCAGTAGAACGACCCCTTCGTGGTGCCAAGCGCACGGGCCAGGGGTTCGGCCTTGAGCCCCTCGGGCCCCAGCCGGGCCAGCGCATCGAGCCCGGCCTTGAGCCAGTCGTCGGGAGAGAGGCGTTGTCGCGTTACCATAACGTCAAGCTAGCGGCCTTCGCGTGATTCTGCATGTGGAAAATTCTGCATCGCAGCGATCCGCCGATGGATGGTGTCATTCCAGTCCCGGCTCGCCCAAAAGGTGGCGGCCCTGCCGGTCCTCGACCTCGATCACCCAAAGATCCGGGTCGAATCCGCGCTGCCGGGCGATGGCCGCGTCGACATCGGATTCCACGCCCCCGGCCAGGTCGATCCAGGTCCGGTCGCCGCTAATCAGGTCGAAAGATCGCGTGAAAGCAATGGCTTGCCCGTCGAGCGTGTTCAGCTTGACCAGCACCGCGCCGCCGGTGTCGTCGCCGTGCGCGGTGACGAACGCCGGGATCTCCTGCAGGCGCAGGCGGGTGAGATAGGCATCGACCCACATCCGGGCGGTCAGGCGCATGGCGGTTCCTCTGGCGGCGTCGATCAGGGTCTAGCCGATCGCGGGATGGGCATAAAGCCGCGCCGCGGGCGAGCTCAGGCGCCGTCCTTGAAATCCAGCCCCATCTCGGAATACCGCGCGGCTTCCTCCAGCCAGTTCTCGCGCACCTTCACCTGCAGGAACAGGTGCACCGGCCGGTCGAGGAACTCCGAGATCTCCTCGCGCGCGGCGGTCGAGATCGCCTTGATCGTCTCGCCCTTCTTGCCGAGGATGATGCCCTTGTGACCGGCCCGGCTGACATAGATCACCTGGTCGATCCGGGCCGAGCCGTCCTTGCGCTCTTCCCAGTTCTCGGTCTCGACCGTCAGCTGGTAGGGCAGTTCCTGGTGCAGGCGCAGCGTCAGCTTCTCGCGGGTCATCTCGGCCGCGATCATGCGCAGCGGCAGGTCGGCGATCTGGTCCTCGGGGTAAAGCCACGGGCTCTCCGGCAGTTCGCCCGCCAGCCAGTCGCGCAGGTCCTCGACGCCATATCCCTTCTCGGCCGAGATCATGAAGGTCTTGGCGAAATCGTAATGCCCGTTCAGCTTCTCGGTCAGTTCCAGCAGCTTCGGCCCCTCGACCCGGTCGATCTTGTTGATCGCCAGCGCCACGGTGCGGCCCTTCGGCAGGTCGTTCAGTCCGTCGAGGATCTTCTCCACCCCCTCGGTCACGCCACGATGCGCCTCGACCAGCAGGACGATCACATCCGCATCCGCCGCCCCGCCCCAAGCTGCCGCCACCATCGCGCGATCCAGCCGCCGTTTCGGCTGGAACAGGCCGGGCGTGTCGACGAACACGATCTGGCTGTCGCCCGCCATCGCCACGCCACGGATGCGCGCGCGCGTCGTCTGCACCTTGTGCGTCACGATCGACACCTTCGCCCCCACCATGCGGTTGAGCAGGGTGGACTTGCCCGCATTGGGCTCTCCGATCAGGGCGACGAATCCGGCGCGGGTGGTCATGGCAGGTCTCCGGGGCAGGTTGATCCGCGCATGTAACCCAAATGCCACGTCGCGGCCAGCGAATAGCGCCGGGGCCGCCGACAGGTCGAATGCCGCCGAAGTGACACGCTGTCACCCTTCTGTCGGCAGGATTTCACCCAGTTTTCGTGTCATCGGCAGACTCTGGACCCACCCCCCGACTCGGTCGGGAACCCCAGGCCCGCCCCAAGGTTTGCCTCGCAGGAGGATCTGCCCATGTCGATCAATGCCATCTTCGCCAACCTCGCCTGCACCGACTTCGATCGCAGCACCGACTGGTATGCCGACCTCTTCGACCGCGCCCCCGACGCGCGCCCGATGGAGGGGCTGGCCGAATGGCATCACGGCGCCTCGGCCGGGTTCCAGCTGCACCGCGACCCGACGCGGGCCGGTCTCGGCGCGGTCACCCTCATCGTCTCGGCCATCGCGACCGAGCGCGAGCGCATCGTCTCGCTCGCCCCGGGCGAGATCGAGCATGCCGACAACTTCCTAATCTTGCGGATGCGCGATCCCGACGGCAACCTCGTGGTGATGGCCGGGGACTGAGAGGGCCTCAGCCCCTGGACACCTGCGCCAGCAGTGCCTTGGCGGCGGCCTGCTCGGCCTGCCGCTTGGACCCGGCCGAGGCCTGCGCCTCCTCCCCGGTCGACAGCCGCGCGGTGATCTCGAACATCGGCGAATGGTCCGGCCCGCTGCGCCCGGTCTCGATGTAGTCGGGCGGTTGCAGCCCGCGGGCCTGCGCCCATTCCTGCAGCGCGGTCTTGGCGTCGCGGGCGTCGGCCTTCACCTTGGAAATCCGGTCGCCCCAGAGCCGCAGGATCATGTCGCGCGCCGCCTCGAACCCGCCGTCGAGGTAGACGGCCGCGATCACCGCCTCCATCCCGTCACCCAGCAGCGCCTGCTTGCGCCGTCCGCCGGTCATCATCTCGGACCGTCCCAGCCGCAGCACCGCGCCCAGGTCGATCTCGCGCGCGACCTCGGCACAGGTTTCCTTGCGGACAAGGGCATTGAAGCGCGGGGCCAGCTGCCCCTCGGACGCGCCCCGGTCGGCGGCCAGCAGCGCCTCGGCCATCACCAGCCCCAGCACCCGGTCGCCCAGGAACTCGAGCCGCTGGTTGTCGGACCGCGTGGGTGAAGAGACCGAGGAATGCGTCAGCGCGCGCTGCAGCAGGGCCACCGTCTCGAACGTGTGGCCGAGCCGCTCCTGGAACGCCTGCTGATCGCGGGACAGCTTCATCGCCGCCCCCGTCACTCGATCGCTTTGAAGTACCGGTCGCTGCGCCATGTCCAGAAGAACAGCATCGACCGGCCGGCCGACGAGAACATGATCCGGTCAGCCCGGCCGATCAGGTTCTCGAAGGGGACATAGCCGACCCCGCCCGCCGAAGCCGGAAAGCGCGAATCGAGCGAGTTGTCCCGGTTGTCGCCCATCATGAAGTAATGCCCCTCGGGCACGTTGAAGACGCCCGTGTCATCCGCACCGCGATAGTCGCCGATGTTCAGGATGCTGTGGCTGCTGCCGCCCGGAAGCGTCTCGATCTGGCGCGACTTGATGCAATCCGCGCCCGGCCCGACGGCCCCGTTCTCGCAGCGCGGCGGACGGCCTTCCGGCCCCTGCCGCTCATATGTCTCGACGAACTGGCCGCCATCTTCCAGCTGCACCGGCTCGCCGTTGATGTGCAGCACGCCGTCGATCATCTGGACGGTCTCGCCCGGCAGGCCGACCAGCCGCTTGATGTAGTCCTGCCCGGTCGAGGGGTGGCGGAACACCACCACGTCGCCACGCTCGGGCTCGTCACCGAAAAGCCGCGTGTTGTCGCCGTCGAGGAAGAAGCAGATGTCCTGCGCGTCGACGTCGATGCCGAAGCGCTGCAGCCGGATCGAGGGGCAGGAGGCGTAGGAATAGCCGTAGGCCATCTTGTTCACGAAGAGGAAATCGCCGATCAGCAGCGTGTCCTTCATCGACCCCGAGGGGATCCAGAACGGCTGGTAAAAGACCGTGCGGAAGACGCCCGCGATGATCAGTGCCCAGAAGATCGTCTTGATGGTTTCCCAGACCGCGCTGAAGAAGCCGCCTTCGCTCGCCATGTCGGATTGTCCCTGCTCAAGCCACCGGCGCTACATGCGGGCGGGGGCGCGTGGTGTCAAGGCGGCAGCGCCGTGCCGTGGCGTGGCGCGACATGCACGAAGTCGCGAGGAAGGGCGCGGGGTTAGAGGCTCCAGCCGTCCAGCACGGTTGGCGTCCAGCGCGCCTTGCGCCGGGCGATACGGGCGGCCGCGTCCTCGGCGTCGTAGTCGCGCGGGTCGCCGGGGTGCACGAAGGCGGCCCGGTCGTCGAGCGTGTCGATGTTGAGCACCGACCAGTGCCGCGCCCCCTCGCTCAGCAGCATGGCGACATAGACGCCGCAGCGCCGGCACAGCACCTGCCGCGCCGTCCGCAGTCCGAACGCGTAGAGCTGCAGCTCGCCCGGATCGTTCAGCGCGATGCTCACCCGCGCGCCGGGGTCCGAGAAGGTGCGCGCATTGTGCTTGCGGCAGAACGAGCACTGGCAGCGTCCGAGGATCTGCGCCTCGGGCGCGCGGTCGGTGTCGAGCGTCACGGCGATGGCGCCGCAGTGACAGCCGCCCGCGTATCTCACGGCGCCGGGTCCAGCGGCCGCGCCTCGATCACGACAAAGGCCTGCGCCCAGGGGTGATCGTCGGTCAGGGTGACGTGGATGATCGCCTCGTGCCCTTCGGGGGTCATCGCGGCCAGCCGCTCAGCCGCCCAGCCGGTCACGTGCATCACCGGCTGCCCGGTGCGCAGGTTGCTGACCGCCATGTCCTTCCAGGCGATCCCCATGCGCAGCCCGGTGCCGAGCGCCTTGGAACAGGCCTCCTTCGCGGCCCAGCGTTTGGCGTAGGTCCCAGCGGTGTCGTGCCGCCGTTCGGCCTTGCGCTGTTCGACATCCGTAAAGACGCGGTTTCGGAACCGGTCGCCAAAGCGATCCAGCGTGCCCTGGATGCGTTCGATGTTGGCAAGATCGGTGCCGATGCCGAGGATCATGGGCCTGTCAGTCGATGGTGGCGGACACGTCCCCTGTAGACTGATTGATCGTCACTGTCAGGGGGAAAGGCGGCGGGTTGCTTGGCCCGTCGGTGTAGTCGGTGACGGGAATGCGCAGGGTCAGGCCGCGCTCGGGGTCATAGCTGGCAAGCGTGTCGGCCAGCTCGATCGTGTAGAAACCGAAGTGCGGCGCGGCCTCGACGATCCGGCACTGGCGTTCGCCGATCTCGTTCCGGGGCGGCGACAGGATCATCAGGTAGGCGGGGGCGCCCGCGGGCTCCATCATGTCGATCACCGCGATCCGAACCGCGCCTTCGGCAAAGGTGGCGGTGTTGTCCTCCCACGGCTCGGCCAGGAACCGGGCGCCGGCGCGGGTGTCGCAGTCGGTGACGGACTGGGCCACGCCCGGGGCCGCGATCAGCGCGGCGGGGGCGGCCAGTGCGAGGGTCTTGAGACCGGGGGTTGGCATGTCGTCCTCCCTGAGCGGAATGCTCAGGGGGTCAACACGCGGCGGCGCGGATCGGGTCCGTTGCCGGGCGTGCGCCGGCCATCTCCACCGCGCGCCGGGGCGGCGCGGGCGGCGGGGTCAGCGGCAGGTCCGCCAGGTCCCGGTGTGACATCGCCGCGATCTCGGGATGGGCAAACGGGTCGCCGGGGGCGGGCAGGGCCCGCGGGGTCTGGAACAGTCTGAACCAGTTCATCATGGTTTTCTCCTTTCAGTTTTTCGGGATATAGAGGCGCACGGGTCACACGAAAATTGCACAAGACCTGCATATGGGTTTAGATTTTGTGAATGGATAACCTGAACCGCATCCCGCTGAACGGCCTCCGCGCGGTCGAGGCGGTGGCCCGCCTGGGCGCCCTCTCCGCCGCCGCGCGCGAGCTCGGGGTCTCTCCGGGTGCGGTCAGTCAGCAGGTCGCCCGGGCCGAGGCGGCGCTCGACCGGCGGCTCTTTGACCGCAGGCCGGGCGGCATGGTGCCCGTCGCGGGGACCGAGGATGTGTTTCGCCGCTTGCACGACGGCTTCGCCGCGCTCTCGGCCGCGGTCGAAATGACGCGCCGCGACCGGGCGCATGTCCTCACCGTCTCGGTCGCGCCGATCTTTGCCGCCCGCTGGCTGATCTGGCGTCTGCCCGCCTTCACCCGGGCGCATCCCGACATCCGCGTGCGGCTCGATTCCGATTTCGCGCTGGCCGATCCGAACGCCGGCGACGTCGATTTCGCCATCCGCATCGGCCCCGGCGGATATCCCGGCGTGACAAGCGAACGGCTCTTCGACCAGCTCGTCGTGCCGGTCTGCAACGCCTACTGGGCCGCGCGGATCGCCACGCCTGCCGACATCGCCCGGGTGCCGATCATCCGTGAACCCGGCGCGATGTTTCCCTGGGACGTCTGGCTGCGGCCCGAGGGGCTCGACCGGTCGATCCTCGGCGACGGGCCCGAGTTCAACGAGGCCTCGCTCTGCCTCGACGCGGCCATGGCCGGAGAGGGGCTGTTCCTGGCGTTCGAGACGCTCTGCCGCGACTCGCTCGACCGCGGCCAGATCATCGCCCCGGTGCCGCGGTTCCACCGGGCGGGGTTCAGCTACTGGCTGATCTCGGCGCGGGATCGGTCGCTGTCAGCGCCGCAACGGCTGTTCCGCGCCTGGCTGCGAGAGGCGATCGCCGAGGCCGGGCTGGGCACGGGCCGGATGCCGGCCGGGGCGGGGTAGGGGGCCGGGTGGGGGTCCACCCCACCATGCCCGGCACCTCGTCCAACCGTCACGCCCGCGCGTCGTCCATCAGGCGCCGCATCTCGGCAATCGCCGGCTTCAGCCCGAGAAAGATCGCCTCGCCGATCAGGAAATGCCCGATGTTCAGCTCCCGTACCTCGGGGAAGGCGGCGACCGGCTGCACCGTGTCGTAGGTCAGCCCGTGTCCCGCGTGCACCTCGAGCCCCAGCGAATGACCAAAGGCCGCCATCTCGCGCAGGCGCTCCAGCTCGGCATCGCGGACATCGAAATGCCCCTCGGCATGGGCGTCGCAATAGGCGCCGGTGTGCAACTCGATCACTTCGGCACCGATCCGGTGCGCGGCCTCGATCTGGGCGCGGTCGGCGGCGATGAAGATCGACACCCGGCAGCCGACATCGCGCAGCGGCGCGATGAAATGCGCCAGCTTGTTCTCCTCGCGCGCCACTTCCAGCCCGCCCTCGGTGGTCCGCTCCTCGCGCTTTTCCGGCACGATACAGACAGCGTGCGGCCTGTGGCGCAGCGCGATGGCCTGCATCTCGTCGGTCGCCGCCATCTCGAAGTTGAGCGGCACCGACAGCACCTCCATCAGCCCCTCGATATCGGCGTCCGAGATGTGGCGCCGGTCCTCGCGCAGGTGCGCGGTGATGCCGTCGGCGCCGGCTTCCTCGGCCAGCCGCGCGGCGCGCAGCGGATCGGGATAGGCGCCGCCGCGGGCGTTGCGGACGGTGGCGACGTGATCGATGTTCACGCCGAGGCGCAGGTGGGTCATGGAACTGCCTCCGGGTCTGGGCCGGGGCTACTTGCCTTCGGCCTTGGTCGCCTTGGCAGACTTGATGGCTTTCAGCCGCTGTTGCAAGGCCCCTTGGCGGCGGTGTTGGTAGGCCCTGATCACCGGCAGCGACAGGTAATAGGCAATCGCCCCGGCGATCAGGCCGGGAATGATCCCGCCGACGAGGTAGGGCAGGAAGATGTCATAGTAAAAGCTGCTGACCCAGTGCCAGGTCATCCGGTCGTCGGTGAAGATGGCGACGAAGTTGTGCCGCAGGGAATCGTAGGCCTGCGCGAACCGCCCGCCGACGTGCTCGTGCGCATCGGGCGGCAGGTTGCGCCGGTCGCCGAGGATGAAATGCCCGGTCTCGAGCGAGATCGCGACGATCGGCACGTAGGTCAGCGGGTTCCCGACAAAGGTCGCCAGAAGCGATGCCAGGATGTTGCCGCGGATCAGCTTGGCGATCAGCGCGGCGGTGATGAAATGGAACCCGTAGAACGGCGTGAAGGCGGCGAAGACCCCGGCAAAGACGCCGCGCGCGATCCGCTCGGGCTTGTCCGGCAGGCGCTGCACGCGGTGCTTCATGTACTGGAAAGCGCGCGACCAGCCACCCTTCGGCCAGAAGAAGTCCGCAGCCGTCTTCCACATCGGCCGTCTGTCGCGGCGCTTAAAAACCAACCGGCTCTCCCGTCGTGGCGGGCGCCGCGCGATACTCCGCGGGCGCCTTCCGGCGCCGTTCAACCGCCGCCACGTCGCTTTCCGCCTCGAGGGCGGAGACAACCGTGTGCAGGTGTTCGGCGTCACTCAGCTCGAGGTCTAGCGACACCCGGTAAAAATCCGGCTTCCGGTCCATGAACCTCAGGTCCGAGATATTGGCCTTCTGCTCGCCGATCAATGTGCAGATTCGTCCCAGCACCCCGGCGTCATTGCCCATCGTGACCTCGAGCGTCACGGGATAGATCGCCTCGTGCCGGCCGGAATGCCAGTGCAGGTCGACCCAGCGGTCGGGCTGGTTCTCGAACTCCACCAGGGAATCGCAGTCGATCGCGTGCACGACCACGCCACGCCCGCGCCAGGTGATGCCGACGATGCGTTCGCCCGGCAGCGGCTGGCAGCAGCTGGCGCGTTCAAAGGACTGGCCCTCGTTCAGGCCGATCACCGCGCGTTCCCAGGTCACGCCCTGGCCCTCGGCCGGCGTCAGGTCGGGATAGACCGCCTGCACCACCTCGCGCGCCGTCATCTCGGCCGATCCGAGCCGCGCCAGCACCTCGTCCCGGTCGGGCAGGCGCAGGTGCTTGGCGGCGGTGTCGAGCGCCTTGTCGGTGGCCTTTTTGCCGACGTGCTCGAACGCCGACCGCGCCAGTTCCCGGCCCAGCCGGATAAAGCGTTCCTTGTCCACCTCGCGCAGCGCCCGGCGGATCGCGGTCTTGGCCTTGCCGGTGGTCGCGATCTCGAGCCAGGTCGCCTGCGGCGTCTGGCCCTCGGCGGTGATGATCTCGACCGACTGGCCGTTCTTGATCCGTGTCCAGAGCGGCACCCGCATCCCGTCGATCTTGGCGCCGACGCAGGCGTTGCCGATCCGGGTGTGGATCGAATAGGCGAAATCGATCGGGGTCGCCCCACGCGGCAGCTTCACGACCTCGCCCTTGGGGGTGAAGCAGAAGACCTTGTCGGAGTACATCTCGAGCTTCACGGCCTCGAGGAAATCCTCGTGATCCTCTTCGCTGTTGAACTGCTCGGTCAGACCGGACAGCCACTTCACCGGGTCGACGGCAAACGGGTTCTCGGACCGGACGCCGTCACGGTAGGACCAATGCGCGGCCACGCCGGCCTCGGCCACCTCGTGCATCGCGCGGGTGCGGATCTGCACCTCGACCCGCTTGCCGTCGCGCCCCGATACCGTTGTATGGATCGACCGGTAGCCGTTCGACTTCGGCTGGCTGATGTAGTCCTTGAACCGCCCCGGCACCGCCCGCCAGCGGCGGTGGATCGCGCCGAGCGCGCGGTAGCAGGCGTCCTCGGTGTCGGTGATGATGCGGAACCCGTAGATGTCCGAGAGGCGGCTGAAACCCTGCCCCTTCTCCTGCATCTTGCGCCAGATCGAATAGGGCTTCTTGGCCCGGCCCAGCACCTCGGCCTCGACGCCGGACTGCTTCAGCTCGTGCCGCATGTCGGCGGTGATCCGTTCGATCACGTCGCCCGCGTCCGACTGCAGCGTGACGAACCGGCGCAGGATCGACTGCCGCGCCTCGGGGTTCAGCACCTTGAAGGCGAGGTCTTCCAGTTCCTCGCGCATCCACTGCATGCCCATGCGGCCCGCCAGCGGCGCGAAGATGTCCATCGTCTCGCGCGCCTTCTGGACCTGCTTCTCGGCCCGCATGGCACGGATGGTGCGCATGTTGTGCAGCCGGTCGGCCAGCTTGACCAGGATCACCCGCAGGTCCTTGGACATCGCCATCAGCAGCTTGCGGAAGTTCTCGGCCTGCTGCGTCTCGGTCGACGACAGCTGCAGCTTGGTCAGCTTGGTGACCCCGTCGACGAGGTCGGCGATGTCCTTGCCGAAGATGTCCGCGATCTCGCCGTAGGACGCCTTGGTGTCCTCGATCGTGTCGTGCAGCAGCGCGGTGATGATGGTCGCATCGTCCAGCTTCTGCTGGGTCAGGATCGCGGCGACCGCGACGGGATGCGTGAAATACGGCTCGCCGGATTGCCGGAACTGGCCGTCATGCGCCGCGCGGCCATAGTCATAGGCCACGCGGATCAGGTTTTCGTCTGTCTTGGGGTTGTAGGCTCGGACAAGCGCGATCAGGTCGTCGGCCGCGATCATGGTGCCCTTAAGCCTCTCACCAGGGGACGAAGCCCCGTATCAGCCCTGCCCCTGCGCTTCCATCAGCTGGCGCAGCAGGCGCTCTTCGCTCATGTCGTCCTCGGCGGGCTTGTCGACCTCGGCGCCCATCAGCAGGGACATGTTGTCGTCTTCCGGCTCGTCGACCTCGATCTGGGTCTGGTTCGCCTCGATCAGGCGCTCGCGGAGTTCCTCAGCGCTCTGGGTTTCCTCGGCGATCTCGCGCAGGGCGACGACCGGGTTCTTGTCGTTGTCGCGGTCCACGGTGATCGGTGCCCCGGACGAGACTTCGCGTGCCCGGTGCGCGGCGAGCATCACCAGTTCGAAACGGTTCGGAACCTTGTCGACGCAGTCTTCAACGGTCACTCGGGCCATGGGGCACTCCGGGTCAATGAAACGATAGAAGCGGTGTCATATGCTTTCGGACGTGGAAACACAAGGCGGATCGGCCACCCGCACCACTGAATCCACCTCACGCGCAGGCAAATCCGCGCACATTTCCGCGACGGTCCGGGCCAGAATCGGGTGCCGCCAGGCGGGTGCCACGTCGCGCAGCGGCACCAGGACAAACGCCCGCTCGTGCAGGCGCGGATGCGGGAGAATCAGTTGCCCCGGTGCCGTCTCGCGCTGTCGTTCGGGCGCCAGATCGTGCCAGTGACGCCAGGTTTCGCCGTCAGGTTGCACAATCCCGTCGCAGTCCAGCAGGTCGAGGTCGAGCGTTCGTCCGGCCCACCTTTCGCGCCGTTCGCGGTTGTGCGCGGCCTCGATAAGATGCATCTTTTCCATAACTTCGTCCGGGGCCATCGCGGACGTGAACGCCATAGCGGCGTTGACGAAGTCGGGGCCGGATCCGCTAGGAAACGCAGGGGTACGGTACAATGCACTGCACGCGGTCAGATGCAATCCGGCAGGGCCCAGGGCGGCCAGCCCCGATAGGACATTTTCCACCGGTGATAGCGGCCCGTTCGGTTGATTCCCGCCGATCGCCGCAAGGTATCGACGCGGACCGTTCTCCCGCATGTAACGAATTCCTATACTTTTGGACAAAGGCTCGCACTTGATGCAAAATTCTGTAACACCTAATTACCGCACCCGTGGCCACTATTTTATGATCTGACACTCACGGATGGCACGTGGCCTCGCAATTCGGAAGGGTTATTGATGTTTTACAAGGACGAACGGCTCGCGCTGTTCATTGATGGTTCGAATCTATACGCAGCCGCAAAGGCCCTGGGGTTCGACATTGATTACAAGCTGTTGCGACAAGAATTCATGCGTCGTGGCAAGCTCTTGCGCGCGTTCTACTACACGGCACTGCTTGAGAATGACGAGTATTCGCCGATCCGTCCGCTGGTCGACTGGCTGCACTACAACGGCTTCACCATGGTGACCAAGGCCGCCAAGGAGTACACGGACAGTCAGGGCCGTCGCAAGGTCAAGGGGAACATGGACATCGAGCTGACGGTCGACGCCATGGAACTTGCGCCGCGGATTGACCACATCGTGCTGTTCTCCGGGGATGGGGACTTCCGGCCGCTCGTGGAAAGCCTGCAACGTCAAGGTGTTCGCGTTTCGGTCGTCTCGACGATCCGCAGCCAGCCGCCGATGATCGCGGACGAGCTGCGCCGCCAGGCCGACAACTTCATCGAGCTCGACGAGCTGAAGGAAGTCATCGGCCGCCCGCCGCGCGAGCAGAACGACGACCGCGTGCGCGCGGTTGCCTCCGGCGCAAGCACCTGAGAGGACGGCGGATCGGGGCCGCCCGCACTGGACGCGGGCGGTTCGGTCGACTAGGTCGGGGACTGATGGGGATCAAGTCCGGGGAACGACCAAGATGACCGCCCGCCCGCCGCTCACCGTGTACATGGCTGCCCCGCGCGGATTCTGCGCGGGCGTGGATCGTGCGATCAAGATTGTCGAGATGGCGCTCCAGAAATGGGGCGCCCCGGTCTACGTGCGGCACGAGATCGTGCACAACAAGTTCGTGGTCGACGGCCTGCGCGACCTCGGCGCCGTCTTCGTCGAGGAACTCGACGAATGCCCGCCCGACCGCCCGGTGATCTTCTCGGCGCACGGCGTGCCCAAGGCCGTCCCGGCCGAGGCCGCGCGCCGCGAGATGGTGTTTGTCGACGCCACCTGCCCGCTGGTCTCCAAGGTCCATATCGAGGCCGAGCGTCACCACGAGAACGGGTTGCAGATCGTCATGATCGGTCATGCCGGCCACCCCGAGACGATCGGCACCATGGGCCAGCTCCCCGAGGGCGAGGTCCTGCTGGTCGAGACCGAGACTGACGTCGCCACCCTTGCCGTGCGCGACCCGGCCAGGCTGGCCTTCGTCACCCAGACCACGCTCTCGATCGACGACACCAAGGGCATCGTCGCGGCGCTCACCGCGCGGTTCCCGCAGATCGTCGGCCCGCACAAGGAAGACATCTGCTACGCCACCACCAACCGCCAGGAAGCGGTCAAGGCGATGGCGCCCCGGATCGACGCCCTGCTGGTGGTCGGCGCGCCGAACTCCTCGAATTCCCGCCGCCTGGTCGAGGTGGGTGAACGCAACGGCTGCTCCTACGCGCAGCTGGTCCAGCGGGCCACCGACATCGACTGGCGGTCGCTGGAGGGCAGCCGCGCCATCGGCATCACCGCCGGCGCCAGCGCCCCCGAGGTGCTGGTGAACGAGGTCATCGATGCCCTACGCGCGCGCTACGACGTCACCGTCGAGATGGTCGAGACCGCGCAGGAAAACGTCGAGTTCAAGGTCCCCCGCGTCCTGCGCGAACCGGCCTGACGCTTGCACCGGGCCTGACCCGGGGGCAGGGTGGCCGCGCAACCACGCGAGGTCACCGATGTCCCCCGAATACCTTCTCACCGTCCTGATCGTCTGCCTCGCCCCCGGCATCGGCGTGGTCTACACGCTCTCCATGTCCATCGGCGGCGGCCTTCGCGCGGGCATCTGGGCCGCCATCGGCTGCACCCTGGCGACCGTCGTGCACCTTGCCGTCGCGCTCCTTGGCCTTGCCGCGATCCTGCACACTTCGGCCGTGCTCTTCCAGGCGATCAAGTTCGCGGGCGTCGCCTACCTGCTCTGGATGGCCTGGACCACGCTGCGCGGCACCGGCGCGCTGGCCATCACGCCCGAGGCCCGGGCGCGCACTCTGACGCCCGCCCGCCTGATGGGCCGGGCCATCGCGCTGAACCTGCTGAACCCCAAGCTGCCGATGTTCTTCCTGGCCTTCCTGCCGCAGTTCATGCCTGCGGGCAGCCTGACCCCCACCCGCGACCTGCTGACCCTCGGCGCGGGCTTCGTCGCGATGACCTTCGCGGTGATGCTGCTCTACGCGCTCGCCGCCGGTCTGATGCGCCGCGCGGTGGTGGAAAGCGAAACCGCAATGACCTGGCTGCGCCGGGTCTTTGCCGCCAGCTTCGCCGCGCTCGGCCTGCGCCTCGCCCTCGAACGGGCGTGATCGCGGCACCTTGCCCCGCCCCGCACCACGGCAGATGATGCGCGCATGGATTGGCGGGATCAGGGCATCATCCTCGCCGTGCGGCGCCACGGCGAAAACGCGGCCATCGTCGAGGTCTTCACCCCCTCGCGGGGCCGCCATGTCGGCGTCGTGCGCGGCGGCACCTCGCGCCGGATGACCCCGATCCTCCAGCCCGGCGCCCAGGTCGACATCTCCTGGCGCGCCCGGCTCGAGGATCACCTGGGCCATTTCACCGTCGAACCCGTCCGCTCCCGCGCCGCTGCCATGTCCGACCGGATGTCGCTGGCCGGGCTGAACGCGGTCTGCGCGCTCCTCAGCTTCTGCCTGCCCGAACGCGAGGCGCACCTGGCGCTCTACCAGCGGACCGAGGCGCTTCTCGACCTGCTGGGCGACGATGACCTCTGGCCGCTCGCCTATCTCAGGTGGGAGGTCGCCCTGCTCGAGGAAACCGGCTACGGCCTCGACCTCTCGGCCTGTGCCGTCACCGGCCGCAACGTGTCGCTCGATTACGTCAGCCCGCGCACCGGCCGCGCCGTCTCGGCCCAGGGGGCGGGCGACTGGGCCGCGCGCCTCCTGCCCCTGCCGCCGGTCCTGAAGGGCGAGGGCGACGCGCCCGATCACGAGATCGCGGACGCCTTCCGCACCACCGGCCACTTCCTGCAGAACAAGCTCGCCCCCGACCTCGGCTCGAAACCCCTGCCCGAGGCGCGGCAGCGCTACGTCGACCTCTTCGCCCGCCGCCGCAAGGCGGCGGAGTAGCTCACTCCGGCGAGGTCGGCAGCAACGGGATCAGCAATCCGAAGAGCGGCAGGAAGGCGCAGACGGCATAGACCGTCTCGATCCCCACGTGGTCCGCCGCGACCCCCAGCAGCGCAGCCCCCAGCCCGCCCATGCCGAAGGCGAGGCCAAAGAACAGCCCCGACACCATGCCGACCCGGCCGGGCATCAGCGCCTGCGCATGCACCACGATCGCCGGAAAGGCCGAGGCCATGAGGAAGCCCACCGTCACCGCCAGCCCCATCGTCAGCCACAGCCCGGCGTAGGGCAGGGCCAGTGCAAACGGCAGCGCCCCCCAGAACGAGATCGCGATCACCGCCCGCGTGCCCAGCCGGTCCGACAGCTTGCCGCCGAGGATCGTGCCAAGCGCCACGGCGGCGAGAAAGACGAACAGCCCCATCTGCGCCTCGCCCTCGCCCATCCCGAACCGGTGGGCGAGGTAAAACACGTAGTAGCTGGAAAAACTCGCCATGTAGAAGAACTTGGAAAACATCAGCGCCAGCAGGATCGCGATGCCCCGCTTGACGTGCACCGGCGCCACCGGCGCGGCACCCGCCCGGCGGCGGCTGGCCGGGGCCGGGCGACCGTGGGCCCAGCGGGCGATGGCCGCAAGCAGGATCACCCCCGCCGCCGCCACCGGCGCGAACCAGGCGATGGCCTGCTGGCCATGCGGCAGGATCACCGCGGCAACGACCAGCGGCCCCACGGCCGACCCGGCGTTGCCGCCCAGCTGGAAATAGCTCTGCGCCATGCCGAAACTGCCCTGCGAGGCCAGCCGCGCGACCCGGGCCGCCTCGGGGTGAAAGATCGACGACCCGCAGCCCAGCATCACGCAGCCGACCAGCAGAGCGGCATAGCTGCCGGCGAACGCCAGCACCACGAGCCCCGAGAAGCTCACCACCATCGCCATCGGCAGCGCAAACGGCATCGGCCGCCTGTCCGTCACCGCGCCCACCACAGGCTGCAGCAGCGAGGCGGTGATCTGGTAGCAGAACGTCATCAGCCCGAGCTGCGCAAAGCTCAGGTCAAAGCCGCCGCGAAAGACGGGATAGCTCGCCAGCAGAAGCGATTGCAGCAGGTCGTTGGTGAAATGTCCCAGCGAGGCACCGGCCAGCACGCGGTTCGCGGTCAGGCGGGGGGTGGTCTCCTGGGGGAAATGGGCGGTCATGGTCGAGTCCTCGGGTCTTGTGCCGCCCATATGCCCCGTGGCAGGCTTGGCCCACAATTCGCAGCGGGACAAGTTCTATCGCAAATGGGCCAGTTGATCGGAACCATACCGCCCGAGGTGCAGGCGATGCGGGCCGAGGGCGCGGACATCCTGCGCCGCCGGCAGGATTATCCCGATGGCCTGCTGATCGAACCGCACAGCCACCCGCGCGGGCAACTGCTCTACGGCCTCACCGGGATCGCGCTGGTCCGCACCCGCGACGGCGCCTGGATGATGCCGCCCGAGCGGGTCCTCTGGATCCCGCCGGGCATCACCCACGAGGTCCGGATGATCGGCGAGGTGCAGATGCGCAGCCTCTACCTGCGGCCCGGTGCCGTGCCGCCCGCGGCGCGGCTGCCCGGTGACCGGTGCGAGGTCTTCGCCGTCTCGACCCTGATGCGCTGCCTGATCGCCGAGGCTGCCGAGATCGTTGCCGAAGCGCCGACCGACAGCCGCGATGCCGCCCTCCTGGCGCTGCTCCTGCACGAGGTCGCGCGGCTGGAGCCGATCCCCCTCTCGGTGCCGATGCCCGCCGATCCCGCCCTGCGCCAGCTCTGTTCGGATTTCCTGCTCGCCCCGGATGCCGGGCAGGGGATCGACCGCTGGGCCGACCGCCTGAACATGAGCCGCCGCAGCTTCACCCGGCATTTTCGCGAGGGCACCGGACTCTCCTTCGGCGACTGGCGCCAGCGGGCCGTGGTGCTGGCCGCCGTGCCGCGCCTGCTGGCGCGGGAGCCGGTGACCGGCGTCGCGCTCGACCTCGGCTACGACACCCCCGCGGCCTTCACCGCGATGTTCCGGCGGGTCACCGGCGCCGCGCCGCGCGATTACGTGAACGGCTCGGTGACCGCGGCGGAAAACACCGACGCGATACCGACGTGATACCGACGCAATACCGACGTCCCGTTCGCAGGCTTAACCCCGTCCCGACGGGCCCGGCGTAGGGTGGGGTTCCACCCCACCCCGAAACCGCCCCGAAATCACCCGATCCGCCCGCCGGCATCGCCGATCTGGCCACGGTGCAGCAACAGATGGTCAAGGATCACGCAGGCCATCATCGCCTCGCCCACTGGAACCGCGCGGATCCCGACGCAGGGATCGTGCCGCCCCTTGGTGATGATCTCGGTCGCCTCGCCGGCCTTGGTGATCGTCTGCCGCGGTTTCAGGATCGACGAGGTCGGCTTGACCGCAAAGCGGACGACCACGTCCTGACCCGTTGAAATCCCGCCCAAAATCCCGCCCGCGTGGTTCGAGGAATAAACCGGCTTGCCGTCGTTCCCCATGAAGATCTCGTCGGCGTTGGCCTCGCCCGTCAGTTCGGCGACGGCCATGCCCTCGCCGATCTCGACGCCCTTCACCGCGTTGATCGACATCATCGCCGCGGCTAGGTCGGTATCGAGCTTGCCGTAGATCGGCGCGCCCAGTCCGGCCGGCACGCCCGAGGCCACGACCTCGATCACCGCGCCCACTGAATTCCCGGATTTCCTGAGCGAATCCAGGTACTCAGCCCAATCCGCCGCCGCGCCCGCATCCGGCACCCAGAACGGGTTGCGCTCGATCTCGGCGGCGTCGAATGCCTCCCGGTCGATCTTCTTCGGCCCCATCTGGACCATGTAACCGGTGATCTTCACCTCGGGCGCCAGCACCCCAAGCGCCGCCCGCGCCACGCCGCCGGCCGCCACGCGGGCCGCGGTTTCGCGTGCGCTGGACCGCCCGCCGCCGCGATAGTCGCGGATCCCGTATTTCTGCCAATAGGTTATGTCGGCATGACCGGGGCGGAACTTCTCGGCGATCTCGCCGTAATCCTTGCTCCGCTGGTCGGTGTTGCGGATCATCAGCTGGATCGGCGTGCCGGTCGAACGCCCCTCGAACACGCCCGACAGGATCTCGACCTCGTCCGCCTCGCGCCGCTGGGTGGTGAACTTCGAGGTGCCCGGTTTGCGCCGGTCGAGCCACTGCTGGATCGCCGCCGCGTCGACCTCGACGCCCGGCGGGCAGCCATCCACCGTCGCGCCAAGCGCGGGCCCGTGGCTTTCGCCCCAGGTGGTGACCCGGAACAGGTGGCCGAAGCTGTTGATGGACATGGGTTCTCCCTCGCGCGGTCGCGGTTTCCTACCGCAAGGCCCCCGCCCGCGCAATCGCGCGGGCACATCACAAGGGTCGCGCAATCGCGCGGGCACACCTTCACCGGCCCGCGCCCCCTCGCGTGCCGACCCGCGCCGGCACGCGGCGCAAAGACGCTGTTAACCGGCCGGTGCTTTTCATCCCCCCGAGCAATGCTTAGACTCCCGGTCAACGACCCGGCCCAATGCAAAGGACCCCGCGATGCAGCGCCTTCACCTCGTCTTCGGCGGCGAGCTTGTCGATCCCACGAAGAACGTCTTCAAGGACGTCGACGCCATCCATATCGTCGGCATGTATCCCGACTATGCCACCGCCTACGACGCCTGGAAGGCCGAGGCGCAGCGCACCGTCGACAACGCCCACATGCGCTACTACATCGCCCACATCCACCGCCTGCGGGACGAGGAAATTCCCGCCTCGCCGACCGAAGAACTGGGCAACTGAGGGTCTGAATGGCACGATCGGTCAGCTTGTCCGCCTACCTGGCGCTGGCCCGTCGTCCGGTTCCGCCCGACTGGTCCCCGCCCGACACGGCCCGTCCCCGGGGGCGGCTGGTCTGGATCCACGTCGCCTCGCAGGCGGCGATGGCGGGGCTGGTGCAACTGGCCAAACGGATCGACCGCGAACGCCCCGGCACCCATGTCCTGATGACCTGCGGTGATGATGTCATCCCATTGAAATCATTGCCTGAAAATGTCATTCCAGGTGATGTCCCGCCGGAAAACATCGGCGCTTCCGAGGCCTTCCTGGCCCATTGGAAGCCCGACCTCCTGCTCTGGTCGAACGGCCACCTGCGCCCGGCCCTGCTGACCACGGCGGGGCGCGCGGGGCTCAGGATGTGCCTCGTCGACGCCGAGGAGACCGCGCTGGAGGAAGCCCGCTGGCGCTGGCTGCCCGACATGTCGCGCGGGGTCATCAGCCAGTTCGGCCGCGCCTTTGCCCGCACCGCCAATGCCGCGCGCCGGCTGCAGCGGCTGGGCCTTCCGGCCGAACAGATCGAGATCACCGGCCCGCTGCAGGAAAGCGACCGCGCGCTGAGCTGCAACGAAGAGGAGCGGAGCGAGCTTTCCGCCGCCATCGCCGGCCGCGCGGTCTGGCTGGCCGCCATGGTCGACGAGGCCGAGATCGACACCGTCCTGCGCGCGCACCGCCAGGCCTCGCGCGCCAACCACCGCCTTCTGCTGATCCTCGTCCCGCGCGAGGAATCCCAGGGCCCCGCGGCACGCGCGGCGCTGAAGGACGAGGGCTTTCGCCACGTCTGCTGGTCCGAGACCGAGCTGCCGGGCGAGGCGACGCAGGTCCTGCTGGGCGACACCCACGGCGACATGGGGCTCTGGTACCGGCTGTCGCCGATCGCCTTCATGGGGTCTTCGCTGGTCGCCGGAAAGGGCGGCTGCAACCCCTATGAACCGGCGGCGCTCGGCTCGGCCATCCTGTCGGGGCCGAACACCGACAGCTACCTCGCCGATTACGAGAAGATGGTGCGCGAGGGCGCGGCCCGGATCGTGCGTGACGCCCCGGGCCTTGCCGCCGCGGTCACCCGGATCAGCGCCCCCGACCAGGCGGCCGCCATGGCCCATGCGGCCTGGGCGCTGGCGACCGAGGGGGCCGAGGCGACGGACGAGCTCCTGACCCTCGTCGGCGACGCCCTGGACGGGCAGTTCTGATGCGCGCGCCCGGCTTCTGGCACCGCCCGCCCGGCATCGCCTCGACGCTGCTGGCCCCGCTCGGCGCGGTCTACGGCATGGCGACGCGGCGGCGGCTGGCGGGGCAGGCGGGGTTCGATCCCGGCGTCCCGGTGATCTGCGTCGGCAACATCAACGCAGGCGGCACCGGCAAGACGCCGACCGTGATCGCCCTGCTGCAGCGGCTGGCCGACCGCGGCGTCGCGGCCCACGTCCTGTCGCGCGGTCACGGCGGATCGCTCGAAGGGCCGCTGCGGGTCGACGAACGGCAGCACCGCGCCGACGAGGTCGGGGACGAGCCGCTGCTGATGGCGGCCTTCGGGCCGGTCTGGGTCGGCCGCGACCGTGTGGCGACCGCGCAGGCGGCGGTGGCGGCGGGGGCCGGGGTCCTGCTGCTCGACGACGGCTTCCAGAACCCGGCGCTGAAGAAGGACCTGTCGATCGTGGTGGTCGATGCGGTCATCGGCTTCGGCAACGGACGCTGCATCCCGGCGGGACCGCTGCGCGAACCCGTCGCGGCCGGCATGGCGCGGGCGGACATGGTGCTTTCGGTCGGCCAGCCCAGGGCGCAGTCCGCGTTTCACGACCGCTGGGGCGCACAGGTCACCGTGCCGCACCTGACCGCGTCGCTCGAGCCGCTGCAGATGGGGATGGACTGGCACGGCACGCCCTACCTCGCCTTCGCGGGGATCGGGCATCCGGGCAAGTTCTTCTCGACCCTGAAATCTCTCGGCGCCGACCTGGTGCAGACGGTTGCGTTGTCGGATCACCAGCCGCTGACGCCCGCGATCATGGCCCGGCTCGAACGTGACGCGGCCCAGCATGGGGCGCAGATCGTGACGACCGAAAAGGATGCCGTCCGCCTGCCGCCGGACTGGCGGGGCAGGGTTCTGACGCTGCCCGTACGGATGCGGTTCGACGACGAGGCGGCGCTTGACGCGGCGCTCGCGGGGGTGATGGGGCACGACACGGCGTGACGCCCCGGCCATGAAAAAGGCCCGCCGGGGCGGGCCTTTTCCGGATGCTCTGGCTGTGGCCCTACTCCAGCTCTTCGGGCAGCAGCAGGTTCAGCGCGATCGACAGCCCGGCCGCCGGCAGCAGGCCCGAGGTCAGCAGGATCTGCAGCCATTTCGGCAGGTGTTGCAGCGCCGAGGGCTCAAGCTGCAGGCCGAAACCGACAGAGAGCGAGACCGCGAAGATCACCATGTTCCGGCGGTTCCACTTCACGTCCGACAGCATGTTGATGCCTGCCGCCGCGACCATGCCGAACATGACGATCACGCCACCGCCCAGCACGTTGATCGGCACGGTCGACACGATGGCCCCGACCTTGGGGACCAGCCCGCAGACGATCAGGAAGATGCCGCCGATGGTGACGACGTGGCGGCTCATCACCCCGGTCATCGAGATCAAGCCGACGTTCTGGCTGAACGAGGTGTTGGGCAGCCCGCCGAAGATGCCGGCCACCGCGGTGCCCAGGCCGTCGGCATAGGTCGCGCCCGCGATCTCCTTGTCGGTCGCCTCGCGGCCCGCGCCGCCCTTGCAGATGCCGCTGACGTCGCCGACCGTCTCGATGGCCGAGATCACGGCCATGAACATCATCCCGACGATGATCGCGACGTCGAACTCCATCCCCCACTTGAAGGGCATCGGCAGGGCAAAGACGGCGGCGTTGCCGACGTTGCCGAAGCTGACCTGCCCCATGAGAAGCGCCACGACGTAGCCCGCGATCAGGCCGATCAGGATCGCCGAGACCGAGACGAGGCCCTTGGTGAAGAACTTGATCGACAGGGTGACGACGATCACGACCAGCGCCGGGAACCACATGGCGAAGGTGCCGAACGCCTCGGTTCCCATCTTGGGCACGCCGCCGGCGGCGTACTGGATGCCGACCTTGATCAGCGAAAGACCGATCATCAGCACGATCAGCCCGGTCACCAGCGGCGGCAGGGCAAAGCGCAGCCGTCCGATGAAGGTGCCGAGGAAGAAGTGGAAGACGCCGCCGATCAGGATGCCCGTCATCAGGCCGGCCATGCCCGCGACGCCCTGTCCGGCGACGGCGGGGATCATGATCGGCAGGAAGGCAAAGCTCGTCCCCTGCACGATCGGCAGCCGCGCCCCGACCGGCCCGACGCCGATCGACTGGAACAGCGTGGCGATGCCGGCAAAGAGCATCGACATCTGGATCATGTAGATCAGGTTCGGAAAGTCCGGGCTGTTCGAGCCGAAGCCGAAGCCCGCGGCCCCCGCCACGATGATCGCCGGCGTGACGTTCGAAGCGAACATCGCCAGCACGTGCTGGATGCCGAGCGGCACCGCCTTGCCGATCGGCGGCGTGTAGTTCGGATCGCGCAGCTGCTCGGGCGTGCCGAGCGAGGTGTCCCTGTAGGTGGCAGTATCAGCCATTTGTTTTGTCCCGTTCCGTTGGTGTTCCGGCCCACCTCTCGCGGGCGGGTCCGTCACGAGATTACGACAAATGGCTCATCAAGAAAGCATTCTTGCAGGTTCGGCGTGTCGCCGATGCGGTCGATCACGGCAAAGAGGCCCGGTTCTGCCAAAGGCGTGAGCACTCCGTGCCACGTCCCGCGGTGGAAATTCACCGCCTGCCCCTCGACCGGAAGGAAGGCGCGCGGCGCGCCGGGGCGGCCATCCGCATCGGGTGCGACGATCACCAGCCAGCGCATCGGCGCCATCGGGATGAAGGCCTGGGAGCCCTCGGGGTGGCGTTCCAGCATGTCGCATTCATAGGGCAGGTCGCGGGGCCGCGCGCGGAAAAGGCTGATGCCCGCCCGGCCGCCCGGCCCGAAATCGAGCGTCGCGCGGTCGTGGTAGCGGTCGCACCAGCCCGCGTTGATCACCTTGTCCGGCGCGCCCGCGATGTCGAGGACGTCGCCGAACGGGGCGAAGGCCTCGGCCGTCAGCGGCTCGGCGTGGATCGTGCTCACAGCTCCAGCCTCGGGTGGCGGTTGACGTCCTTGTAGAGCAGGTAGCGGAACGGTTCGGACCCGCTGGCGTGGCAGCCCTGCGGGCAGAAGGCGCGGAGCCACATGAAATCGCCCGCCTCGACCTCGACCCAGTCGCGGTTCAGCCGGTAGACCCCCATGCCCTGCAGCACCAGCAGGCCGTGTTCCATCACGTGCGTCTCGGTAAAGGGCACCTCGGCGCCGGGGTGCAGGTTCACGATGGTCACATGCATGTCGTGGCGCAGGTCGGTCGGATCGACGAACCGCGTGGTCGACCAGCGCCCCTCGGTGTCCGGCATCTCGGCCGGGGTCACGTCGCGGTCGTTGGTGACCACCACGTCAGGCGCGTCGAGGCCCGGCACCGCCTCGTAGCGCTTGCGGATCCAGACGGCCACCGCGCGGCTGTCGCCCGCGCGCACCGACCAGTCCGTTCCCGGCGGCAGGTAGGCGAAGCCGCCCGGCTCCATCACGTGGGTCGCGCCATCGACGTTCAGCGTCAGCTCGCCCTCAAGGACAAAGATCACGCCCTGCACGCCCGCGTCCGGCTCCGGGCTCTCGGACCCGCCGCCCGGCTTCATCTCGAGGATCAGCTCGGCAAAAGTCTCGGCGAACCCGGTCAGCGGGCGGGCGAGGATCCAGGCGCGCGTGTCGTCCCAGCCGGGCAGCAGGCTCGCGGTGATGTCCGACTGCACCCGGCGCGGCATGAAGGCATAGGCCTCGGTGAACACGGCGCGGCCGGCGATGATGTTGCGTTGCGAGGGCAGGCCGCCCCAGTCGGAAAAATAGCTACGGGTCACGGCAAGAGGTCCTTCAGCCGGTGATAGGCGATGCGCTCCACCTGGGCGCAGGCCGCCTTGAACTCGGTCTCGCGGTCATTGGCAAGCCGGGTCTCGAAGGCCGCCATGATGCTGGCCTTGGTGTTGTCCTTTACGGCGATGATGAAGGGAAAGCCGAATTTCGCGGTGTAGGCGGTGTTGTGCGCCTCGAACGCGGCACGCTCGGCATCGGTCAGCGCGTCGAGCCCGGCCGAGGCCTGTTCCGACGTGCTCTCGGCCGTCAGCCGCTTGGCCTGCGCCAGCTTGCCCGCGAGGTCGGGGTGCGCCTTGAGCACCTCCAGCCGCTCCGCGTCCGAGGCGGACCGGAACGCCCGCGCCAGCGCGTTCCAGAGCCCGATGGCCCGGTCGTGCGCGGGGCCCAGTTCCAGCTCGAACGCGCGTTCGGCCACCCAGGGCGAATGTTCGTAGATGCCGCCGAAGGCCGCGACAAAGGCGGCGCGCTCCATCTCGGACGGCACCAGGTCGGGCCGCACCGGCGGATGCACCTCGGCCCAGTGGCGGGCGATGTCGATCCGGCGGGGGAACCAGACGCCTTCGTGCCCCTGCGCGTAGTCCACGAACCGTTTCAGCGCCTGCACCCGGCCCGGGCGGCCCAGCAGGCGGCAGTGCATGCCGATGCTCATCATCTTGGCGGCGCCCGCCTGCCCCTCGGCGTAGAGCGCGTCGAAACTGTCCTTGAGATGGGCAAAGAACTCGTCGGGCCCGCCGAACCCGGCGGCCACGGCAAAGCGCATGTCGTTGGCGTCCATCGTGTAGGGGATCACCAGCGTCTCGCCGTTCGCGTGCCAATAGGGCAGGTCGTCGTCGATCGTGTCCGAGACCCATTTCATGCCCATCTCGGCCGCCAGTTCCACCGTGTTCATCGAACAGCGCCCGGTGTACCAGCCAAGCGGCGGTTCACCCGTCACCTCGGTGTGCAGGCGGACGGCCTCCTCCATGTGACGCCGCTCCTCGGCCGCGTCCATGTCCTTGTGCTCGATCCATTTCAGCCCGTGGGATGCGACCTCCCACCCGGCCTCCTGCATCGCCCAGACCTGCTCGGGCGACCGCGCCATGGCGGTGGTCACGCCGTAGACTGTCAAGGGAATGCCGGCCCCGGTGAACAGCCGGTGCAGCCGCCAGAACCCCGCGCGCGCGCCGTAGTCGTAGTTCGACTCCATGTTCCAGTGGCGCTTGCCCTCCCACGGGGCGGCGCCGACGATCTCGCTCAGGAACGCCTCGGACGCGGCGTCGCCATGCAGGATGTTGTTCTCGCCGCCCTCTTCGTAGTTCAGCACGAAACTCACCGCGATCTTCGCGCCACCCGGCCACCGTGCGTCGGGCGGGGTCGGACCATATCCGATCAGGTTGCGCGGATATCGCTGCATGTGCTTGTCTCCTTTCGAGCGGTGCCGGTCATCAAAGACCGGCACCGGCCCACTTGCAAGCGGAAGGCACGCGAAATGGCTGAAGGCTACCTGACCACGCATGTTCTGGACACCGCGCGGGGCCTGCCCGCCGCGGGCCTCCGGATCACGCTGACGCGGATCGTGGGCGACACCCGGACCCTGCTGGCCGAGATGACGACCAACGACGACGGCCGCACCGACAGCCCGATCCTGCCGAAGGAAAGCTTTTCCACCGGGGAGTACGAACTGATGTTCCAGGCGGGCGACTACCTGCGCGCCTCGGGGCAGGCGGGGGATGAGCCGCTGTTCCTCGACGAGGTGCCGATCCGCTTCGGCATCTCGGACGTGGACGCGCATTACCACGTGCCGCTGCTGCTCTCCCCCTTCGGCTACTCGACCTACCGGGGGAGCTGAGCCATGGGCATTCTCCTCTGGATCCTGATCGGCGCCGCGGCGGGCTGGATCGCCACCCGGATGCTCGACATCAAGGCGACGCCGGCGCAGACCGTCATCATCGGCATGGCGGGCGCGGTGATCGGCGGCTTCGTCCTCAAGCTGGTGCTGGCCGCGCTTGGCCTTCTCGGCGGGATCATCGGCGCGGTCGTCGGTGCGCTGGTCGTGCTCTGGCTCTGGGATCGCTACAGCAACAAGTGACCGCGCTCAGGTCGGAGGCGAGAAGGCGGCCCAGCTCAGCCGGGGTTCGGCCGTGGCATGGACGCTCGCCGCGCCGCCGGTCAGCAGCGCCTTGGCCGCCGCGCCGTCGCCGGGCGATCCGACCGCGAGCCGCCCGGCCGACACCGCCAGCGACACCAGCCCCGCCGTCACCGCCACCGCGCCGGAGGTGCCGCTGAACCGGCAGAAGGCCGAGCGGTAGTCGAGCACCGACTGGTTCGGTCCGTAGGCATCTGCATAGGGGCTGGAGTTGTAGCCTGCCCGCCCCGGCACATCGGTCGAGACGAGGTCCTGCGGCGCGAAGGTATGCGCGTCGGGCGCGCCGCTGTCGGCATCGAACACCTTGAGGTCGTCGCGATAGGCCGCCGAATGGTCCGACGGATCGTAGCCCGGCGCCTGCGTGTCGACGCGCTGCAGCTCGGCATCCAGCCGCTCGCCGTCCCCGCTCGGGGCGTAGAGGGTGACCATGTCCGACACCGGCGTGTAGCTGGCAGGCTGGCCCGCGGCCGTCCGCGCGCCAACCGCGACGATGCCGTTGCCCGGGGCGGCAAGGCTGGCGGGATAGAGCAGCGTTGCCTGCGCACCGTTCCCGGCCGCGCAGATCATCGGGACACGGTCGGCGATGGCCTGCACCAGCGTGTCGAGCAGGGCCCATAGCTCCATCTCCGTGTCCCGCAGCCCGACGCCGAGCGCGCGGGACAGCGCCTGCGTGTCGTCCGGGTCGCTTTCCGGCGCAAGGCTGGCGGGCGAGGGGAAGTCGCGGGCCAGCACGATCACGTCGGCGCGGATCAGCACCGCGTAGAGCAGGGAGAGCACCAGTTGCTCCGGTTCAGGGTCGAAATTGGTCGAGATCGGGACGATCCGGCAGAACGGATCGACCCCCGCGTAGGCCAGCCCGAGGCCCGCGCCCTCGCCGGTCTCGACCGCCTCTCCGGTGGTGAGGTCGAGGACACCGGGGCTCGACACCTCGACCTCGGCCGGGGGACGGGCCGCGCGCCGATCAGGCCCGCCATCGCCGTCCCGTGGGCCGAGAAGCTGTCGCGCGTCGCGGCGTGGACCTGCGATCCGTGGGGCGAGGCAGCGGGCGTCGCCAGGTAATCGACCATTGCGGTCCAGAGCGCATCGGCCCCCGCGGGCACCCAGCCCGGCCGGGCGGTGTCGGTCCCGCCCAGCACCTGTGCCAGAGCGGCGGGGTCCGCGGCGATCCCGAGGCGCCCCGAAAAGAAGTCGATCGCGCGGTCCCGGTCGATCGCCGTCGCGAGGTTCGGGTGGGCCGCGACCGAGGTGTCGATCAGCGCCACCGTCGCGGGGCGTCCGCCGCCCGCGATCCGGTCCGCGGCGGCATCCCAGCCCTCGGCCGCGAAACCGGCGAGGTCCTCGACCACCCCGATGTCCACGAGGTGCCAGAGCGCGTGGTAGGCGCTGTAGGTGCCCGGGCCCCGGTCGGCGTCGGTGTCGATGTCGAGCGTGTTCATCGGTCTCTCCCCCTCAGGTCCATTCCGACCGCGCCAGCAGCATCTGGTCCTCGAGCACAACCTCGAAGACCGGCGTCATCATCCGCGCCAGCGCCCGCCCCGCGGCGGTGTCGGCCGGATAGTGCAGGCCCGCCCATTCCCGGTTCTCGGCGATGCGGCGGGCGCTCAGGAACAGCTCGGCGATGCCGGGGTGTTCGGGCGCCACGCGGGCAAAGACGAAGGCCACGGCATAGGAAAAGAAGGCGTGGTTGGACGGGTAGGTCGGGTGCCGGGGCGTCGGGACGAAGGGTTTGATGCGCGCGTTGATCACGCCGGGGCGCGGCGCGTCATAGCGATCCTTGTAGCGCAGGCCGATCTCTTCGCAGAGCCGGGCGAGGATCAGGAACAGCGCCGTGGTGTGTGGCACCGCGCCGGGTTCCTGCACGCCGAGCGGGCGGAGGTAGCCGGAGAGCTCCAGCTCCTGCTCGCGCACGATCTCGTCCCGCCGGCCCTCTTCCTCGTAGGTGCGCAGGGCGGCCTGTTTCTCGAGCAGGCCCAGCGTCTGCGCGTGGAACTCCGCCGGCGACGGCGGCAGCGGCAGGGGCAGGTCGGTCCAGTGCTCGCGCAGCCGGTGCAGGCGGTCGACCTCCTGCCACGGCAGCAGGATATCCGGCGTGTCGCCGACCGCCTGCGCCAGGTCGAGCGAGGTGCGGTTGCGGTTCCTGTTCCGGTTCCTGTTGCGATTGCGGTTCCTGTTGCGGTTGCGATTGCGGTTCCGGTTGAACAGCGCCGAGGCCGCGCCGGCGCCCGGCGGGGTCGCCAGCAGGGTTGAGGCTTCGAACACGCCGCCGGCCCCCAGGCCGGTGTCCTTGAGCGTCTCCTGGTCGACGGTTTCGAAACTGTCCCCGACCGCGAGCAGCCAGGTCTTTGACAGGAACGTGCTGAAAGGATTCATGGCTCTGCCCTCATGCTCCGGCCTTCCTGAGGCCCAGTTCGAGGATGGATTTCGCCGTGCTGTCGCGCACGGCCATGCGGTTGGTCGCCACCCATTCGGACGAGAATTCGGGATCCATCGCGTGGATCCGGGCAACGAGGTCCTGCGCCTCGGCGGTGCGCCCGACATGGGCCAGGCTGACCGAGGCATAGCGCAGCGCCGCGCCGTACTTCGGCCGCCGGGCCAGGATGCCGAGCCCGATGGCGCCCGCCCGGTCGAAATGCCCGCGCAGGGTTTCGATCATGCACTGCGTGGTTTCGAAGGTGAACCGGATCGGGTTGTGTTCCCCCATCCGCATCGCGATGTCCGAGGCGCGCGCGGCCGAGTCGTAGCGTCCGGCGTAAAGGTGGTGCAGCGCGACATGGTCCCAGGCAAAGGCCGAATGCGGCCCGCGCCGGATCGCCCGTTCCAGCAGGGCGGCGGCGCCGTCGTGGTCGTGCAGGATGTAGCCGGTCGCATGGCCCGCGAGCGCCAGCGCGATGCCGCTGTCGGCGTCGCCTGCCTGCGCGACGAGGGCGCGGGTCTCCTCTTGCAGGGCGCCGTCGTAGGTGTGCCAGTGCTCGCCCACCGAGAAGGTGTTGAGATAGGCCAGCAGCGCCGGGTAGATCGGCGCGCCGGTCAGCTCGGCGCTCTGGATCAGGGCGCCGCGCAGGTCCTCGAGCGCGGCATGGTCGAACTGGAACATCGCGATCAGGCCGTGGAACGGGCTGATCGGCATCTCGTCCAGCGGATGCGCGGGATGCGGCACGCTGGCGGCGATGCGGTCCAGCGTCTCGCCCAACAGGGCCAGGACATGGGCGTTCTCGACCGTGGCGCGCCCGGCCGGGATCGGGCCGCAGTTCACCGACCAGAGCAGCTCGTGATCCGAATGGCGCATGGCCAGGACGCGGATGGAGTGTTCCCCGCCTTCCTCGTAGGCGCGCAGGCGGATGTAGATGTCGGGGCTGCGCGCGGCGACGCTGGCCGGATCGGGGTGGCGGCCGAGGTCGCGGTAGTCGTAGGTCCGCGCGCCCAGGTGATCCTGCGCGCCGGTGGCGATCCGGTCGATCAGCGCCTCGGCAAAGAACAGGGTCTGGTGCGACCGCGAATGCACCATCGGCTCCAGCAGGCCGATCACCGGCCCCTCGGCGCGGCGCAGCGGCGGCACCAGCGTCGGCGGCATGGCGACGGCGGGCCGGGCCTGCGGGATGCGGGCGGCGGTGGCGGTCTGCAACGCGTCCTCGACCACGCCGCCCCAGTAGGCGCGCTGCTCGCGCAGCCAGTCCTCGAAAGCCTCGGCCGGCAGGTCGATCCCTTCGAGCATGTCGGGCGGCGCGGCGCGGCAGGGCAGGGGAACGGCAACCGCCCCGCGCGCGCGGATGTCGACCAGGTCGACCACCACCGCGCCGGGGTGCAGGCGGATGCGCGAGGCGTCGGCGTCGACCACCGGGCCTGGCAGGTCGGACAGGGCGCGCCGCAGCCCGTGCAGGGCGGTGCGCAGGCTCTGCGCGGCCAGGTGGCTGTCCTTGTCGGGCCAGAGCAGGTCCTGCAGCCGCGCCCGCGACACGCCCCCGGCGGGGGCGAGGGCGAGGATGGCCAGGATGGCCTGCTGCTGGGTGCTGCCGGGGGTCAGGTCCCGCCCCGCCATGTCCGTCAACCGGAACGGGCCCAGCAGGGAAAGCCGGGCCAGACACGGGGCGGTTTCAACGACGGACGTGTTCGGACAGGTCATCCTACCCCTCTCGACCCTGGTGTCCGATTGCGGATCAGGTGAGGAGAGTAGTCTGAGGTTTGCTCGCCGTGAAGTGTATTTATTTACGTTGGGGAATGTGGAGGGCCCCTGAAGGCTGAAAGGCACTGCTGTATTCGAAATCACAGGAAGCCCTCCAAAAAAGGATCGTGCTGAAATAATGGGCCCCGGCCGGGGAGGGCCGGCCGGGGCGGTCTCATTCGGCGGGTTCAATTCCCGCCTTGGCCTTGCCGGTTGCGGCCACCTTGGCGGCGGTCGCACCCTGAGTGCCGGTTTTGCCGGCAAGGATCTGCGCCGCGAAGCTGGCCAGGTTGCCGGTGTCGAGGCTGCTGTCCTCGAACTCGGCGATGTTCCTGGTCCACCATGCGGCGAAGGCCGTGTGACTGGTGTCCCCGTCGATCGCGACCTGCACGCTGGCGGCGGAATGCCCGCCATCCGTGCTGATCCTGACGTGGACCCCGTCGAAGTCCCGGAAGCTGAGATGCACCGGCTCGTTGTAGTCGAGCATCATCTCGTGCAGCATCCCGACCGCGACCCGTTCCCCCATGCGGAGGCTGTCGTAGTAGTCGGTGTAGTAGTGCACCCCGGCAAAGTTGCGCCCGATCGAGATGTTGGCGGCCAGCTTGTTCAGCTCGCCCTCGACGGTCAGTGCCGGGTCGCCGCCGATGACATCCATCGTCGTCGGCACGCTGTCGGCGGCATCGCTCGACATCGCGAAGAACGCCTTGAGCATCGTGACGCAGGCGCCCGCCACCGTTGCATGGCCCGCGCCGTAGGCGGGGTGCATCGGGGAGCCTTCGGGAAAGGCCATCGGCAGCAGGAAGTTGCAGCCGTCGAATCCCGCGCCCTTGAGCTGGTGCGGAAGCGACGAGAGCGGGGTGCATTCAAAGCGACGCGCGGCGACCGAGGCGGCCCCGTTGCGGTCGGCGTTCAACTGGCGGACCCAGTGCAGGATCTCGCCGGCCGGTCCCGGCACCGAGGGCGCCAGTTCGTCCAGCATTTCCTGCGCGGCCGCGTGGGCATTGCCCAGCTTGTCGCCCAGCCCGTTCGCCAGCAGCGTCAGCATGGCAGCCAGCCGTTCGGGACGGGCCCGGCGGTGGATCTGGAACTTCTGCCGCCGCACCGCCCGCAACCCGCGCGAGGCGACCTCGGTCATCAGGCTGAGGATGTGAGGGCCGCCGAAGGTGGCAAAGGGGCCGCGGGTTTCGTGGGCCGCGTTCGGAAAGCCGGGATCGGCGGGCATCCCGTTCGTCAGGAGGATCAGGCAGGCGTTGAAATAGGCCTGATAGAGCTGATCGACATGCACGTAGCTCGCCAGGTGGCGCGGGGTGGTCATCGCGGTCGGCTGCGCCTCGATCACGCCGAGCCCGCGCAGGTCGAGCCCCTGTTGCACGTCCAGCCATTCCGCCCAGCTGGTCATGTAGTCGAGACCGGGCTTGGCGTTGTAGAGGTGCTGGTCGATGGTCTGCGCGCCAAAGGCGATCTCGTGCCCGGTGGGGCGGCCTGCGCCCATCGTCAGGAAGCTCGAGATGTAGCTGCCCGCGTCGTCGCCCGGCGCGCTGCCGCGGAAGAGGTTGGCGGCTGTGACCGGCTGCCCGAGGCGGCGGCGTTTCTCGTGATCGGTCGCGTCCAGCCCCTTGATCGGGCGGCGCGGCGTCTGCGAGGTGAACCAGCTGAGATCGCCAAGCGCGTCGATCAGGTCCTGCACCGTCGCCGGATCGCCGTCGCGCTTGGTGTAGGCGACCGTCGCGCCGCCCACGGTGGTCCGGGTCAGCGGCGAGGTCGGATCGGCCAGCGCGTCAAAGCTCATGTCGCGGACCAGCGCCATGGCGTAGACCTCGGCCATCTCGGCGGTGAGCTCGCTGCCGCCGAACCGCGGCGCGGGGGCCATGGCGACCCCGGCGGGATCCGGGCCGTCGTTGCAGAAGTAGGCGCCGGCCAGCGGGCTTTCCCACTTGCGGAAACCGACCGGGCGGTTTTCGGCCGGGCGCGGCTTGCAGGACAGGAACTCCGGCACGGTCTCATGCGCCTTCTTCGCGGTCTTCACGTCGAAGACGGCGTCGGGGTAGCCGGCGGCGCCGTACTGGGTCAGCGATTTCACCAGTGCCTCGAAGTCCGCCGTGGCGGCAAAGCCGAAGGCGTCGTGGTGCAGGCCCTTGGTGAAGGCCATCGGAAAGGTGTCGTGCTGGGCGTTGTCGCCGTTCGACGGGATGTTCAGCGCGGGCCTGCCGGGATGGCTCAGCGCCAGGATCGCCTGGTTGATGCGCCGCGCATAGGCCGCCTGTTCCCGTTCCGCGCCGCCGATGGCCGGGCGCCTCAGGTGCTGTTGGGTGGGTTCCATTGCATTGCCCTCTGGGGATGATTCGCAATGGAACTCTGCACGCCGGGCGTGAGGGCTGCGTTAACCCTACGTTAACTTCTTGGCCCCGCCTCAGCCCCGGCGCAAGCCGTCGAGGAATATGTCGATCAGTTTCAGCACCTTGTCCTGCCATCCCGGCTGGGCCGGTTGGGCATAGCAGAGGCCGTAGATGGTGCTCATCAGCTCGTCGCCGGTGATGTCGGGCCGCACCGACCCCGACTCGACGGCCGCCGCCAGCAGCGCCGCGCCTGCCTCTTTCATCCGGCCGCCCTGGGCTGCGAACATCGCTTTCGACTCGTCCGTCGGCACCATCGCCAGCGTGCCGAGCATGCCGCGCTTGGTGGCGACCACGTCGATAAGGGCATGCACCCAGTCCCGCAGGGCGCCCAGCTTGTCGTCCTGGCCGGACAGCTGTTGGGCCAGCTCGACCAGGTGTTCGGCCTCGTGCGCGTAGACGGCGTGGAACAGGTCTTCGCGCGTGGGAAAGTTCCGGTAGAGCGTCGCGATGCCCACCCCGGCCTCGCGCGCGACGGCCTCGAGGCTTGCCTCGGGACCGCCCCGGCCCAATATCTCCTTGGCCGCGTCGATCAGCTTGCTCCGGTTCCTGAGCGCGTCTGCGCGGGGTTTGCGCCGGGCCTCCTGCATCGCCTCGAAATCTTTCCTTGCTAAACGGAGGGTGCCTCCGTATATTAATGACGTGGGGGCAGAAAGTCGATGCCCCGCTCTTCCCAGGACGACCGCCCCCGATCCCGCGGCATCGGCCGCGCGATCCAAGTTCCACATAATGTAAGCCAATGGAGGACGCATGTCCCACTCCATCAGCCTGACCGTCAACGGCGCGGGTCATGACCTGACGCTCGACGATCCCCGGATCACCCTCCTCGACCTCCTGCGCGAACGGCTGGACCTGACCGGCAGCAAGAAAGGCTGCGATCGTGGCCAGTGCGGTGCCTGCACCGTACTGATCGATGGCCGACGCACCAATGCCTGCCTGACGCTCGCGGTGACACTCGATGGCGCGGCGGTGACCACGATCGAGGGCCTTGCCGATGGCGAGGTGCTGCACCCGGTGCAGGCCGCCTTCATCGACCACGACGGTTTCCAGTGCGGGTATTGCACCCCCGGCCAGATCATGAGCGCCGTCGGCCTAATCGCCGAGGGCCAGGCCGGCACCGACCCCGAGCGCATCCGCGAGGGGATGAGCGGCAACCTCTGCCGCTGCGCCGCCTACCACGGCATCACCGAGGCGGTGATGGATGCCACCCGCCGGATGGCGGAACAGGACGAGAAGGTGAACGCATGAAACCCTTCGACTACATCAAGCCCGCAACGGTGGACGCGGCCCTGGCCGCCTGGACCCCCGGCGCGGCCTACCTGGCCGGCGGCACCAACCTGGTCGACCTGATGAAGACCGGCGCGGCCATGCCCGACACGCTGATCGACGTGACCCGCCTGCCGGGCCTCGCCGCGATCGAGGACCTGCCCGACGGGGCCACCCGGATCGGCGCGATGGTGCGAAATTCGGACCTCGCCCATGACCGGGACTTCGCCGCCGCCTTTCCGATGGTGGCCGAGGCGATCCTGGCCGGCGCCTCGGGCCAGCTGCGCAACGCGGCGACGGTGGGTGGGAACCTTCTCCAGCAGACCCGCTGCAGCTATTTCCAGGACCCGCACAGCCCCTGTAACCGGCGCGAACCGGGTGCGGGCTGCGCGGCGCGGGAAGGGGTGAACAGCACCCATGCGATCCTCGGCTGGAGCGAGGGTTGCATCGCCACCAACCCCTCGGACTTCTGCGTGCCCCTTGCCGCGCTTGACGCCGTGGTCGAGGTGCAGGGCCCGAACGGCGGGCGCGACATCCCGATGGCGGCCTTCCACCGCCTGCCCGGCGACACCCCGGACAAGCCCTTTGCGCTTGAGCCGGGTGAACTGGTCCTGGCCGTGCGGCTGCCCGCCGACGCCCGCGCCACGCGGGCCAACAGCCGCTACCTCAAGGTCCGCGAACGCACCTCCTTCGCCTTTGCGCTGGTGTCGGCGGCCGCGGGCCTCACGCTCGACAACGGCCGGATTGCCGAGGCGCGACTGGCGCTCGGCGGTGTCGCCGCGCGGCCGTGGCGGGTGCCCGAGGCCGAGGACATGCTGGTCGGCCATGCACCCGACCGCGACCTCTTCGACCGCGCCGCCGCCGTCCTGCTCGAAGGCGCCGCGCCCTCGGGCGACAATGCCTACAAGATCGAGCTGGCCCGCCGCACCGCGGTCAAGGCGCTCGACATGGCCGCCGCCGGAACGCCCGCACGGGTGCCCGCGCTGCCGGCCTCGACCTTCGGAGAACCTGCCCATGCTTGACGCACGCCCTACCCGCTTCGGTTCGAACTCCGGCCAGCCGATGACCCGCCGCGACGGGATCGCCAAGGTCACCGGCACCGCCACCTTCGCCGCCGACAACAACCCCGAAGGCCTGCTGCACGCGGTCTACGTCCCCGCCGCCATCGCGCGGGGGCGGGTGGTGAAGTACGACACCGCCGCCGCCATGGCGCATCCCGGCGTCGTGAGGATCTACACCCCCGAGAATGCCCTGCCGATGGCCGGCGATCCCGAGGCCAAGCCCTTCATGTTCGCCTTCCGCTTCGACGCGCTGCAGAACGACGTGGTCCGCTACGCCAACCAGCCGGTCGCGCTGGTGCTGGGCGACACGCTCGAGGCCGCCAACGAGGGCGCGCGCCTGTTGAACCCGCAGTACGCGGCCGAGTCGCCGATGGTCGGGCTCGACGGGGACGACAGGTTCGAGGGCGATGGCGGCGGCTTTGGCCGGGCCGGCGCGACCGTGCACGGCGACACCGAGGCGGGACACGCGGCCGCCACGCAGGCGGTCGACCTGACCTACGAGACGCCGGAACACTACCACAACGCGATGGAGACCCACGCCGTCGTCGCCCGCTGGGACGGCGACAAGCTGGAACTCGACCTGCCGACGCAGGCCATCGTGATGTCGCGCGGGGCCTATGGCTACTACCTCGGCATCCCGCCCGAGGACATCACCATCCGCAGCCCCTACCTCGGCGGCGGGTTCGGGTCCAAGGCGATGGTGCAGGGGCCGCAGGTGCTGGCCATCCTCGCGGCGCGGGACCTCGGGCGACCGGTGAAGCTGATGCTGCGCCGCGACCAGATGTTCGGACCGACCGGACACCGCGGCGCGACCCGCCAGCGGCTGCGCATCGGGATCGACGACGACGGCCGGATGACGATCCTCGACCACGAGACGCTGGCCACCACCTCGGCCTTCGACGACTTCATCGAACCGGCCTCAAACGCGTCGCAGGGACTCTATGCCGCCGGTGCGCTGAGGTCGGTACACACGGCGGTGCGCGCCAACATCGGCACGCCGGGTCCCGTCCGGGCGCCGGGCGAGGCATCCGGGTCCGCCGCGCTGGAAAGCGCGATGGACGAGATGGCCGAGAAGATCGGGATGGACCCGCTGGAATTCAGGCTGAGGAACTATGCCGAGACCGAGCCGGGCACCGGGCGACCCTATTCGTCGAAGGCACTGCGCGACTGCTACGAGCAGGGCGCGGCCCGGTTCGGCTGGGCCCGCCGCCCGTTGAAGCCGCGCCAGATGTTGGATGACGACGGCATGCTGGTCGGCTGGGGTATGGGCACGGCGCTTTTTGCCGCGCCGATGTTCGCGGCCGAGGGGCGTGCCACCCTGCGCCCCGACGGCACCGGCCTGATCGAAACCGCGGCGGCCGACATGGGGCAGGGCGCCTGGACCGCGCTTGCGCAAATCGGGGCCGATGCCCTCGGCCTGCCGATCGAGAAGGTCGAATTCCGATCCGGCACCTCGGACCTGCCGGACGGCGGCGTCGCGGGCGGCTCGGGCCACACCGCCACGGCGGGCGGCGCGCTGCACGCGGCCGGTGGCGACGCGATCCGGCAGCTGGCGGAAATCGCGGCGGCCGACCCGGCGTCCCCGCTCTTTGGCACCGGCAACACCGGGGTCGTGGCGCGGGACGGACGGCTCTATGCCCGCGAGGACGACAGCAGGAGCGAGGCCTTTACCGACATCATCGCCCGCGCCGGCGGTGCGGCGGTGGTGGGCACCGGCAAGGCGTCGCGCAGCCCCGAGGACGCGGCCGCCCACGCGATGTATTCGCACGGCGCGGTCTTTGCCGAGGTGAAGGTCGACCCCGACCTCTACCAAATGCGCGTGACGCGGCTGGTCGGGGCCTTCGCGGCGGGGCGGATCATCAACCCGCGGCTGGCCGAGAGCCAGCTGATGGGCGGGATGATCTGGGGCATTTCCTTTGCCCTGCACGAGGCGGCGGTCTTCGACCATCGGACCGGGCGGATCGTGAATGGCGATTTCGCGGGCTACCACATCCCGGTCAACGCGGATGTCCACGGGCTCGAGGTCATCACCGTGCACGAGGACGACCCGCATGTGAACGCGCTTGGCGTGAAGGGCGTGGGCGAGATCGGGATCACCGGGACCGTGGGCGCCATCGCCAACGCGATCTGGCACGCGACGGGCACCCGCGTCCGCCGCTTCCCGATCCGGATCGAGGACCTGCTGGCCGGTCAGTGACCGACCACGCCGCTACTTGAAGGGGGCCATGCCTTCCCGGGCGAGCGCGTCAGCGCGCTCGTTCTCGGGGTGACCGGCATGGCCCTTCACCCATTCCCAGGCCACCTGGTGGCGCTTCTGCGCCTCGTCGAGGCGCTGCCACAGCTCGGCGTTCTTCACCGGCTTTTTGGCCGCCGTCTTCCAGCCGTTCCGCTTCCAGCCGTGGATCCAACCGGTGACCCCGTTCTTGACGTACTGGCTGTCGGTGACGACCGTGATCTCGGTCCCGCGGCCCAGCGTCTCGAGCGCATTGATCGCCGCCAGCAGCTCCATCCGGTTGTTGGTGGTCACCGCCTCGCCGCCCTTCAGCTCACGCTCCTTGACGACGGCATCGCCATCCTTGGCCTGCAGCAGGACGCCCCAACCCCCCGGTCCGGGATTGCCGGAACAGGCGCCGTCGGTGAATGCATAGAACTTGGTCATGGAGGCGAGGCTTAGGGCCGCCGCCGCATCGGCGCAAGGGGGATCGGGCGCGACGTCCCGCGCCGTTCCAAAAGGCGCATCCGCCCCGCCCGCCGCGCGGAAACCCGCCGCGGGCGATCCGACGTCTTGACCGGACTCACCGGCCCATGTGACGCTTTTGTGAAACGAATTTCATGGCCGGCGGGAACTTGCCCCGCCATTCCTTGGTCTTTCTTCCGAGGCGCGCACCACAGGCACCGGACCGAAGGCGCACCGATTCTGGCGGAGGTATTTTCATGGGCCCCTGGGCACGACGTCACGCGGCGGTCATCGCGGCCTTCATCGTCCTGGGACTGTCGCTGAACTATGTCTCGGCCCTGCAGGTCTACCCCGACAAGACCCCGGCCGAGGTGCTGTGGCGGCTGCTGGGGTTCTTCACCAACCTGACCAACGGGATCGTGGCCTGGTGCTTTGCCGCCATGGCGCTGCGCGGCCGGTTCCTGGCACCGTTCTGGATGGGGGCGCTGACCCTCTGGGTCGCGATCATCTGCGGTGTCTACTACGGCGTTCTCTACCAGCACCTGAACGGGCTGAGCTGGTGGGCCGACATCGCCATCCATGCCGTCGCGCCGCTGGCTGTGACGCTCTGGTGGATCGCCTACGCGCCCAAGCACCTCAGTTGGCACGACGCGGTGGTCTGGCTGTTCTGGCCGTTGGTCTACCTGGTCTACGCTCTGGCCCGCGGCATCACCTCGGGGCACTACCCCTATCCCTTCATCGACCCGCTCAGGATCGGCTGGGGCGGGGTGGCCATCTGGTTCTTCGGTCTGGCGGTGCTGTTCCTGACCGCGGGCCTCGCCATGGTCGCGCTGACCGAGGCCGCGCAGCGGGCGGGACTGCGCCGCATCCGCTGACCGGCCCGCATGGTTGACACCGCCCCGGCGATCTTCGATGACATCGGCATGAGGTAACGTCCTCACCCGCCATGGGAAGCAATGCCCGGGAACGGCCCGGCCCTTCGACGAGGGCTGGACGATGCCTCAGACCCACCACGCCACGATCCACACCGCCCCCGGCCTGCACGGGGCGACCATGCTGCGCTGGTTCGCTGCCTCGGCCACGATGACCGTGCCGCAGGCCGCGGCGCCGGTGGCGTTTTCCTTCGTCGCGCTCGCGACGGTGGGACAGGCGAGCCACGGCGCGGCAATGGTCCTGGCGATGACGCTGGCGCAGGTGCTGGGGGCCATCCCGATCACGCGGATGGGCCGCAAGTTTCCGGTGTCCGCGGTGCTGCGGGTGTTGATCCTGTTCCGCACCGCCGCGCTCGCGCTGATCGCCATCGGGATGCAGTCGGGACTGTCCTTCGGCGTGCTGGTGGGCCTCGCGGCGCTCGCCGGCCTCGTCAACGGGGCGACCTACGGCTACCTGCGCGCGCTGCTCAACGCGCTGACGAGCGAATCGCGGATGCCCCGCGCGCTTGGCATCGCGGCGACCCTGAACGAGACGACCTTTGTCCTGGGCCCGGTCCTTGCCGCGGGCGTCGGGGCGGTGTCCCCGGCGGGGGCGGTGGCGCTGATGGCGATCCTGGGCGGGTTGCCCGCGCTGCTCGTCCCCGCCGCCGCCCCGGCCGACCCGGTCGAGGAGGCCGGCGTGTCCGGCGCAATCCTCTCGGCGCCGATCATGCTGTGGCTGGTCTGCGCGGCGGCTGGCGCGGCCTCGGTCGCGGCGATCGAGATCGGGGCCGTCGCCCTGGCGCTCGACTTCGGCTACGAACCGGCGCTGGCGATCCTCTTCACCGTGCCGCTTTGCCTCGCCTCGGTCTCGGGCGGCCTCTGGATCAGCATCCGCAACCGGCTGTCGAGCCGACGGGCGGTGGTGATCCAGCTCGCGCTCCTGTCGGGCGGGATCACCCTCACCGCGGCGGGCGGCACGCTGGTCACCACCATCCTCGGCGCGGTGATCGTCGGGCTGATGCTCGCGCCCCTAGGGACGCATTACGCGCTGGTGCTGGACAAGCTTGCCCCGCCGCACCGCCGGCCCGAGGTCTTTGCCCTGCTCAGGACCTCGAACGCCCTCGGGATCATCTTTGCCAGTGCGCTGCTGACGCTCCTCCCGCTCCATGGCGCGCTGCTTGCCGTCACCGCCGCGATGTGGGCTGCGACCGTCCTGGTCGGCGTCCGTGGCCACCGGGCGGAGCCGTCCTGATACCCGAACGAAAACGCCCCGCCGAGCGGCGGGGCGCTGGTCTGCCGAGGGGTGCGGGTCAGCTCGGCGCCTTGGCGAACCGCAGGTAGGGCAGCTTCTTGTCGAGCGTGCCGTACTTCGCCTCGGCATCCGCGTCATTCAGGGCGGTGGCGACGATGACGTCCTGCCCGACCTGCCAGTTCGCGGGCGCGGCCAGAGGCACGTTGTAGGTCAGCTGCAGCGCGTCGAGGGCGCGCAGCACCTCGGCAAAGTTGCGGCCGATGGTCATCGGGTAGGTCATCGACAGCTTCAGCTTCTTGTCCGGCCCGATGATGAAGACCGAGCGCACTGTCGCGCTGTCGGCCGGGGTGCGGTTGTCGGGCAGGTAGGCCTCGGACGGGAGCATGTCAAAGAGCTTGGCCACCTCGAGCCCGCTGTCCGCGATGATCGGAAAGCCCGCCTTGGTGCCGGCAAAGCTCTCGATATCGCCCTTCCACTTCACGTGGTCCTCGGCGCTGTCGACCGAGATGCCGATCACCTTGGTGTCCCGCTTGGCCCATTCGTCGGCCAGTTGCGCAACGGCGCCGAACTCGGTGGTGCAGACCGGCGTGAAATCCTTGGGGTGCGAGAACATGATCGTCCAGTTGTCGCCGATGAAATCGTGGAACTGGATGGTTCCTTGGTCGGTCTCGGCGGTGAAGTTCGGGACGGTGTCATTGATGCGCAAGGCCATTTGGGTCCTCCGGTTGGCTCGTCTATCTCGCGCACTAGATACGCGGCATCGTGCGGAGTTGCACTCCCGTCGGCGCTTGCAGTGCCATGCGCGCGGTGCAAGAGTGCCGCCGAAGCGCGGAAGCGCCGCCCGCATGGCGGAAGCTGCGAGGAGAAAGGGAGAGATCGAGATGATCGAGAAACGTCAGTTCTACATCAACGGCGCATGGGTGGATCCGAAAGAGGGCAAGGACCTCGAGGTCATTGACCCCTCGACCGAGGAAGCCTGCGCGGTGATCTCGCTGGCCGGAAAGGCCGACGTGGACGATGCCGTGGCCGCGGCCAAGGCGGCGTTCCCGGGCTGGATGGCGACCCCCCCGGCCGAGCGCATCGCGCTGGTCGAGAAGTTCCTCGAGATCTACCAGGAACGCGCCGAGGACATGGCGCAGGCGATAACCACCGAGATGGGCGCCCCGATCGCCCTGTCGCGCACCGCGCAGGTCGGTGCGGGCCTCGGCCACACCAAGAACTTCATCCGCGCCGCCAAGGCGTTCGAGTTCAACCGCCCGCTCGGCGACCATGACCCGAACACCCGCATCGTCTATGAGGCGGTCGGCGTCTGCGCGCTGATCACCCCCTGGAACTGGCCGATGAACCAGATCACCCTCAAGGTGATCGCGGCGCTCATCGCGGGCTGCACCATGGTGCTGAAACCGTCCGAGGAAAGCCCGCTGAACGCGCTGCTCTTCGCCGAGATGATCGATGCGGCCGGCTTCCCGAAAGGTGTCTTCAACCTGGTGAACGGCGACGGCGCGGGCACCGGTGCCGCACTGACGAAACACCCCGATGTCGACATGGTGAGCTTCACCGGCTCGACCCGCGCGGGCACCGCGATCTCTCTCGCGGCGGCGGAATCGCTCAAGCGCGTGCACCTGGAGCTGGGTGGCAAGGGCGCCAACGTGATCTTCGACGACGCGGACGACGCGGCGGTGAAGCGTGGCGTGCTGCACATGATGAACAACTCGGGCCAGTCCTGCAACGCACCGTCCCGGATGCTGGTGCAGAAGGGGATCTATGACAAGACGGTCGAGGCCGCGGCCGAGATCGCCAGCAAGGTTACCGTCGGCAGCGCGCACGAGGACGGCCGCCACATCGGCCCGGTCGTGAACGCGACGCAGTTCGGCAAGATCCAGGACCTGATCCAGAAGGGCATCGACGAGGGCGCGCGGCTGGTCGCCGGCGGCACCGGCAAGCCCGAGGGCATGAACCGCGGCTACTTCGTGAAACCGACGGTCTTTGCCGACGTGAACAACCAGATGACCATCGCGCGGGAAGAGATCTTGGCCCCGTCCTGACGATCATCCCCTTCGAGACCGAAGAGGAAGCCGTCGAGATCGCCAACGACACGCCCTATGGCCTGACCAACTATGTTCAGACCCAGGACGGCGACAAGGCGAACCGCATGTCGCTGAAACTGCGCTCGGGCATGGTCGAGATGAACGGCAAGCCGCGCGGCGCGGGTGCGCCCTTCGGCGGGATGAAGATGTCGGGCCATGGCCGCGAAGGCGGTATCTGGGGCCTCGAGGACTTCATGGAGGTCAAGGCGGTTTCGGGCTGGACGCTCTGAGCGATCCTTGCCCACGACGACCCTGCGAAGGCCGCGGCAATGCCGCGGCCTTTTGCATCGCGGGCCTTCTACGCGGGACAGAGGACGCAAGTTTCGGGGTGTCACAAATTTTATCGAGACTCGAGGCACCGACCTCAGTAACGTGACCCGGTGACGTCGCCCCCAGGCGGCGCGGGGATGTGGGATCCAATGCACGAGTCTGAAACTGTCGGGGCTTTCGCCTTTGCGCCGCTCCTGCTGGTGGCCTGTTCGGCCGTCATCGGGCTGTCCGGCCTGCTGGGTTGGGGGCTGGACATCGTCGCCCTGACCCGGGGCATGCCCGAGTTCCAGTCCATGGTGCCCTCGACCGCCTTCAGTTTCGTCCTTCTCTGTGCCGCCTTCGCCTTCGGCTGGACCTGCGATGGCGGCTGGCGGGCGCGGCTGGCCTATGGCGGTGTCTTCACCGTGGTCGCGATCGTGCTGGTCAACCTCTCCTGCTACCTGTTCCTGGGTCACGGCGGCCTCGACGCGCTGGTCCTGGGCGAGGCGCTCGGCGCGGACCACATGGCGGTGGCCACGGGGATCGGCCTGCTGATGGCCTGCTACTGCGTGATCGGCCTGATGGCGCCGGACAATCCCGACATCGACGGGCCGGTCTATTTTGCCATCGCCGGTGTGTCGACCTCGCTCGGGGTGATCGCCGGGCACGTCGTCGACGCGCGCACGATCTACGAGATCGGGGTGTTCCACGGCATGTCGGCCAATTCCGCGCTGGCCTTCTTCTTTTTCTTCAGCGCGGTGCTGGTCTTCCCCTTCGACCGCACCGGGCGTTCGGTCTTCCGCGACTGACGCGCGCTTCGGGGGTTGCCAAACCCTTGCCGGCCTTGCCAGATCCCCTGACGCTCTGAACGAGGCTGAACCATGGACGCACTGGGCCCCGAGGAATGGCAGGCGCTTGCGCTGTCGCTCAAGGTCGCCTTCTGGGCCACGCTCTGGTCGCTGCCGCTGGCGCTGGCCGCGGCCTATGCCCTGTCGCGCGGGCGGTTCTGGGGCCGCGGCGCGCTGAACGTGCTGGTCCACCTGCCGCTGGTGCTGCCGCCGGTGGTCACCGGCTACCTGCTGCTGCTGACCTTCGGGCGGAACGGCATGGTCGGCGGCTGGCTCGAGGACGTGTTTGGCGTGGTCTTTGCCTTCCGCTGGACCGGTGCGGCCCTGGCCGCCGCGGTGATGGGCTTTCCGCTGATGGTGCGGGCGATCTGGCTGTCGATGGACGCCGTCGATCGGAGGCTGGAAGCAGCCAGCGCCACGCTTGGCGCGCCGCCGTGGCGGGTGTTCCTGACCGTGACCCTGCCGCTGTCGCTGCCGGGCGTGCTGGCGGGGGCGCTGCTGGCCTTTGCCAAGGCCATGGGAGAGTTCGGGGCCACCATAACCTTCGTCTCGAATATCCCCGGCGAGACGCGGACTCTGCCCTCGGCGATCTACACTTTCCTGCAGGTGCCGGGGGCCGAGGGCGCGGTGGCGGTGCTTGTCGTGATCTCGGTCCTCGTCTCGGCGGTCGCGCTTGTCGGGGCCGAGGCGCTTTCGCGGCTTGTGGCCCGGCGGATCGGGATGACGGCATGAGCCTCTCGGTCGAGATCGGGCACAGCTTCGGGGGCTTCACGCTCGACGCCGCGTTCGAGGCGCCGGTCGGCGTGACCGCGCTTTTCGGGCGATCCGGGGCGGGCAAGACGACGGTGGTCAACGCGGTGGCCGGCCTGCTGCGGCCGGACCGCGCGCGGATCATGCTGAACGACCGCACGCTTTGCGACACCGGGGCGGGGGTCTGGCTGAAACCGCACCAGCGGCGGATCGGCTATGTCTTTCAGGAGGGGCGGCTCTTTCCGCACCTGAGTGTCGCCCGCAACCTCGCCTACCCGGGGCGGATGGCGGGCCGGAAGCCCGACGCAGCCGAGACCGCCCGCGTGGTCGAGATGCTGGGCATCGGCTCGCTCCTCGACCGGCGGCCCGGCGCGCTTTCGGGCGGCGAGAAGCAGCGTGTTGCGCTTGGCCGTGCGTTGCTGTCGGGGCCGGACTTGCTGCTGATGGACGAACCGCTCGCCGCGCTCGACGCCGCGCGCAAGGCCGAGATCCTGCCCTACATCGAACGGCTGCGCGACGAGGTGCGCCTGCCGATCCTCTACGTCAGCCACGCGCTGGACGAGGTCGCGCGGCTGGCGACCACGGTGGTCCTGCTGTCGGACGGGCGCGTGGTTCGCGCGGGCCCGGCCGAGGCGCTCTTTGCCGACCCCGACCTTGCCCCGAGCTTCGGCCTGCGCGAGGCCGGCGCGCTTTTGACCGGAGAGGTTGTGGCCCACCATCCCGACGGGCTGACCGAACTGGCCGTGTCGGGCGGCCGCCTGTTCCTGCCGGGGATCGAAACCGCGCCGGGCAGCCGCCTGCGCATCCGGATCGAGGCGCAGGACGTGATCCTGTCGCGCGACCGTCCCGAGGGGCTTTCGGCGCTGAACATCCTGCCCGCAACCGTGATGGCGGTGAAACAGGGCGAAGGGCCGGGGGTGATCGCCCAGCTCAAGAGCGGCGAGGACGTGATCCTGGCCCGACTGACCCGCCGCTCGGCCGACGCGCTTGGGCTGGTGCCGGGCAGGGCGTGCTTCACGATCGTGAAATCGGTGGCCGTTGCACGGGGGGATATCGGGCGGCTCTGAGCGCCGGGTTGCGCCGCGGCGGGAATGCCGCCAAGGTCGCGCCGCAACAGGGAGGCCGCGATGAACGACCAGCCGCACGTGACCGCCCCCGCGCTAAGCGGGGCACACAATATCCGGGACCTGGGCGGCATCGCCCTCGGGGGCGGCGGCCGCACGCGGCCGGGCGTCTTCCTGCGGGGGGACGCGCTTCTCGGGCTGGACACCGACGGGCTGCGCAGCCTGCTGGACGGCGGGCTGGTCACCATCCTCGACCTGCGCACCGACGAAGAGGTTGCGATGGGGCCGAACCCGCTGGCCGGTCATGCCGACGTCACCTATGCCCACATGCCGCTCTACCGTGGCCTTGCGACGATCGAGGCGATGACCCAGGCGCGGCCCGGCGGGTTCGACATGGGCGAACGCTACCGCGTCGCGCTCGACCAGTGCGCCGACAACTTCGCCGAGGCGCTCGGCTTCCTCGCCGGGGCCGACAGCACCGTGCTGTTCCATTGCACCGCGGGCAAGGACCGCACCGGCCTGATCGCGGCGCTGCTGCTCCTGAACGCGGGGGCCACGCGCGACGCGGTGGTCGCCGACTATGCCCTGACCGCCAGCTACGGGGCCGGGCTGATGGATGTCCTGCGCGCCAAGGCCCGCGCCCGCGGCGGCGCGCCGGAGCATGTCGAGCGGGTGCTGGGATCGAAGCCCGAGACCATGGCCGCGACGCTGGACTGGCTGGACGAGAGCTATGGCGGGGTGGAGCCCTACCTGCGCGACATCGGGCTGTCCGACGAGACGCGGGCAACGCTCAAGGCGCGCCTCGCGGGCTGAAACGCCGATGCCGGGGTCACGGGATGGTCCCACAACCATCCCCTCGCCGCCGGATCCTCGCCCGATTTTGCCGCCAGTACCGGGCCCCGAGTGAATTGATCGGGAGCCATTCGAATGACCATGTCCCTTGTTCGCCTGCCGCTGGCCGCAGCGATGTCCACCCTTGTCGCAACTTCGGCGATGGCCGAGGCCCCGCGCCCGCCGGCCGAGGTCTTTGCCAGCCTGGGCACGGACTACACCGACTACCTCGTCGACACCGGCTACATCGACGACCTCGATGTCTATTTCGCCTACTACTGCGCCAGCCAGGCCAATGGTGGCGTCGGGCTGGTCCGGTACGTGAACGGTGAGCCGCGGGCCCACATGTTCGAGACCGGCTGCGTCAAGAACGTGGACACCGTCGATCTGAACAAGGACGGCGAGCCAGAGATCCGATTCATCAAGATCTCTGCCGGATCCGGTTTCCTCGGGATCATCGAGGCCTACCTGGCCTGGCCGACCGGCTCGGCAGAGCCGACGGAGGGGTTCGAGTACAAGACGTTCTCTTACTCCACAGCGAACTTCCTGTTTTCGGGCTACGACTACGAATACGGAGATTTCGACCTCTCGATCGAGACCACCGGAGAGGTGTTGCCCGGGGCCCAGTGCGGCATGGGAGAGTACTGCCCGGAATGGCCGGAAGATGCAGAATGCCGGAAGACCATCATCTGCCCGATTGTCGAACAAGCGGTGCTCTGCGTGAACGATTGCGACGGGCCGATGCCGAAGAACCTCGCGCAGGATGCGGAGTGGAAGCGCTTCTTCGCCGCGGTGCAGGCCGACCACGGTTATTCGCTGGGCAACGCGGGCGCCCCGCCCGCGCTGACGTCGCTGGTGGTCGGTGACCTCGCCGACCTCGACACCGGCGAAGTGCCCCCGATCTCGGCCGAGAAGCAGGCCGAAATCGACGACTGGCTGAACTGATGGCGGGCTGGATCAGGAGCCTCGCGCTCACCGCCGGGATGCTGGTCGCCGGGACAAGCGCCCTGCGCGCGCAGACGATGGACTTCGCGCTTCAGGGGCAGGACCGCCTACGCGGGACAACCGCCGCGACTGAGGATGCGACCCTTTCGGTGAACTGGCAGGCCGATCTCAAGATGGGCCTGCTGACCGGGGAACCGGTGATATCCGTTCGGCTGAAGTACGACGTCAGCAGCGGCACGGTCACCTTGCCGATGCTCACCCGCGAGGGGCGGCAGTTTTCGACCGTCTCCTACGCTGCTTTGCCCGACGACCTGCGCGCGGGCGTGCGCCTGACCGAGATCAAGCTGCGCGTGGTCTTCGGCAGCAAGGCGGGCGAGGTGGCCCTGGTGGCCGATGTGGGGGCCACCGGCGCGCCGGGGGACTGGTCCTTCAACGTGCCCGGCAGCCCGGACTGGGACGAGGTTTTCGAATATGCAAACGGCGCCGCGGTGCCCGAAGCTGCGGCCAGGGCCGCGTGGGAGGGCGGGCTGACCCTGCGCCTGGTCAGCATCCAGAGCGCAGACATCAACCTCCACCTGCTGCACGACCGCTACATGAAAGAGTACGACCGCGAGGTCTACCGCGCCATGGGCGAGGTCGATCAGCGGCTGAGCGAGGGCCTGCGCCGCAGTTACGGCATCGACGCCTCGGGCAAGAACGAATGGACCCGCGCCTACCTCGACACCGCAGGAATGGGCGATCTTGGCACGGCCGAGGACTGGTTCCTGCGTGCCCGCGACCTGCGCTGGCGGATCCAGAAGCTGAGCGCGCTGCCCGAGCGGTTGCGCGCCGGTGACAACCACGCCCCCTACGACCAGGCGGTGAAGGATGCCGGCGTGATGATGGCAAGCATCAACTATGCTGCGGACGGCTTCGACATCGAGGACCCCGATCCGCGCGACCTGCCCGAGGGGCGCCCGCCCGCCTTTTCCGGGCAGTACGAGGTTCTTGCCGATCCCGATGGCGGCAGCCGGCGCTGGCTGGTGGACAGCGGCACCGGCGAACGCCTGCGCGAACTGGACAGCGGGGAACGGTTGGTCGGAAGTTTGCTCTACGATGAGTGGCTCTACTGCCGGATCGACAACCGCGTGGTCTTTTCGGTCAGATCGGCCGCGGATGGCACCGAGGTGCAGGCCACCGAATTCCCCTGCGGGTACTCGGACAACTACAGCGACAGGTTCGTCGGGCAGGCCAAGCCCCGCAGCGAGGGCACCTTGGCGGATGGCTTTGACATCAGCCTCGAGGCCCAAGAGTTCTTGGAGCGGATCGGGCGGTGTGGCGACCAGAAGTATCGCTATGCCACCGATACGACCAGCTATGTCCTGTCGGCCGAGCTTGAGGTCCTGTCGCAGTCGCGGCGGCAAGGAGAGCTGGTCGAAGCCCTGCCGACGATCTGTTTCAGCAGCGACTGACGGACATGGTCACGGCAGGACGGACAGCCAGAACCAGACGGTGACGATGCAGCCCACCGTGGTGATCAGCACCGACGAGGCGGCGACGCGTTTCGCCCGGCCGTAGATGTTGGCGAAGACATAGGTGTTCACGCCCGGCGCCACGGCGGCGGTGATCACGGCCGACCGGAAGGCGGCGTCAGACAGGCCGGCGATCCGGCCGAAGCCCCACATCAGCGCGGGCTGCAGGATCAGGACGATGCCGCAGATGACCGCGATCAGGCGGGTGTCGCCCTCGATCCGGTACTGGGTGAGCACGCCGCCGATGGCAAAGAGGCCGACGGGCACCGAGGCATTGGCCAGCATCTCGATCGCGGCATAGACCGGGCCCGGCGTGGTCAGGTGCGACAGGTTCACCGCAAAGCCGAGCGCCAGCGCGATCACAAGCGGGTTGGTCACCACCTGCCGCAGGATCTGCTTGCCGAGGCGCAGCGGGTTGAGGCCGCCGCGCCCGGCGCGGACCACCTCCATCGCGACGATCCCGAGCGTGTAGCAGAAGGGCGCATGCATCGCGACGATGGCGAAGTTCGCCGCCAGCGCCTCGTGCCCGTAGGCGCGTTCGGTGATCGGGATCGCCAGCATCAGGGTGTTGGCGAAGAGGCAACAGAAGCCGACGACGACGCAATCCTCCCAGTCGCGGCGGAACATCAGCCGCGCGGCGAAGAGGCCGACGAAGAAGCACGTGGTGGCCGAGCTGTAGTAGCTCAGCAGCAGGGGCGCGTTGAACTCCTGCCCGATGTCGAGCTGCACCACCGCGCGGAACAGCAGGCAGGGAAAGGCCACCGACTGCGCGAACTTGGTCAGCGCCTCCGAGGCGGCGGCCGTGGTCAGCCCGAAGCGCGTGGCGGTCCAGCCCGCGCCGATCAGCAGGAAGACGGGCAGGATGACGGTGATGAGGTTCTGCATCCGGGATCAGGCCGGGTAGGAGATCGTCATCCCGTCATAGGCGGGGGTGATGTGATCGGGGGTCTCGGCCTCGACCGTGGCGTAGTCCATGTCGATATGCATGTTGGTCAGCACCGCGCGGCGGGGCGCGGCCCGTTCGATCCATTCCAGCGACTGTGCGAAATGCGAATGGGTCGGGTGCGGTTCACGCCGCAGCGCGTCGAGGATCCAGCAGTCCAGCCCTTCGACCGCGGCCCAGGCCTCGTCGGTCATGTGGGCGACGTCGGGCAGGTAGGCGAGGTCGCCGATCCGGAAGCCGAGCGCGTCGATCGAGCCGTGGTTGACCTTGAACGGGGTAAAGGTGATCTCGCCGCCCGCGCCGTCGATCGTGACCGGCCCGTCGATCGTGTGCATGTTCAGGATCGGCGGATAGGGCGAGCCCTCGGGCTGCACGAAGGCGTAGCCGAAGCGCGAGAAGAGATCGTTCTGGGTGTCGCCGTCGGCCCAGACCTTGAGCCGCTTGCGCATGTTGAAGACGATCATCCGCAGGTCGTCGAGCCCGTGCACATGGTCGGCGTGGGCATGAGTCCAGATCACCGCGTCGAGCTTGCCGATCCGCGCGTCGAGCAGCTGCTGGCGCATGTCGGGCGTGGTGTCGATCAGGACGGTGGTCGTGCCCGCGTCGCCGAAGCGCTGCACCAGCATCGAACAGCGGCGGCGGGCGTTGCGGGGATTGTCGGGGTCGCAATCGCCCCAGAGGCCGCCGATCCGGGGCACGCCGCCGGACGAGCCGCAGCCGAGGATCGTGAACCTGAGCTCTCCCATCAGGCGGCGGCCCGCCATTCGGCGGCCTTCCAGAACAGCCGGTCGAAATTGTCCTGCGTCGCGCGGGCAAAGGTGGCGAGGTCGACGCCCATCGTTTCGGCCCCCTTGGCCGCGGTGTGCGCGGTATAGGCTGGCTCGTTCCGTTTGCCGCGATGCGGCGGCGGGGCGAGGTAGGGGCTGTCGGTCTCGACCAGGATCCGGTCGAGCGGGGCGGCGGCGAAGATCGCGCGCAGCTCGGTCGATTTCGGAAAGGCCGCGATGCCGGACATCGACAGGTAGAAGCCCAGGTCGAGCGCGGCCGTTGCCAGCTCGGCCGAGGAGGAGAAGCAGTGCATCACGCAGGAATAGGCGCCGTTGCGGTATTCCTCGGTCAGGATGCGGGCCATGTCGTCATCCGCGTCGCGGGCGTGGATGATCAGCGGCAGGCCGGTTTCCCGCGCGGCGGCGATGTGGATGCGCAGGCTTTCCTGCTGCGCCTCGGCGCTGTCGGCGGTGTAGTGGTAATCGAGCCCGGTTTCCCCGATGCCCACGAACTTGGGGTGCGTCGAAAGCGCGACCAGCTCGTCCACCGTCACGGGGGGATGTTCGGCCACGCTCATCGGGTGGACGCCCGCGGCCCAGAAGACCGGCGCATTCTCATCCGCGATGCGGCGGACGTTCGGCAGGTTCACGAAACGGGTGCAGATGGTGACCATCCGCGTCACCCCGGCGGCGACGGCGCGGGCGATGACCTCGGGCCTTTCCGCGTCGAAATCGGGAAAGTCGAGGTGGCAATGGCTGTCGGTGATCTGCGGCTGCTCAGTCATTCCGGGTCCGGGAGGCCGCGTCGCCCGGTCAGGCCGCGGCAGTCTTTTGAATCTTGAACAGGGTATCGAGGATCAGCGCAGCAGGGTCAAGGTTGACCGCCGTGCCATGCCGGCTGCGGGCGCCGATCTCCTGCGCGGCCTCGGCCCATCTGCGCGCGGCATGGGCATTCGGGGCAAGGCGGGCGAGGAGCGCGGCCTCGCCCGGTGCGGCCTCGGGCAGGGGCGGTTGGCCAAGCGCGCCGGTGCGGGCGACGCGCGACAGGAAGAGGTCGGTGAGCGAGGCCAGCAGCGCGCGCTTGTCCTCGGCCCCGCGGGCGGCGGCGGCCTCGGCCAGCGACAGGGCGTGCGACCGGTCGAGCCGGGGCAGGGTGTCGAAGAGGCGCACCAGCTCGGCATAGATCTGCGGCCCGCCGAGGACCGAGAGGCGCACCGCCTCGCCGGCCGAGCCGGCGGCGAGGGCCGAGAGCGCGTCGGTGTCGGCGGCGGGGTCGATCCCGGCCTGCGCCAACGCGGCGGCGATGTCGGCGGGGCCGAGCGGGGCCAGCCGAAGCTCGCGGCAGCGCGACCGGATCGTGGGCAGCAAAGCCGAGGGCTGGTGCGCGATCAACAGGATCGTGGTGTCGCGCGGCGGTTCCTCGAGGATCTTGAGGATCGCGTTGGCGGCCGAGGTGTTCAGCTCGTCCGCCGCGTCGACGATCACCACCCGCCGCCCGCCGTCGGCGGCGGACATGGCGAAGAAGCCCTTCATCTTGCGGGCCTCCTCGACGGTGATTTCCTGCCGCAGGCGCTTGGTCTTGTCGTCGTAGGGGCGGCGCAGGACGAAAAGGCCGGATTCCGACCCCGCCCGCATCCGCCGCGCGACCGGGTGTTCGGGATCGATGGCAAGGCTGTCGACCGGGGGCGGCGCGCCGAAGAGGGCATCGCCGTCGTCCCGGGGCGTGGCCAGCAGGAACCGCGCGATGGCCCAGGCCAACGTCGCCTTGCCGGTGCCTTTCGGCCCGGTGATCAGCCAGGCGTGGTGCAGGTGGTGCGCATTGAACGCCTCGAGAAACGCCTGCTGCGCCGCGTCCTGGCCGAAGAGGCGGACGGTGTCGCGCGGGTGCGGGGCGCCGTCGATGCGGTCGGGTTCGGGCAGGATGTCGTCGGTCATGTCGCGTCCGTTCGGGTCGGGCGGCAGGATAGGGGGGATGCGCGCCGAGGTGAAGGGGGCGTGGCCCCGGCGGGGCCGGGACCCGGCGGCGCGCGGCCGGGGGCCGCGCACGCGATGCCTGGCGATTTGGCCGGGGCCAAATCGCGGATGCCTCCGGCGGGGATACGGGAACCAGGGGAAGGCGGGGCCCGTCAGGCCAGCGCGGTCGTGACCGTCGCCAGCACGTCGTCCGCCACCGCGTCGATCCCGCGGCCGCCGTCGATCACGCGGAACCGGTCGGGGAATTCGCCGGCGAGCGACAGGAAGGCGGCGCGCATCTTCTGCTGCAGGCCCTCGCCGAAACTTTCGAACCGTTCCTCGGAGCCCTGGCGGCCAAGCGCGCGGGAGAGGCCCTGGGCCGGGTCCATGTCGATCAGGACGGTCAGGTCCGGTTCGCGCCCGATCATCAAGCTGTGCAGCCGGTCGACCGTGGCGCGCAGATCCCCGCGCGATACGCCCTGGTAGACGCGGGTGGAATCGGCGAAGCGGTCGCAGATCACGACCTGTCCGGCGGCGAGGGCGGGCAGGATGGTGCGTTCCAGGTGGTCGCGCCGGGCGGCGGTGAAGAGGAGGATCTCGGTCTCGGCCGACCAGCGGTCGGGGTCGCCTTCGAGCACGAGCCGGCGGATTTCCTCGGCGCCGGGGGAGCCGCCGGGTTCGCGGGTCAGGACGACGTCGCGGCCCGCCGCACGGAGCGTGTCGGCCAGGCGGCGGGCCTGGGTCGACTTGCCGGAGCCGTCGATGCCTTCGAACGAGACGAAGAGACCGGGCAGGGCCTCGCTCAAGAGGCCTCTGCCTCGGCCGCCGGTTCGGCCTCGTCCCCGCCGAAGCGCCGCAGCAGGTGCTGGGAGGCGGTGCGCAGCTTGACCAGGAACCCGCCGCGCGCGACGTCGCTGGCCGCGATCAGCGGCACGCGGGTTTCGGGCAGGCCCTCGGGGCGCAGGATCAGCTGGGCCAATTCGTCGCCCGCCTTGACCGGTGCGTTGATCGGCCCGAGGTAGACGACCTCGGCCTCGAGGTTGTTGCCGACGAGGACCGGCAGCAGGGCCACGAGATCCTCGCTGGTGGTCAGGCCGATGCGCGGCTGGCTGCCCATGAAGACATCCGCCTGGGCGATCACCTCTCCGGCCTTGCTGAGGGGTTTCTCGGCGAACTGGCGAAAGGCCCAGTTGACGATCGACCGGCTTTCTTCGGCGCGGGCGGTGGTGCTGTCGAGGCCCGAGAAGGCAAAGACGATGCGGCGGTCGTCCTGCTTGGCCGACCCGACGAGGCCATAGCCCGCCTCGCTGGTGTGGCCGGTCTTGAGCCCGTCAGCGCCGATGTCCATGCTCAGGAGCGGGTTGCGGTTGTGCACGTTCTGCGGCGCGCGGCCGTCAAAGGCGAACTCGGTCTCGGCAAAGAGCGGGTAGTATTCGGGGAAGTCCTCGATCAGGCGCTCGGCCAGCAGGGCCAGGTCGTGCATCGACATCCGGTGGCCGTCGGCGGGCCAGCCGTTGGAATTCGCGAAGGTCGAGTTGGTCAGCCCCATCTGCTGCGCCCGCTGGGTCATGTAGCGGGCAAAGCCGGCCTCGGTCCCGTCCGGGCTGAGCGCCTCGGCCAGCACGACGCAGGCGTCGTTGCCCGAGAGCACGATCACCCCGCGCAGCAGGTCCGACACCTTCACCTTGTCGGTGGTGTCGAGGAACATGGTCGAGCCGCCGTAGCTCATCGCGTGGGTCGAGACCGGCAGTTCCTCGTCCAGCGTCAGGCGGCCGTCGCGCAGCGCCTCGAAGGTGACGTAGAGCGTCATCAGCTTGGACATGGACGCGGGCGGCAGCGCCTCGTCCGCGTTCTTGGACAGCAGCACGGTGCCGGTGGTGATGTCGGCCACGTAGGCCGCCTTGGCGGTGGTGTCGAAGGCCTGGGCGGGCAGGGCGCTCAGCGCGCCGAACAGCAGGGCCGAAACGAGGCGCAGCCCGGCGGAGGTCCACCGGGCTGACAGCATCGCACGAAACGCGCGGGGTGCTGCGGTCTGGGTCATCTATGTCTCCGTCTGGCCGGGCGCCTGGGGGGTGGTCCCGGTCTCGCGTGCCAGTCTGGCACGGGGCGGTCAGTTTGTCACAGCGTAGGCGTCGGTAAAGCCCGAGGCCTTCACTTTATCGAGAAGCTGGGCCCGTTCCGTCGCGGTCGTCGCGGGGCCGATCAGGACGCGCCAGAATTCCTTGCCCTGGCTCGACTGCTTGCGCACCGTCGGGATCATGCCCTGCTGGCGCATCGCGGTCGCGGTGTTCTGGGCGTTTTCCTCGACGCTGAAGATGCCGATCTGCAGGTAGGGCTTGGACAGGTTCGAGGCCGCCGGCCGCGGTGCGGCGGTGGCGGCGACGGTCTGGGCCGCGACATGCTGCGCCGGTGCCGTGCGCATCGCGTCGAGCGGGGCGGTGGCCACTTCGGGCGCGGTGAGGGCGGTGGTTTCGACCTGCGGCGCGTCGAGGGCCGTGGCCTCCATCGCCGGGGCGGGCTTGTCCTTTTTCTTGAACAGGCGCGAGAAGAAGCCGGATTTCTTGCCGGTGTCCGGCGCGGCGGCGGGCGCGGCCTCTACCGCGGCTTCGGTCAGCGGCGCGGCGGTGCTGGCCGCGGCGGCGACGGTTTCGGTGGTCGCGCCCTCGGCGGTGTCGATGGCCCGGGCGGCGGCCTGGATCGGATCGCCGGCGACCTCTTCGTCGGGGGCCTCGGGGGCCTCGGCCTCGGCGGTCTGCTGGACCTCCTGGCGGCGCAGCGCGGTGACGTTCAGGTTCTGCGGCGCGCCGGCCAGCATGCCCAGGGCCGCGGCGGCGTCCGAGGAGACCTGCAGGCGCGGGCCCGGGTTCTCACGCTCGCGCCGGAAGAGCGCGCCGATGACGAACTTGTCGTTGGCGGTGTTGCGGATCAGCACCCGCTCGGGTTCCGTGACGTCGGGATGGGCGACCCAGACGCCGCCGAGCGAGGGGCGTCCGTCCCAGAGGCCGGCCTCGGTCACCTGGAAGACCTCGGGCGCCTCGATGTCGCGTTCGATCAGCCGCGTGGCGCGCCGGGTGGCGACATCCTCGGTGCCCTCGGTCGCCTTGGACTGGAACATCGGAAAGTCGCCGCCGTCGACACAGGCCGTGGTGGCCAGCGCGATGGAGAACAGCGATGCGGCGCGCAGCGTGCGCATGCCGGTGGTCCGGACGGGTCCGAGAGGATGGAGTTTCCCTGCGATCATGACTTGCCTCATGCCTGTCGCGGCCTGCGCCGCGTGTTGCCGGGATGCCCCGGCGCCGCCGATAGGTGGCCCGTTTTCGGGCCTTGTTTGACCGGGGAGTGTAACGACGGCCGCGCGCCATGGGAAGCCCGCCAGCGCCACGCGGCCCAGAGCGCCCGCCAGCGTGGCCCGTTTGCACCTTTCCGACAGGGGTTTGCCGAATCAACGCCGCCCCGCTAATGGCTGGCGGGTCCGGAGGAGTGGCAGAGTGGTTGAATGCACCGGTCTTGAAAACCGGCGTGCGTGAAAGCGTATCGTGGGTTCGAATCCCACCTCCTCCGCCACATGGCGCCGACGGCCGACCGCCCCGGATGTTCCGATTGACGATCGCGCCGCGACGGGCGGAGAGTGGGGCATGACCAAGTACCTCATCTCGTTTCCCAGCCGGGCCATGCAGGTCAGCGAGGCGGAGTTGCCCGCGGTCGGCGAAGCGGCGCGGGCGGTGGTGGAGGCGGCGAAGGCGGCCGGGGTCTATGTCTTTGCGGGCGGGATCCACGAAGGGGTCGCGCCGGTGCTGGTCTCGGGCGACGGACGGGTCACGCCGGAGACCTATCCGGGCAGCCACCTCGACGGCGGGTTCGCCGTGCTGGAGCTGCCGGACCGGGCGGCGGCGCTTGAATGGGCGCGCAGGCTCGCGGAGGCCTGCCGATGTGCGCAGGAAGTGCGCGAGTTCTTTTACGATCCCGCCAGTTAACGGCGCCGGAGGGCACCGTGCGGTGCTGTGCCGCCTTGCGTTCTGGTGCCGCAGGGCGCAGGTCTGGGCGGAAGGAGACCGCCCATGCCCCATGATCACCACGGCCACGCGCACCTCGATCCCGCCAGCGGCGACCGCCGGGTGTCTATCGCGATCTGGGCGAACGCGCTTTTGACGGTGGCGCAGGTGATCGGCGGGGTGCTGTCGGGCAGCCTCGCGCTGATCGCGGATGCGTTGCACAACCTCAGCGACATGGCCTCGCTCGTGATCGCCTTTGTCGCGCGCAAGGTGGCGCGGCGGCCGGCGGATGCGCGGATGACCTTTGGCTATGGCCGGATCGAGATCGTGGCGGCGCTGATCAACTACACCACGCTCATCGTGGTCGGGGTCTACCTGGTCTACGAGGGCGGGATGCGCCTGGTCGATCCGCCCGAGGTGGGGGGCTGGACGGTGGTGGTCGTCGGCTCCGTCGCGCTGGTGATCGATGCGCTGACCGCGGCGCTGACCTGGTCGATGCAGAAAGACAGCGTGAACATCAGGGCCTTGTTCCTGCACAACCTTTCGGATGCGCTGGCCTCGGTCGCGGTGGTGCTGGGCGGGGCGCTGATCCTGCTCTACGACTGGCGGCTGGTCGATCCGCTGGTGACGATCGGCATCGCGGTCTACATCCTCTGGATGGCGCTCTCGGAGATCGGCGGGCCGATCCGCACGCTGATGCTGGGCAGCCCCCCGGACGTTGACGGCGATGCGCTGATCGCGCGGGTGCTGACGGTCGGGGGCGTGGCCGAGGTGCACCACGTCCATCTCTGGCAGATGCAAGAGCACGAGGCCGGGCTCGACACCCACGTGGTGCTGACCGCCGAGGGCTGGCCCCGGCTGGAAGAGGTCAAGCGCGAGATCAAGGCGCTGCTGGCGGCGGAGTTCGGTGTCGGCCACTCGACCCTGGAGTTCGAGCGGGCCGGGGAAAGCCGTTGCGACGCAGCGCTTTACGGCCACCGGATCGCGGCGGCGGGACACCATCACCATTGACCGGCGACGGGGCGCGGCCTAGGGTCCGCGCAGGCTGACACGGCCTGCCGCCCGCGGCCCTTGCGCCATGGTGAACGTGTCGACTGGACCCCAGGCACGACCAGCTTTCAGCACGGGACGGACCTCGGCAATGCGGGCACCGATTGGAATTCGTCCGGTTGCGAAAGGAAACGTGTCATGCGTGACATCACGGATGCCAAGGCGATGGCCAAGGCCTTGCGGAAGGGGCTTGCGTCGGCGGGGCAGGAGATCTCCCATGCCCAGGCGCTGGAGCTCGTGGCGGCGCAGTTCGAACTGCCCGACTGGAACACCCTCGCGGCGCGGATCGCGGCGCGCGAGGGGGCTGTGAGGATCCGGCCGGCGATCCCGATCGTGCGGATCTTCGACGCCGGCAAGGCGCGGGAATTCTACAACGACTGGCTGGGGTTCCGCACCGACTGGGAGCACCGGTTCCAGGACGGGATGCCGCTTTATACCCAGGTGTCGCGGTCGGACTGCCTGCTGCACCTGAGCGAACACCACGGCGATGCCACCCCGGGCGGCACGAGTTTCGTGCCGATGGAGGGGATCGAGGCGTTCCATGCCGAGCTCAAGACGCGGCCTTATGCCAACATGAACCCCGGCCTGGAAAAGGCGCCCTGGGGGCTGGAGGTGACGGTGATCGATCCCTTCGGCAACCGGCTGCGGTTCTGCGAGCAGCGCGGGCAGGGATAGCGCGCCCCAAACCTTACCGGAATCCTGGCGCTGGGCGCGGCGGGGGATCGTCCCTGCCGCGCGAATCGGCGTGTCCGGGCCTTGGTTAACTGGGCCGGGACGCACCGGATGCCACGTCGGTATCGCGTCGGTGCGGGGCCGGGTCGCGCGGCGGGTTAACCAGGCGGTCGGTGGTCGGAGGCGGTGTCAGAACATCCCGTTGTCGTTCTGGCTGTGGTCGGGGATTTCCTGCAGGACATCCCAGTGCTCGACCACCTTGCCGTCCGCATCCAGCCGGAAGATGTCGATGCCGGCGTAGTCCGCGCCGTTGGGCCAGTACTGGTAGCAGTGCAGGATGACATGGCCGTCGTCCGCGAAGGCGCGCTTGACCTCGACGCGCTTGCCCGGGTGTTCGCGGGCCATCCGGTCGAAGTAGTCGACGAAGGCCTGCTTGCCGTCGCCCACGTGCGGGTTGTGCTGGATGTAGTCCGCCCCGGCGTACTGCGCGAGCGCGTCGGCGGGGCGGCAATCGTTGAACATCATCTCGTAGAACGCGATGACGTTGGACTTGTCGGTTTCGGGGGTGCGCATGGTGGTCCTTTCAGCCGGTTCCGGCGGTCGGGTCATGGCACATGGTAGCGCCGCGCGGCGCGGGCGCAAAGCGGCGCGACTACCCTTCGAGCGCCTCGATCAGCTTCACCGCCAGCGGCAAGGGGCTGTAGCGCAGCCGCGACGGGGTCAGGCCGAGGCGGACGATGACCATGTCGTGCGACGGGAAGATGCCGACGGACTGGCCATCGTGGCCCTGCAGCCAGACCGCGTCCTCGAACGGGGGCAGGCCGCCCGGCGCCTCGCGCCAGAGGTGGCCACGGGCGTAGTCGCCGCCCGACGCCTCGGTCGGTTCGAACATCCAGTCGGTGTAGCCGGCGGGCAGGATCTGGCGGCCGTTCCACGTGCCCTTCTGCAGCAGGAACTGGCCGTAGCGGGCCCAGTCCCGGGCGGTGGCGTACATGTAGCTCGACCCGACGAAGGTGTCGGCGGCGTCGGTTTCCATCACCGCTGAGGTCATGCCGAGCGGGTCGAAGAGCGCGGCGCGCGGGTAGGCGAGGCTGTCGCCCTCGACCCGGTCCTGCCAGGCGCGGGAGAGCATGGTCGAGGTGCCCGAGGAATAGTTGAAGACGGTGTCGGGCGCGGCGGTGGCCGGGCGCGCGGCGGCGAACTGGGCCATGTCGTCGTTGAGGTAGAGCATCCGGGTCACGTCGGAGACGTCGCCGTAATCCTCGTTCCAGTCGAGGCCGCTGGCCATGGCGAGCATCGCCGCGACCGTGATGGCGCCGCGGTCGTCGCCGGCCCAGTCCGCGAAGGTGTCGGTCAGCGGATCGTCGAGCGCCATCCTGTCCTGCTCGACGAGCGTGCCGATCAGGCCCGCGACGACCGTCTTGGTCATCGACCAGCCGAGCAGCGGGGTGTCGGCGTCGAAACCCTCGGCGTAGCGTTCACCGACGAGGCGGCCGTTCCGGATCACCACCGCCGCGCGGAAGCCTTCGCCGAGCAGCGCGTCGTCGGACAGGATCTCGCCGATCGCGGGGTCCAGCACAGGGGCGGCGGGGTTGCCGCGCGGCCAGTCGGCCGCGGGCAGGGCGGCGGCGGCGGGCAGGGTGGTTTCGCTGAGGTCCGCGTCCTGCACGTTGGTGCAGCCGAGGCCCGCGCGGTACTGCGACACGGCGGGCGCAAAGAGGCCGAAGACGCGGGTCTTCACGGTGCCGGTGTCGAGGTCGGCGTCGGCCGAGACGTATTTCAGCAGCGGGTGGCCCGGGGCCTGCACGTCGAGGGCCAGCACCTCGTCCGCATCGCGGCCCGCGAGGAAGACGTTGGAGCAGACGATCTTGGCTGAATAGTTGGTGCCGACGCGCAGCAGGTCGGGCGGGGCGATCAGCAGGTAGCCGGTGACCGCGATGACGGCGAGCAGCAGCGCGCCGATGATGATCTTGAATGCCTTGGCCAGCATGTCCTGCCCGGCCGGAGTTCCGGCCGCCCCCCGTGATGCGTGTTCGCGGGCAGGCTAACCACCGTTGCGGGCCGCGCGCCACTGTTCCCCTGCGTTGCATCGGCGGGGCAGAACGCAAGACGGCGCCGGGTGCCCGGCGCCGCCTGCTGCCTGTACCTGCCCCTGCCTCAGAACGTGGTGGTCAGGGTGAACTTGATGTTGCGCCCCGGTGCCGCGCGGGTGGCGAGGTGCGGCGTGTAGTCGAGGTCGAAGAGGTTCTCGACCCCGAAGCGGAACTCGCTGCCCTCGAGGATGCCGGCCTGCGGGCGGTAGGTGGCGCGCAGGTTGTGCACGACGCTGCCGTCCGTTTCGGTGGATGCGCGGGTCATGCGGGCGTCGGCCGCGACCTCCCAGCTGAGGTCGAGCTCTTCGCCCCATTTCCGGCCCAGGCTGACGCGGAGCTGGTCGGCGGGGATGCCGTCCCAGTAGGTTTCCGTGCTGCTGCCGGGGTTCTCGGTGCCGCGGGCGACGTTGGCGTTGAGGTCGACGTAGTAGCCCGAGGCGAGCGAGTAGGCCGCTTCGAGTTCCAGGCCCTTGAGGTCGACCGCCTCGACGCCGGAGTAGGAGGTCACGTCGCGCACGTTTGTGACGTAGCCGACCAGCTTGACCGCCAGCGCGTCGCCCTCGGACAGCAGGTTGGCGCCGTCATAGGCGATCCCGGCCTCGTAGTTCATCGCGGTTTCGGGCTGGGTCATGTAGGCTGGCGTGCCGAGGTCGTCGATGATCGGCAGGTTCTCGTTGTACCAGACGCCGCCGAGGACGGCGAAGCCGGTGCTGCCGAATTCGTACCGGGCCGACACGCCGCCCATGAGCGCGTCGTTGGTGTAGGTGCCGTAGCTGTCGCCGCCGATCTCCTGTGTCTCGAACCGCATCTCGGGGGTGATGGTCAGGCCGTTGCGGAAATCGATCTCGTCCGAGGCGAAGATCGCGAACCGCTTGTCGGTGCCGCCGGGGGCAGAGGCGGCATCGAGGCGCTCGCGGTGCAGGAATTCGGCCCCGAAGGTCAGCGTGTGGTCGATCGCGCCGGTGGTCAGGTAGCCGGTGTTCTTGGCCAGCAGTTTCGTCGTCTGGTAGCGGTGATCGGCGTTGGTGGTCGGGTAGCCGCCGACCGGGGCATAGGGCGAGGAGCCCTCGACGTACTGCTGGTCGATCTGCTGGTCGGAGTAGGACAGTTCCAGCCGCAGGTTGACGAAGTCGTTGTCGGGCGCGTCGTAGTCGTAGCGCAGCACCGCGGTCTTGTCGTCGGTCTGCCGGTCGACGTTGCCGAAGACCCCGCCCGAGGTGCCGAAGCTGTCGTAGGGCACGTCGGTTTCATCGGTCTGGGTGTGCGACAGCATCAGGCTGAGCTGGTGTTCGTCGGCCTCGCCGAAGGTCAGGCGGCCGTTGATCAGCCAGGACGGCAGGTCGTAGCCGTTGGTGGTGCGGTCGTTGCCCGCGCCGTCGACCTGCACGCCCTCGGTCCGGTAGGTGAAGTTGCCGAGGATCTCGAGGTTGCCCTGCTGGAAGCCGGCGGTGGTGGAGGAGGCGATGCCGTCGCCGTTGGTGCCGAACTGCAGGGTCTGGCGCAGCTTGAAGCCCTCTTCGCCCATCGTCAGGTCGGAGGCGTGGATCGGCTCCAGCAGGATCAGCCCGCCGAAGTAGCCCGAGCCGTATTCGAAGGTGCCGCCCATGCCGCGCTTGACCACCGCCTCGCGGTAGAGGAGCGGGTCGGTGAAGAGCTGGGTGCCGATGCGGTAGAGCTCTTCGCTGCCCTTGGTGGCGCCGCCGACGAAGATGCCGACCTTCTGGTCGGTGCCGTAGGTGCCGTTGGCGCCGAAACCGCGGATGTTGATGCCCGATCCGACCGGCGAGCCGCCGTTGATCAGGTTCACGCCCGGCGCGCTGTCGACCAGTTCTGCGACGGTGCCGGCCTGGCGGTCGGCGATCTCTTCGCCGTCGACCACGGTCTCGGCGGTCGCGGTGCCGGTCTGCACCTCGCGCTTGCTGTCGACGGAGATCGCGTCGAGGGTCAGCGCCTCTTGCGCGGTGGCGGAAGTGCAGGTGAGAAGCGCGGCGCTGCACAGCAGCAGCGCACGCGCGTGAAGGCGTGTCGTCATGTCCATCCCCTGGGATTGGTTCTTGGTCGTGCTGGCCGAGGGGCTGGCGTTTGAGAGGGAAAATCGCCGCCAAGTGAAGGCGGTGGTTGCATCCGGTATTTAAGCCAAGTATTTTTGTCAAGAATGCGCGGGCCGATTTTGGCGCCCTGCGCTTTGCCAGCCGCGGGCGCGCAGGCCAGCTGATGAAGAATCACTCGCTTTCGAAAGGACCGCCCGCATGGCCGCGACCCCCGATACCGTTCCCCCGATCCCGGCCCCGGCCGAGCTGCGTGCCGCGCAGGAGGCGGCAACCCTGCGTCCGCGCGACCTCGCCGAAAGCCTGGGCGTGTCCGAGGCGCACCTGCTGGCGGCGCGTGCCGGCCAGGGCGTGACCCGGATCAACGCCGACCCGGACGACCTGATCGCGGGGCTCGAGGCTCTGGGCGAGATGATGGCGCTGACCCGCAACGACAGCATCGTCTCGGAGGTCGAGGGCGATTACACCGGGTACCGCGCCGGGCCGCATGCCGCGCTGGTGCTGGGGCGCGAGATCGACCTGCGGATCTTCCCCAAGCACTGGGTGCACGGATTTGCCGTGGAGGCCGAGACGCGGCAGGGCCTGCGCCGGTCGTTCCAGGTGTTCGACGCCGCGGGGGACGCGGTGCACAAGATGTACCTGCCGCTGGAGGCCGATCCGTCCGCCTGGCTGGCGCTGCGCGACCGGCTGGCGACGGGCGAGGTGGGCGACGGGCTGGCGACCGGGCCGCGGGCGGCGGTCGAGGCCGCCATCGAGGCCCCCGAGAAGGCCGAGAAGCTGCGCGCCGAGTGGGACGGCATGGGCGACAGCCACCAGTTCCTGATCCTGTGCCGCAAGCTCAGGATCAACCGGCTGGGCGCCTACCGCATGGCGGGCGCGCCCTATGCCCGGAAGCTGCCGGCGGATGCGCTGGACCGGCTGCTGCACCGGCTGGCCGACACGCAGGTGCCGTCGATGATCTTTGCCGGCAACGCGGGCTGCATCCAGATCAAGTCGGGCCCGATCGGGCCGATCAAGGCGATGGGGCCGTGGCTCAACGTGCTCGACCCCGGGTTCGACATGCACCTGCGCGGCGACCACGTGGCCGAGGTCTGGGCGGTGACGAAGCCGTCGCGCCGTGGCCCCGCTGTGTCGGTGGAGGCCTTCGACAGCCGCGGTGCGCTGATCACCCAGGTCTTTGGCCACCGCACGGCCGAGGTCGATCACAACGCCGCCTGGATGGAACTGGTGGACGGCCTGGTCGCGGAGGTCGCGGCATGATCAAGCATCTTGGCAGCGGCATGATCGCGGCACTGGGCGCGGTGGCGCTGGCGGTGCCGCTCTGGGCCGATCCGGCGCAGCGGGTGGTGTCGGTCGGTGGCGCGGTGACGGAAATCGTCTATGCCCTGGGCGAGGAGGGGCGGCTGGTCGCGCGCGACACGACCTCGAACTTCCCGGCGGCGGCCGAGGCGCTGCCCGACGTGGGTTACATCCGGGCGCTGTCGCCCGAGGGCGTGCTGTCGGTCGCGCCGGACCTGATCCTGTCGGAAGAAGGCGCGGGCCCGCCCGAGGCGGTCGAACTGCTCAAGGCGGCGGCGATCCCGTTCGCGGAGGTGCCGGACGGGTTCACCCGCGACGCCGTGCTGGCGAAGATCACGGCCGTCGGCGATGCGCTGGCGGTGCCGGAAAAGGCCGCGGCGCTGGCCGAGAAGGTGGGCGCGGAGCTGGACGCGGCGGTCGCGGGCGTGGTGCCGTCGGGCAAGAAGGTGCTATTCATCCTGTCGATGCAGGACGGCCGCATCCTGGCCTCGGGGACCGGGACATCGGCGGACGGGATCATCCGGCTGGCCGGGGCCGAGAACGCGGTGACGGCCTTCGAGGGCTACAAGCCCCTGACCGACGAGGCTGTGACCGAGGCGCAGCCGGACGTGATCCTGATGATGGACCGCGAGGGCGACCACGCGGCGGCGAATGCGCAGCTGCTGGCGCATCCGGCGATCTCGACCACGCCGGCGGCGGCGAACCAGGCGATCGTGCGGATGGACGGGATGCTGCTGCTCGGCTTCTCGATCCGCACGCCCGAGGCGGTGCGCGACCTCGCCGCGGCGCTGAACGGCACCGGGGGGCACTGAGGCGATGGTCGCGCTGAGCTTCGAGGCCGACCGCGCGCACGTGCCGGGCGACCGGACGCACCGGGCGCGGTTGATGACCCTCGTGCTGATCGGCGTGCTGCTGGTGGCGGTGGTCATCAGCCTAGGCGTCGGTGCGGCGGGCACCTCGCTCTGGTCGAGCCTGGGCGCGATGCTGCGGGGCGAAGAGCTGTCGCTGACCGACCAGGTCGTGCTGTGGCAGATCCGGGCGCCGCGCACGCTGATGGGGATCGCGGTCGGCGCCTCGCTGGCGGTGTCGGGCGCGCTGATGCAGGGCCTCTTTCGCAACCCGCTGGCCGATCCGGGCATTGTGGGCGTCGGCGCGGGGGCGGGGCTGGGCGCGATCACGGCGATCGTGCTGGGGGCCTTCCTGCCGGTCGCGCTGCACGATGCGCTTGGCTACTACGTGGTCCCGGCGGCGGCGTTCCTCGGCGGCTGGGCCTCGACGCTGATCCTCTACCGCGTGGCGACGCGGCGCGGCCGCACCTCGGTCGCGATGATGCTGCTGGCGGGGATCGCGCTTGGCGCGCTGGCGGGGGCGTCGTCGGGGGTGCTGGTCTACCTGGCCGACGATGCGCAGCTGCGGGACCTGACCTTCTGGGGGATGGGATCGCTGGCGGGGGCGACATGGTCCAAGGTGGCGACCGGGTTGCCGATCATGCTGCCCGCGCTGATTGCCGCGCCGTTCCTGGCGCGCGGGCTGAACGGGCTCGCCCTGGGCGAGGCCGCGGCCTTTCACCTTGGCATCCACGTGCAGCGGGTCAAGAACGTGGCGATCCTGTCGGTCGCGGCCGCCACCGGGGCGGCGGTGGCCATGTCGGGCGGCATCGGCTTCATCGGCATCGTGGTGCCGCACCTCCTGCGCCTTGGCGTGGGGCCGGATCACCGGCACCTGCTGGTGAACGCGGCGCTGCTGGGGGCGACGCTGCTGCTGCTGGCCGATGTCATCGCCCGCAGCGTGATCGCCCCGGCGGAACTGCCGATCGGGATCGTCACCGCGACGCTGGGCGCGCCGGTCTTCCTGTGGATCCTGTTCCGGCAACGCGGAGTGCTCGACCTGTGACGCTTCAGGCCACCGATATCATCGTGCACCTCGGCAAGACGCGGGTGCTGCACGGCATCGACTATGTCGCGGCCCCCGGCGCGGTGAGCTGCATCGTCGGCCCGAACGGGTCGGGCAAGACGACCCTGCTGCGCGCGTTGACCGGAGAGGTCGGCTATGACGGCCGGGTGACGCTGGGCGGGACCGACATCAAGGGGGCACCGCCCTGGGCGCTGGCGGAACGCCGGGGCGTGCTGCCGCAGGCGACCGCGCTGGCCTTTCCCTTCAACGTGATCGAGGTGGTCCGCCTGGGCCTGCCCTATCCCAAGGACGCGCCGCTGGCCCGCCATGCGCTCGCCCGGGTCGGGCTGGCAGGCTACGAGACGCGGTTCTACCAGGAGCTGTCGGGCGGCGAGAAGCAGCGTGTGCAGCTGGCCCGCGTGCTGGCCCAGATCCGCGAACCGGTGGGGCCGGAGGGGCCGCGCTGGCTGTTCCTGGACGAACCGGTGTCGGCGCTGGACATCGCGCACCAGCTGCAGGTGATGCAGATCGCGCGGGACTTCGCGGATGCGGGCGGCGGGGTCGTCGCGGTGATGCACGACCTGAACCTGACCGCGATGTTCGCCGATGCGGTGCACGTGCTGGAAGGTGGCCGGGTGCTGGCCGAGGGCCCGCCGGGCCAAGTGATGACCGACGCGGTGCTGTCGCGCGCCTACGGCTGCGTGCTGCGCGTCGGGGCGGCCCCGCCCGCGGGCGTGCCCTTTGTCTTGCCGCATGTCGCCGCCGAGGCGGCGGAATAGGCGCACGCGCCACAGATTTTCACTGAAAGGAGACGAGATGTACCTCGCCATGAACCGTTTCACCGTGCCGCTGGAGAATGCCGCGGAGTTCGAGGACCTGTGGCTGAGCCGCGAGAGCAAGCTGAACGAGATGGAGGGCTTTGAATCCTTCCACATGCTCAAGGGGCCCGAGGAAGAGGGCCGGATCCTCTATGCCTCGCACACCGTCTGGCGGGACGAGGACGCTTTCCGCGCCTGGACCCGGAGCGAGCAGTTCCGTGCCGCCCATGCCCGCGCCGGGGGATCGCGCAAGCTGCACGAGGGCGCGCCGCGGTTCGAGGGCTTCAGCTCGATCCAGCAGATCGCCGCGGAGTGAGCGCGGTCACGGCCCCGCCGCCGCGGGTGGAGATCGACCTTGGCCCCGGCTACCCGGCCGGGGCGCGGGTGCCGTGTTACGACGCGGCCGACCTGCTGGCCGGCGGGTCGGCGGTGCAGATCGTGCTGGACGGGCAGGTCTATGCCCTGACGCTGACCCAGAACGGGCGGCTGATCCTGACGAAATGAGGTGCGGCGGGTGGGGGAACCCCCACCCTACGCGCGGGCTGCGGCGTAGGCGATGTAGGCGTCGAAGCTGCCGGGGTTGGCCATCGAGTCGCGGTTCACCACCTTGGCCGGGTCCTGCCCCAGCAGGAGCTTCTTCACCGGCACCTCGAGTTTTTTCCCCGACAGCGTGCGCGGCACCTCGGCCATCTCGACGATGTCGTCGGGTAGGAACCGGGCCGAGACCGAGGTGCGGATCGACTGGCGGATGCGCTCGGTCAGCGCCTCGTCCAGCGCGACGCCCGGTTTCGGCACCACGAAGAGCGCCATGAAGCTGTCGCGCCCGAGGAATTCGCAATCGACCACCAGGCTGTCGAGCACGTCGTCCAGCGCCTCGACCGCGCGGTAGATCTCGGACGAGCCGAGCCGCAGGCCGCGCCGGTTGATGGTCGCGTCGGACCGGCCGTAGATGATCGAGCCGCCGGTCTCGGTGATCTCGATCCAGTCGCCGTGGCGCCAGATGCCGGGATAGGTGTCGAAATAGCTCTCGAAGAGCCGCGTGCCGTCGTCGTCGCCCCAGAAATAGAGCGGCATGGAGGGCAGCGGTGCGGTGCAGACCAGTTCGCCGACCGCGCCGATCAGCTCCTGCCCGGCCTCGTCATAGGCCCGCACCGCGTTGCCGAGGGCGCGGCACTGCATCTCGCCCGCGCGGACCGGCATCATCGGGTGGCCCAGCACGAAGGCCCCGGCCAGGTCGGTCCCGCCCGAGATCGGGGCGAGCCAGACGTCGGACTTCACCTGGCTGTAGATCCAGTCGTACCCTTCCTGGGAGAGCGGCGACCCGGTGGAGCCGAGCGAGCGCAGGGCGGTGAGGTCGAGCTCGGCCCCCGGGTGCACCCCGGCCTTCTGGCAGCCCATGTAGAAGGCCGCGCCGGCGCCGAAATAGGTGATCTTCTCTTCCGCCACCATGCGCCAGACCTGCAGCATGTCGGGGTGGTTCGGCGCGCCGTCGTAGATCACCAGCGTGGTCCCGGCGGCGAGCGCGCCCGCCTGCGTGTTCCACATGATCCAGCCCGAAGAGGTCAGCCAGGAAAACCGGTCCTTCCTGGTGATGTCCTGGTGGAGGGATTGCTTGGCGGCTTCGAGCATCACGCCGCCGTGGCCGTGCACGATGGGTTTCGGATTGCCGGTGGTGCCCGAGGAATAGACGATCCAGATCGGGTGCGAGAATTCCACCATCTCGACCAGCGGCGGGCGCGGGGCGGCCAGGGTGTCGGCCCAGGGGGTCCAGCCGGCGGGCGCGTCGCCCAGGGCGGTGACCATGATCCGGTTCTCCAGCGTCGGGAGCTGGTCGGCGATGCCCGCGATCACCTCACGCCGGTCGATGGTCTTGCCCGCGTGCACGTATCCGTCCTGCGCGATCAGCACCTTGGGTTGGATCTGGCGAAAGCGGTCGAGGATCGCGGTATGCCCCATGTCGGGCGCGCAGAGCGACCAGATCGCGCCGAGGCTGGTGACGGCCAGGAAGGCGATCAGGCTTTCGCAGGCATTCGGCAGGATCGCGACGACGCGGTCGCCCTTTTCGACGCCCATGTCGATCAGGCAGGCCTGCAGCGCGCCGACGCGGCCCGCCATCTCGTCCCAGGTCATCTCCCGCCGGCCGAAGGTCTCGGACCAGAGGACCATCGCCTGGGTGTCGGGCCTGTCCGAGGCGTGGCGCAGGATCTGCGCGGCAAAGTTGGTGCGCGCGCCGGGGAACCAGTCGGCGCCGGGCATGCTGCGTGTGGCCAGCACCTCGGACCAGTCGGTCACCGGCAGGTCGAAGAAGGCGATGATCGAGGTCCAGAACCCTTCCAGATCGGTGACCGACCAGTCCCAGAGCGCGTGGTAATCGTCGAACTCCAGCCCGCGCTCGGCCTTCAGCCAGCGCATGTACTGCGCCATGGTCGAAGCCTCGGCGCGCGCGGCGCTCGGCGTCCACAGGATCTGTCTGTCGTCGGTCATGCTGGCTCCTCCCCTTGCCTCCGCCGCGCAGAGTTTCACGCGGCGGAAGGATCGGCAAGGGGCGGCGTCAGGCGGCCCGCGGCGCGGCGAGGACCAGCGCGGCGGCCAGTCCCGCGGCGGCGCGCACGCCGTCGACCAGGGTCAGCCGGGTGCCCGCCTGCAGGGTCTCAAGGTGCGCCGACATACCGGCGCAGCCCAGCACCACCGCGCCCGCGTTGCCGTCGTCGAGCGCGTCCAGCTCGGCGGCGAGATGCGCCATGGTGGCGGGTGATCCGGCCTCGACCTCGAGCACGCCGAGGCCCGAGGGGCGGACCGTGGCGCAGGCGCCCGCAAAGCCGAGGGCGCGGATGTTGCCCTCGATCACCGGGACCGACACGGCCAGCGTCGTGAGCACCGCGAACCGCGCCCCCATGAGCGCGGCCATGTGATAGGCGGCCTGCCCGATCCCGATCACCGGGCAATGCGCCCGCGCCCGCGCGAGGTCGAGGCCGGTGTCGTCGAAACAGGCGATGACGATGACATCGGCCCCGGCCTCGGCCGCCGCGGGCAGGAGGGCCAGCAGGCCCGGCACCGCCGCGTCGCCGTCCGCGGGCCCCTGGATCGCGGGCGGGCCGTCACTGTTGGTCCAGCCCAGCACCTCGGCCCCGGGCAGGACGGCGCGCGCCGAGGCGGCGATGCTCTCGGTCATCTCGGCCGAGGCATTGGGATTGATGAAGAGGATCCGCACGTCAGACGCCCTTGCCCGCATCCGATCCGTGCCGCGCCCGGCGGCGGTTCACGATCACCACCGACAGCATGAAGACCGCGATGATCAGGAAGGAAAACAAGGTGGTCAGCGTGCCGAGGGCATAGATCACCGGGGTGGTCACGTTGGTCGTCATCCCGAAGATCTCCAGCGGCAGGGTGTTGTAGCTGCCCGCGGTCAGCAGGGTCCGCGCGAATTCGTCGTAGGAAAGCGTGAAGCCGAAGAGCGCGACACCGATCAGCGAGGGCGCGATCATCGGCAGGACGACATGGCGGAAGGTCTGCCAGGCGGTGGCGCCCTGGTCGCGGGCGGCCTCCTCGTAGCTGGGATCGAAGCGGTTGAAGACCGCGAACATGATCAGGAGCCCGAAGGGCAGCGTCCACGTCAGCTGCGCGCCGAAGCCCGAGGTCGCCCAGTGGATCTTCCACCCCATCTGGGAAAAGATCAGCCCGACGCCGAGCGAGATCAGGATCGACGGGATCACCAGGCTCGCGATGATCAGGTAGAAGAGCGCGCCGGACCCGGCAAAGCGCTTGCGGAAGGCGAGGCCGCCCAGCACCGCGACCACCACCGTCGTCACCATCACCATGAGGCCCAGCACCAGGCTGCGGCGGAACGCGCCCCAGATGTCGCCGACCGCCTGTTCCTGGAAGAGGTCGTGGAACCAGTAGGTCGACACGCCCTGCATCGGGAATGTCAGCCCGCCGCCCGGCCCCTGGAAGCTGAGGATGCCGATGGTGATCGTCGGCCCGTAGAGGAACAGGATGAAGAGCGCGAAGAAGGCGGTCAGGACGTAGAAGGAGAGGGGGCGTCGTTCCATCGCTCAGAGCTCCTTCCGGATGTCGACGAAGCGCAGCAGGATGCCGATGGTGATCAGCACGGTGCAGAGCAGCACCACCGCGGTCGCGGCGGCCGAGGGGTACTGCAGCAGCCCGATGTCGTTCGAGATCAGCCGCCCGACGTTGGCGCGCTGGCTGCCCGACATGAAGCGCACGGTGATGAAGTCGCCCATCACCAGCGTCACGACAAAGATCGTGCCGATCATGATGCCGGGCTTGGTCAGCGGGATGATGACGTGCCGCAGGGTCTGGAACCCGGTCGCGCCGTTGTCGCGCGCGGCCTCGATCAGCGACTTGTCGATCCGCATCATGGTGTTGAAGATCGGGACCACCATGAACAGCGTATAGAGGTGCACGAAGGCCAGGATCACCGAGAAATCGGAGTAGAGCAGCCATTCCAGCGGCGCGTCGATCAGCCCGAGGTCGATCAGCGTCTGGTTGGCGATGCCGTTGCGGCCCAGGAACGGGATCCACGAGATCATGCGGATGATGTTCGAGGTCCAGAACGGAATCGTGCAGAGCAGGAAAAGCGCGACCTGCATGGTCTGGCTGCGGATGTGGAAGGCCAGGTAATAGGCCACGGTGAAGCCGATCACGAGGCAGAAGACCCAGGCGATCGCGGCATAGCGGAAGGTCGCGCCGAAGACCCGCCAGGCCACGCTGGAGCCGAACAGGAACTCGTAATTCTCGAAGGAAAAAGCCGGGATGATCGAGAACTCGGTCGCCTGCCAGAAGCTGACGATCACGATGGTGATGATCGGCAGGACGAGGAAGGTCAGAAGGATCACCGTCAGCGGCAGCGCCTCGAGCCAGCCCACCAGGTGGCGGTTGCCCGCGAGGCGGCGCCCGGGGGCGCGCCCGGTCTTCTCGCCCGGCGCGGTCGGTGCCATGGTCTCGGTCATGGATGGCCTCCTCGGCGCTTGGTGATCCGCCAGGGCCGGGGCGCACCCGCTCCCTTCCCCTGGTTGCATATCCTCGGGGTGCGGGGCAGACAGCCCCCCGCTCCGTCACGTCAGGCCGCGATGAACTCGTTCCACTTGCGGACCATGTACTGGTTCTCGTCCATGACGGCGTTCCAGCAGGCGACCGCGCCCATGCGGGAATAGAAATCGCCGCCGTCCCGGACATCGCCGGCGCCGGCCAGCGTGTCGCCGGTCGGAGAGGTGATGACGTCGGTGGCTTCCTTGCCCTCGAACCAGTAGCCCCACTCGTTCTCGGTCATGAACTCCTTCGAGGTCTCGGGGACCGCCGAGTAGTAGCCCTGACGCATCAGGTAGCCGCCGACCCAGCCGGAGAGGTACCAGTTGATGTAGTCGTAGGCCGCGTCGAGCTCCATGCCCGAGAGCGACTTCGACAGGCCGATGCCGCCGCCCCAGGAGCGGTAGCCTTCCTTCAGCGGCTGGTAGACGCAGTCGATGCCGCGCGACTTGACCGCGGTGATCGCGGGCGACCACATCGACTGGATCACCACCTCGCCGGAGGCCATCAGGTTGACGCTCTCGTCGAAGGTCTTCCAGAAGGCGCGGAACTGGCCGTTCTTCTTGGCCTCGGTGAAGATCGCGATGGTCTTGTCGATCTCTTCGCGGGTCATGTTGCCCTTGTCGCCATAGGCGATCTCGCCCATGGCCTCGCAGACCATGGCCATGTCCATGATCCCGATCGACGAGATGTCGAGGATCGAGGCCTTGCCCTTGAACTCGGGGTTCAGCAGCTCGGTCCAGCTTTCGATCGGGCGGCCGATCAGGTCGGGGCGGATGCCGAGCGTGTCGGCGTTGTAGATCGTCGGGATCAGCGTCATCCAGCCGCTTTCCTCCTGCACGAACTCGGTCCCGCCGGGGCCTTCGACAAAGCCCACGGTGTGCGGTGCGGTGCCCTGGGCGATGGTCGAGTCCGGGGTCAGCTTGCCGTCCCGGAAGATGCCGACGATCTTGTCGTAGTTCTTGATCTTGGCGGTATCCATCGCCTGCAGGTTTCCGGTCGGCCAGACCTTCTTGCAGATCCAGTACTCGATGTCGGCGATGTCGAAGCTGTCGGGCTGGGTGGCGGCGCGCTGCGTGACGCTGTCGCTGTCGAGCGCGGTCATCTCGAGCGTGAAGCCGAGGTCTTCCTTCACCTTCTGCGCCACGTCGTTCAGGTTCGACACGCCGGTGCCGAACTGGCGCAGCACGATGTTCTTGGTGTCCTGCGCCCAGACCATCGGGGCCGGGAAGGCGCTGGCGGCGAGTGCCGCGCCGCCGGCCTTGAGCATCGCGCGGCGGCTGTATCCTGCTTTGGGTTTGGCCATTTCATCCTCTCTGTCGGTTGTCTTGGTGTTGGTTTTCGGTGGGGTCGTGTCGGCCTCAGGCCTGGAGGCGGTGCAGCCGCCCCTCGTCCCAGGCCAGATGCACGGCATCGCCCGGATTTTTCGGATCGTCGAAGAACGCGGCCTCGGGCACGTAGGCCAGGACTTCCTCCTCGCCCATCGTGGCGGTGACCGAGACGTGGTTGCCCTGGAACTCGACCGTGCGGACGGTCGCGGGCACGCCTTCGGGCGCCAGCCGCACGTCGTCGGCGCGCAGCGCCACGCGGGCGCCGTTCAGGGTCAGCACGTTGTGCCCGCCCATGAAGCGGGCGACGAATTCGGTGCGCGGCGCGGTGAAGACCTCGCGCGCGGGGCCGGCCTGTTCGATGACGGCGTTGTTCATCACCACGATCTCGTCGGCCAGCGCCAGCGCCTCGTCCTGGCCGTGGGTGACGTGCAGGAAGGTGATGCCAAGCTCGCGCTGCAGCCGCTTGAGCTCTGCCCGCACCCGGATGCGAAGGAAGGGGTCGAGCGCGGAGAGTGGTTCGTCCAGCAGCAGCACGCGCGGCTTGGTCACCAGAGCGCGGGCCAGGGCCACGCGCTGTTGCTGCCCGCCCGAAAGCTGCGCGGGCAGGCGGTTGGCCAGGTGGCCCATGTCGACGAGATCCAGCATCTCCTCGGCGGCCTTGTGGCGGGCGGCCTTCTCCTCTCCCTTCATGCGGAGCGAGAAGGCGACGTTGTCGCGGACGTTGAGATGCGGAAAGAGCGCGTAGCTCTGGAACATCATGGCGGTGCCGCGTTTCGCGGGGGCCAGGCCCGAGATGTCGTGCCCGTCGAGGAGGATCGAGCCCTCGGTCACCTCTTCATGGCCGGCGACCATGCGCAGCGTCGTCGACTTGCCGCAGCCCGAGGGCCCGAGGAGGCAGACGTAGCTGGCGTTCGGGAAGACGTGGCTGACGTCATCCACCGCCGTGGTGGTCCCGTAGCGCTTTGTCAGGTGCACGAGTTCGAGATCGTTTCCGGTGCGCATCGCAGGTGTCCCCTTGTCCGCCGTCGGGATCAGCCTGCGGGCAGGCGGGGTGCGGCGGGAAAGGGTTTCTGCCCGCCGGGCGGGGCAGACAGGCTCCGCCCAGCTTTTCAGCGGCCCGCCACGGGTGCTGCGCAATATTTCATCCAATCGTGTATACAATCGTGCGGCCAATCCGCGTGACGCGGCGCACGGCTTGAGAATCAGCGGGCCGGTCGGGAACATGGGCGCAACAGGACACGAGGTGAGAGCATGGCCGAGCAGCCCATGGCGGAGGATCGCAGCAGCGGGTCGGTCGCGGCGCGGCTGGCGCAGGCGATCCACGACCACCGGCTGACCCCGGGCATGAAGCTGAACGAGGACGAGGTCGGCGTGATCTACGGCGTGTCGCGCACCGTGGTCCGCGCCGCACTGCAGGAGCTGGCGCACAACCGCCTGGTCGAGCTGCGTCGCAACCGCGGCGCCTTTGTCGCGCAGCCCACCGTGAAGGAGGCGCGCGAGGTCTTCGAGGCGCGCGCCCTGCTCGAGCCGCGCACCGCGCGGTCGGCGGCGGAGCGCACGACGCCCGCCGACATCGCCCTGCTGCAGGCCCATATCGACGCCGAGCATGCCGCGCTGCACGCCGGCGAGACCGGGCGCGCCCTGCAGCTGTCGGGCCAGTTCCACGTCGAGATCGCGCGCATCGCCGACCAGCAGACCATCGCGGACATCGTGGCCCAGCTGATCGCGCGGTCGTCGCTGATCATCGCCCTCTACTGGCAGCGCCGGGCCGCGCTATGTGAGAGCCATGCCCATCACGCGCTGCTCAAGGCGCTCGAGGATCACGACGGTGCATTGGCCGAGGACCTGATGAAAAGTCACCTGCTGGATATTCTCACCTCGCTCGACCTGCGCGACCAAGCGTCGTCGCCCCGGTCGCTGGAAGAGGCGCTGCGGCCGTGATCCGTCGCGCGGACCTGAGCGAGGTCGAGCAGATGCTCGACTGGGCCGCGGCCGAGGGCTGGAACCCCGGGCGGGACGATGCGGCGGCCTTTCATGCCGCGGACCCGGAGGGGTTCTTTGTTGCCGAAGTCGAGGGCCGGCCGGTCGCGTGCATCTCGGTCGTGAACCATTCGCCGCATTTCGCCTTTCTCGGCTTCTACATCTGCGTGCCCGAGATGCGGGGGCGTGGCCTCGGCCTCGACCTCTGGCGGATGGCGATCGCCCATGCCGGGGACCGGACCGTCGGCCTCGATGGCGTGCCCGCGCAGGAGATGAACTATGTGCGGTCGGGTTTCGGCCGGACCGGCGCGACCCTGCGCATGGCGGGGCCGGCGCTGCCGGAGGGCGGCGGGGTCCGGGCGGCGGAGGCCGGTGATTTCACCGGCATGGCGCGGCTGGATGCGGCGGCCAACGGGGTGACCCGGCCGGCGTTCCTGCGCGCCTGGCTGGCTGACACCGCGACCCGGCGAACGGTGGTGCTGCCCGGCGCGGACGGGATTGCGGGCCTGGCCACCGCGCGGCTCTGCCGCGAGGGCTGCAAGGTCGGGCCGGTGATCGCGCCGGGAGAAGATGCCGCGCTGGCGCTGGCCGGGGCGGCCGCGGCGGCGCTGGAGGCCGACAAGGTCATCATAGACGTGCCGGACAGCCAGCAAGGGATGCTGGCGCGGCTGCGCGGGCTGGGGTTCGAGGAGACGTTCGGCACCGCGCGGATGTATCGCGGCACGCCGCCCGCGGGTGACGGCACGCTCTTTGCCATTGCGACGATGGAACTGGGCTAGCCCGCGACGACCACCTCGGTCCCCCAGTCGCGGCACCGGGCGGCCAGCGTGTCGTCCAGCGCCCGGTCGGTGAAGAGCGCGTCAACCTCGGCGAGCGAGGCGATGCGCGCGGGGGCGCTGCGGGCGAATTTCGAATGATCGGCGACCAGGAAGGTCCGGCGCGACTGGCGCAGGATGGCCTGGCTGACGCCGACCTCCTGCACGTCGTAATCCAGCAGGTCGCCGTCGCCGTCGAGACCGGAACAGCCGATCACCGCCAGGTCGAACTTGAACTGGCGGATCGTCTCGGTCGCGAGCGGGCCGACGAGGCCGCCGTCGGCGCGGCGCAGGCTGCCGCCGGTGACGAAGATCTCGCACTGGGCGTTGGCGGCCAGGATGTTCGCGACGTTCATGTTGTTGGTCACCACCATGAGGTCGCGGTGCCGGGTCAGGGCGCGGGCGACCGCCTCGGTGCTGGTGCCGATGTTGAGGAAGATCGAACAGCCCTCGGGGATGCGGGCGGCGCAGGCGCGGGCGATGGCCTCTTTTGCTCCGGGGTTCAGGGCGCGCCGTTCCTCGTAGCCGATGTTGCTGGTGCCCGATGGCAGGACCGCGCCGCCGTGCACCCGGTCGAGGCGCCCGGACTCGGCCAGGTCGGTCAGGTCGCGGCGGATGGTCTGGAGCGTGACGCCGAAACGGTCGGCCAGGTCCTCGACCGTGACCTTGCCCTCGCGGCGGGCGATTTCGAGGATCTCGGGCAGGCGGAAGGTCTGGGCCATGGTACTTTCGTTTTCGTTCGCGGGAGGGTCGCAGGTTTGCAGGCCGGGGGCAAGATGGGCTGTTTCGGGTCTTGCATTGCCGCGTATGGGTGTGATTTTCGACAAAAGCGAACACAAACGAAAATGAACGATTGCCCGTTGCGGTGCGTTCTGGGATAGAGACCCCGTCACCAGAGCAGGAATCGACCCGTGTCCGAGCACCCCGAGGCGACCGATCTTTTCATCATCGGCGGCGGCATCAACGGCTGCGGCATCGCCCGCGATGCGGCGGGGCGGGGGCTATCGGTGACGCTGGCCGAGATGGGCGACCTCGCCTCGGCGACCTCCTCGGCCTCGACCAAGCTGTTCCATGGCGGGCTGCGGTATCTGGAGTATTTCGAACTGCGGCTGGTGCGCGAGGCGCTGATCGAACGCGAGGTGCTGCTGAAGGCGATGCCGCATATCTCGTGGCCGATGCGGTTCGTGCTGCCCTACCACGACGGGATGCGGTTCGACGGCACCGCCCCGGCGGCGCGGTTGCTGGCGACGCTCTTTCCCTGGCTGAAGGGGCGGCGGCCGGCCTGGATGATCCGGGCGGGGCTGATGCTGTACGACCACCTTGGCGGGCGGAAGCTGCTGCCGCCGGCGCGGTCGCTGGCTCTTCATGGCACACCCGAGGGCGCGGCGTTGAAGGCGGAGTTCGAGACCGCCTTTGAATACTCCGACTGCTGGGTCGAGGATTCCCGCCTCGTCGTGCTGAACGCCCGCGACGCGGCGGCGCGCGGAGCCGAGATCCTGACCCGAACACGGGTGATTTTGGCGAAACCGGCGGACGACGGCTGGCGGATCGAGCTGGAGGATGCCGAAACCGGCGCGCGGTCGGTCCGCCGTGCCCGGATGCTGGTGAACGCGGCGGGCCCGTGGGTGGGCGAGGTGCTGGCCGACCGGGTGCACGCGCCGTCGCGCGACCGGGTGCGGCTGGTGCGCGGCTCGCACATCGTGACCCGGCGGCTCTATGACCACGACAAGTGCTATTTCCTGCAGGGCACCGACGGGCGGATCATCTTTGCCATTCCCTACGAACAGGATTTCACCCTGATCGGGACCACGGATGCCGATCACCCCGATCCCGACACCAAGCCGGTCTGCACGCCGGAGGAACGGCGCTATCTTCTCGACTTCGCCAACCGCTACTTCGCGCGCGCGATCACCGAGGACGACATCGTCTGGACCTACTCCGGCGTGCGGCCGCTGCACGACGACGGGGCGCAGAATGCCTCGGCCGCGACGCGGGACTACGTGCTGAAGCTGGATCGCAGCGCCGGGGCGCCGGTTCTGAACGTCTTTGGCGGCAAGATCACCACCTACCGGCGGCTGGCGGAGCATGCGCTGGAGAAGATCGGCGGCGTGTTCGACGACCTGCCGGGCGCGTGGACGGCGGGTGTGGCGCTGCCGGGTGGCGACTTCCCGGTGGACGGGGTGCAGGCGCTGGTCGACGCGCTGCGGCGCGATTTCCCCTTTCTCAGTGACAGATGGGCGATGCGGCTGGTCCGCGCCTACGGCACAGAGGCGCGCGAGGTGCTGGGGGCGGCGGCGACGGCGGACGACCTCGGACGCGGCTTCGGGGCGACCCTGACCGAGGCCGAGGTGACCTGGCTGATCGACCGCGAACATGCCCGCAGCGCCGAGGATGTCGCCTGGCGGCGGAGCAAGCTCGGGCTGCGGATGAGCGCGGAGGAGATCGCCGCGCTGGATGCCTGGATGGCGGCACGCCGGAGCACGCGGGACGCGGCGGAGTAGCCGGTATTTGACAAGCGCGCGGCGGCGGGGCGGAATGCCGGCCAAGCGCCGCATCCGAGGGAGGGGACCATGCGCCATATCCTGGCCATCGATCAGGGCACCACGTCCAGCCGGGCGATCCTCTTCGACGAGGCGCTGAAGGTCGTCGCCATCGCGCAGGAGGAGTTCCGCCAGCATTTCCCGGCCAGCGGCTGGGTGGAACACGCGCCGCTCGACCTCTGGACGACCACCGCCTCGACCTGCCGGGCGGTGATGGAGCAGGCCGGCGTCCGCGCCCGCGACATCGCCGGGATCGGCATCACCAACCAGCGCGAGACGACGGTGGTCTGGGACCGGGCGACCGGCAAGGCGATCCACCGCGCGATCGTCTGGCAGGACCGCCGCACCGCGCCCCTCTGCCGGGAGCTGAAGGAGGCCGGGCACGAAGGGGCGGTGACCGAGGCGACGGGCCTGCTGCTCGACCCCTATTTCTCGGGCACCAAGGTCGCGTGGATCCTCGACCATGTCGACGGCGCGCGGGCGCGGGCCGAGGCGGGGGAGCTGGCCTTCGGCACCGTCGACAGCTGGCTGATCTGGAACCTGACCGGGGGCGAGGTGCACGCGACCGATGCCACCAACGCGGCGCGGACGATGCTCTACGACATCCGCCACGGCCATTGGTCCGAAGAGATGTGCGACCTGCTGCGCGTGCCGATGGCGATGCTGCCCGAGGTGCACGACTGCGCCGCCGATTTCGGCACCGCGCGGGCGGATGTCTTCGGTGAGGGGATCCCGATCCTGGGCGTGGCGGGGGACCAGCAGGCGGCCACCATCGGCCAGGCGTGTTTCCGGCCCGGCATGATGAAATCGACCTACGGCACCGGGTGCTTTGCCCTGCTGAACACGGGCGAGACGCCGGTGATGTCGAAGAACCGGCTGCTGACCACCATCGCCTACCAGTTCGACGGAAAGCCGACCTATGCGCTGGAAGGATCGATCTTCATCGCCGGCGCGGTGGTGCAGTGGTTGCGCGACGGGCTCAAGATGATCCGCTCGGCCGACGAGACGCAGCCCCTGGCCGAACGCGCGGACGATGGCCAGAACGTGGTGCTGGTGCCGGCCTTCACCGGGCTCGGCGCGCCCTACTGGAACGCCGAGTGCCGGGGCGCGATCTTTGGCCTGACGCGGAACACCGGCCCCGAGGAGATCGCCCGCGCGGCGCTGGAATCCGTGGGCTACCAGACCCGCGACCTGCTGGACGCGATGCGCGCCGACTGGGGCGGGCAGGGCGACACGGCGTTGCGGGTCGACGGCGGGATGAGCGCGTCGGACTGGGCGATGCAGTTCCTGTCGGACATCCTGGGCGCGCAGGTCGACCGGCCCGAGGTGCTCGAGACCACGGCGCTTGGCGCGGCGTGGCTGGCCGGGCAGCGGGCCGGGATTTATCCCGACATGGCCGGCTTTGCCGAGGGCTGGGCGCTGGAGCGGAGCTTTGCGCCTGCCATGGCCGAGGATGCGCGGTCCGGGAAATACGCGGCGTGGAAGCGGGCGGTGGCGGCGGCGCAGGCCTTCTGATCGCGCGGGGTTGGCCCCGGAACGGCCTGAATTCCCCGGGAAAAGTGTGACATCGCGCCAGTTTCCATCAAATCTGGCCTTAAATTGCCACAATGCTCTGGTCTCGTCCCTTGGCAACGAGAGGCAGCGCCCGAGGGCCGAGCATGGACGATCTGGCAGACATCTTCATCATCGGTGGCGGCATCAACGGATGCGCCATTGCGCGGGATGCGGCGGGCCGGGGCCTGACTGTCCGGCTGGCCGAGATGGGCGATCTCGGCTCGGGCGCGTCGGGCAACACCACCAAGCTGGCCCATGGCGGGCTGCGCCACATGGAGCGGTTCGAGTTTTCCCGCATCCGCGAGGCGGCGGCCGAGCGCGACATCCTGATGCGCATCGCGCCGCACCTCTGCCGGCCGATGCGCTTCGTCGTGCCCTTTGACAAGGACATGCGGATCGAGAACGACACCCCGGCCTCGCGCCTGCTGCGGGTCGTGCTGCCCTGGCTGGGCGGCCGCCGCCCGGCCTGGCTCATCCGGATGGGCCTGGGGCTTTACGCACACCTGGGCCGGAACGACCTGATGGCGGGCGTGACGCCGCTGGACCTGACCGGCAGCGCGCCCGGCCTGCCGCTGCAGGACCGGCTGTCGCGCGGCTGGGAATATTCCGACGCCTGGGTCGACGACGCGCGGCTGGTGATCGCCAACGCCCGCGACGCCGAGGCGCGCGGGGCCAAGATCATGCCGCGCACCCTGGTGCTGTCGGCCAAGCGCCGCGACGACCTGTGGGAGATCGAGGTCGAGGACCGCCACGGCGTGGTGTCGACCTACCGCGCCCGGGCGCTGGTGAACGCCGCCGGGCCCTGGGCTGGCAAGGTGCAGTCCGGCGCGACCGGGCACGGCAACGGCGCGGGTCTGGTGCGCGGGGCCCACGTGGTGGTGCCCGCGCTCTTCGGGCACGACCGGGGCTACTACCTGCAGGCCAAGGACGGGCGCTATATCTTCGTGCTGCCCTACGAGGCCGGGTACACCCTGATCGGCACCACCTATGTCGAACATCCCGACCCGGACGCGCCGGCCTTCGGCACCAAGAGCGAACTGGGGTTCCTGCTGGAATTCGCCAGCCGCTACTTCCGCCGCAAGGTGTCGATCGACGATGTGGTCTGGAGTTATGCCGGCGTCCGCTCGGCCCCGCCGGAAGAGGCGGATTCCTCGACCACCGCGTCGCGCGACTGCGCTATGCTGCTGGACGATGCCGACGGCGTGCCGATGCTGAGTGTCTATTCCGGCCGCCTGACGACCTACCGCAAGCAGGCCGAGGACGCGCTGAGCAAGCTTGGCAAGTATTTTCCCGACCTGCCCGTCAGCTGGACCGCCAACGTGCCGCTGCCGGGGGGCGACCTGCCGTTCGACGGGACCGGGCGGCTGGCGGTGCAACTGGCGACGGAATACCCCTTTCTCGGGCCCGACTGGGCGCGGCGGATGGCACGGGCCTACGGCACCGAGGCGCGGCAGATCCTGGGCGAGGCCAAGGAGGCCTCGGACCTGGGGCGCGATTTCGGCCAGACCCTGACCGAACGCGAGCTCGACTGGCTGATGGAGCGTGAATACGCGCTGACCGCGGACGACGTGATCTGGCGGCGGACCAAGCTGGGCCTTCGGATGGAGAAGCACGAGGTCAACGCGCTGGACAGCTACATGACCGCATGGCGCAACGGCGTGCCGGAGGACGCGGCGGCCGAGGCCGGTGCCGAGGACGCGGCGGCCGGGGACCAGCCCGAGACCGTGGCCGAAGAGACACCCGCCGCCGCCCCCGCGCCCGCGCGCGAGGTCGAGACCGCGGGCGGGGTTGCAGCCGCCGGAGCCCGGACCTAGCATCGCCCGGCGCCGCGTGGCGCCGGAGCCTGCATGCCTTTCCTGCCCCTGACCGACCCGACCCGTTCCGCCGGCGTGACCAATGCCGGCTGATCCCGCCTCCGTGCCCCGCTGGCGGGTCATCTCGGCGCTCGGGGTGGTGCAGATCCTCGCATGGGGCAGTTCCTATTACCTGATCGCCGTGATCTCGGCCCCGATACAGGCCGAAACCGGCTGGTCCGCGGGGCTGGTGACGGGCGGCATCTCGATCGGGTTGCTGTGTTCGGGCCTGTCCGCAGTGGTGGTCGGGCGGCTGATCGAGGCCTTCGGCGGGCGCAAGATCATGGCCACGGGGATGGCGCTGCTGGCCTCGGGGCTGGTGCTGATGTCGCTGGCGCAGGCGCCGGTCCTCTACCTGGCCGCCTGGGCGGTGATGGGCATGGGCATGGCGGCCTCGCTCTACGACGCGGCCTTTGCCACGCTGGGGCGGATCTATGGGGCCGACGCGCGGTCCGCGATCACCGCGCTGACGCTCTGGGGCGGGTTCGCCAGCACGATCTGCTGGCCGCTCTCGGCCTTTCTGGTGGAACAGATCGGCTGGCGCGGGACTTGCCTGACCTATGCCGGGCTGCACCTGTTTGTCACCGCGCCGATCTGCCTTTTCGGCCTGCCGCGCGGAAAGCCACGCCCCAAGCCCGAGGCCGGGGATGCACCGCGCGACGCTTCGGTCCTGCGCGACTACCGGTTCTGGCTGATCGCGCTGGCGATGACGATGACGGCGGGGATCGCGGCGTTCTGGTCGGTGCACCTGATCTCGATCATGACCGCCGAGGGGCTGAGCCTTGCGGCCGCCGTCGCGCTTGGCACCGTGATCGGCCCGGCGCAGGTCGGCGCGCGGCTGTTCGAGATGGCCGGGCGCGGGCGGCACCACCCGACCTGGACCGGGGTGACCTATTCGGTCTGCGGCGTGGCGGGCTTTGCCATGCTGTGGCTGGGCTGGCCCGCCACGCTGGCCTTCATCGCCTATGGCGCGGGCAACGGGCTCTGGTCGATCGCGCGCGGGTCCATGCCGCTCGCCATCTTCGGGGTGGATCGCTATGCCCGCACGGTCGGGATGCTGGCGATGCCGGTGTTCGCCGCCTCGGCCGTGTTCCCACTGGCCGGGGCCGCCGCGATCGACCGTTTCGGCACCGCCTGGGCCGTCCCGGGATCGCTGCTGCTGGCGCTGATCCCCTTCGGCGCGGCGCTGATCCTGCTGCGGGATCACCTGCGCGGACGCGCGACCCCTGTGCGCTGAGGCCGGATTGGACGCAGCGGGCGGCCCTCTATATCGTCCCCGACACGCGGCGATTGAGAGGACGAGGCCATGCGGAAACTTCAGGTTCAGGGCGTGCACCACATCACGCTGACCGGCGCCGACCGGCAGAACTCCATCGACTTCTGGGAAGGCGTGCTGGGGATGCCGTTCATCTTCGACCAGCCGAACCTCGACAATCCGGACGAGGGTCACCTTTACTTCGATCCGGGCGACGGGCGGCTGATCACCATCTTCACCAATGAAAAGCGTACGCCGGTGCACGGACGGACGCCGACCGATCCGGGCTGTGTCCACCACATCGCCTTCAACGTCAGCCACGCGACCTTTTCGCAGGTGGTCGAACGGCTGGACGAACGCGGCATCCGGCATTCCGGGGTGAAGGACCGGGGCTTCATGGACTCGATCTACTTCAAGGACCCGCTGGGCCTGCTGATCGAGCTGGCGAGCTACCGGTTCGAGCCGCCGCGCGGGTCGTCCCATGCCGAGGTGATGATCGAGGCGCACCGCATCCGCGTCGCCGCCGGGGATTACAACATCCAGGAAAAGCACCTCGCGGATGCGATCGAGATGATCGTGGCGCGGTCGCAGCAGACGCTGTCGGCCAGCCGGGCACCGGCGGACCCTTACCGGTAGGGGTGTTCGCCTGATCCGGGGGGGCTGCACCAGGGATGTCCAGCCCGGCCCGGGGTGGGCCGCCCGCCCCCCACCGGTCATTTCCTGCCGCCCCCTTGCCTCTCGCCCGCAACATGCCGAACATCGCGCGGCACGAAGGAGGCGCTGATGATCCCGAATTTCTCGACCAACCAGGTGATCCGCAAACCGGTGACCCAGACCGAAGGCGGCGTCGTCGCCACCCAGCACAGCAAGGGCGCCCGTGCCGGGGCCGAGGTGCTGAAGGCCGGCGGCAATGCCATCGACGCGGCGGTGGCCACGGCCTTTGCCATGGGCGTGGTCGAACCCTGGATGAGCGGGCCGGGCGGCGGCGGCGGGATGGTCTATTACGACGCCAAGACCGGCGAGACCCACGCGCTGAATTTCGGCATGCGCTCGCCCGCGGCGCTCGACGTGGCGGATTACCCGCTGTCAGGCAAGGGCGTGGCCTCGGACCTCTTCCCCTGGCCCAACGTGGTCGACGACCGGAACCTGCGCGGCGGCACCGCGGTGGCGGTGCCCGGCATGGTCGCGGGCGCGGCGGCGGCGCACGAGCGTTTTGGCACGATGCCCTGGGCCGACCTGCTGGCCCCGGCGCAGGCGCTGGCGAGGGACGGGATACTGGTCGACTGGTACGCCTCGCTCCTCATCGCGTCCTCGGCGCGCAACATCGGCACCGACCCGGACCTTGCCGCGATGTTCCTGCAGGACCGCGTCTATGCCCCGGTGGCGGGCTGGACCGCGACCGGGCTGCCGGTGATCGCGATGGACGGGATGGCCGACACGCTGGCCACCCTCGCGGCGGACGGGGCCGGGGCTTACTACGAGGGCGACATCGGCGCGGCCATCGTGGCTGACGTGCAGGGCAAGGGCGGCAGCCTGTCGCGCGACGACCTGGCCCAATACGAGGCCGTGTGGGAAGCGCCCTATGCCTTCACCCGGGGCGATGCACGGTTCTCGGTCCTGCCGGGGCTGACCGCAGGGCCCACCATGGCCGACATGTTCGCCCGCCTGCCGGAGCCGGGCGCGAACGGCAGCCCGGACGCCGCCGGGTGGAAGGCCATCGCCGACGCGCTGCACGGCGCCTATGCCCACCGGATCGCCACCATGGGTCACGACGGCGAAAGCCCGAAACAGCCCGCCTGCACCACCCATTTCTCGGTTGTGGACCGCGACGGGAACATGGTGGCCTGGACCCAGACCCTGCTGTCGATCTTCGGCGCCTGCACCCTGTCGCAGTCGACCGGCATGATGATGAACAACGGCATCATGTGGTTCGATCCGGAGCAGGGCAAACCGAACTCCCTCGCGGCTGGCAGGCCCTGCCTGATGAACGTCTGCCCGGCCATCGCGGTGACGCCTGACGGCGGCTATGCCTTCGGCGCCTCGGGCGGACGCAAGATCATGGGCGCGGTGGCGCAGCTGGCGCATTTCGTCACCGACCGCGGCATGACCCTGGAAGAGGCGTTCCACCATCCGCGCATGGACCTCTCGACCTCTACCCTCGTTGCGGACGACACCATCCCGACCGAGGCGCTGGCCGTGCTCGAGGCCGCCTACAAGGTCGAAACCCGGCCGCGGCACGTCTACCCGCTGAACTGGGCCTGCCCGAGCGGCGTGATGCGGCGCAACGGCCGGAACGCCGGCTGCACCGAGATCACGACCCCCTGGGGCGACGCGTTCCGCGAAGATCAACTGTGAGGTGACGGGCGCGGGCGGCCCGCGTGCCGCCCCCCCGCCGAGGCCGAATTTTGGGCAGCCTCCGCGCGCCCGGTCGATACGTGCCGGGCGCATCTTTACAATGCCATGATCGTGCTACATAAATTAGTTAACGCTAGGTTAACTGTACCGAGTTGATCCCCGGCCGCGCCGGATGCCCGAGGGGCCCGCGCCGTGCCTGAAAATGCCGGGGCAGCCGAGCCGGAACAAGGCCGCAAGCCGCGACTTTGGCTGCTTCGATGACAGCAGGAAAGATGCGGACATGCGTGCCATCGCTCGTAGGAAATTCCAGGTCTTGATCGACGGGCTGGTCCAGCGCGGGACGCTGGTGGTGGACCTGCCCGATGGCGCGCGGCTGCGCGCGGGCGACGGCAGCGGGCCGCCGGTCCATGTCCGGATCGACAGCTGGTCGACGGTGGTCCGGCTGGTGCTGAACCCCGAAACCGGCGTGGGCGAGGCGTTCACCGCAGGCCACCTCGTGATGATCGAGGGCCGTGTCTACGACCTGCTCGATCTCGTGTTCCGCAACCTCGGCGCCGAAGAGGTCAAGGGCCTGTCGCGGGTATCGCGCGGGGCGTTGCGGATGGCGCTGAAGGTCAACGGCTACAACTCGCCCGCCCGGTCCAAGGCGAATGTGGCGCATCACTACGACCTTGACGGGCGGCTCTACGCGCTCTTCCTCGACAGCGACCGGCAGTATTCCTGCGCCTATTTCGAAACGCCCGGGGCCACGCTGGAAGAGGCGCAGCTGGCCAAGAAGCGGCACCTGGCGGCCAAGATGGACCTGCGGCCGGGGCAGCGGGTGCTCGACATCGGGTCGGGCTGGGGTGGGCTGGCGCTTTACCTTGCGCGGGTGGCGGGGGTGTCGGTGCATGGGGTGACCCTGTCCGAGGAACAACTGGCCGTGTCGCGCGACCGTGCGCAGGCGGCGGGGCTGACCGACCGGGTGCAGTTCGACCTGCAGGATTACCGCGCGCTCGACCGGCGGTTCGACCGCATCGTCTCGGTCGGGATGTTCGAGCACGTCGGGCGGCAGAGCTACGGTGAGTTCTTCGAGACGGCGGCGAAGCTGCTGGCCGACGACGGCGTGATGATGCTGCACTACATCGGCCGCGCCACCGAACCGTTCGAGACCAACGGCTGGATCCTCAGGAACATCTTCCCCGGCGGCTACATGCCGTCGCTGTCCGAGGTGCTGCCGGTGATCGAGAAGGCCGGGCTGATCGTCACCGATGTCGAGGTCCTGCGCCTGCACTATGCCGAGACCCTGCGCGCCTGGCGCGAGCGTTTCCTGTCGCGGCGGGACGAGGCGGTGGCGCTTTACGACGAACGCTTTGCGCGGATGTGGGAATTCTACCTTTCGGCGGCCGAGACCGGGTTCCGCTACCAGGGGCTGGTGATCCACCAGATCCAGCTGGCGCGGTCGCAGACCGCGGTGCCGCTGACCCGAGACTACATCGCCGCCGCCGAGGCCGAGCTGCGCCACCGCGAGGCCGACCGGGGGCTGGCCGAACCGAAACTCGCCGCCGAGTGAACCGACGGGATCATCACGTCCGTGATGCCGGTGGCGCCGCGCTTTGGCGTTTTCGGATATGATGTCATAACCTCTCCAGCAGAAACGCATCGGGGAGGAGACCATGCGCATTGAACCGACCGGGGCGATCATGGGCGCCATCGGGACCGAGGTGGACCTGTCGCAGCCGCTGACCGACGCCGATTTCGGCGACATTGTCGCCGCGCTTGGCCGGCACGGGGTGATCTGTTTCCCGCAGCAGGCGCTGGACGCGCAGAGCCTCAAGGCCTTTTCCGAGAAGTTCGGCGGGCTGCAGGTGTCGGTGAGCGGGCAGTACACCCATCCCGAGCAGCCCGAGGTGATGATCCTTTCCAACATCAAGGAGGACGGGAAGCCCATCGGCCTCGCCGATGCCGGGCAGGACTGGCACACCGACATGAGCTACATGGACGTGATCGGCTTCGTGAACGTGCTCTTTGCCGAAGCCGTGCCGCATCGCGACGGGAAACCGCTGGGGGCGACGGTGTTCGCCAACATGCGGGCGGCCTACCTCGACCTGCCGGACGAGATGAAGACGCGGCTGAAGGATGCGATCTGCGTCCATGACTTCAACAAGTTCTGGGAAAACATGCGGGCCCGTCCCGGCAGCGAACGCCCGCCGCTCAGCCCCGAGGCGCGGGCCAAGCGGCCGCCGGTGCGCCACCCGCTGTTCCTGACCCACCCGATCACCGGGGAGGAGATCCTCTATGCCAACCCCGGATATGCCGATCACATCGAGGGCATGGACCGGTCCGAGAGCGACGAGATCCTGGAGTTCCTGTTCCGGCACCAGCTGCAGCCGAAGTACCAGTACGTGCACAACTGGGCCAAGGGCGACGTGCTGATCTGGGACCACATCGGCACCCTGCACACGGCCCGCGCGGATTACACCGCCGAGGAGCCGCGCAAGATGCTGCGCTGCCAGGTCTATGCCGACCGCATCTTCGAGCCCGCGTTCGTGCAGGCGGCGCTGCGCCACGCCCGCGCCGCCTGAGGTGCGTCAGTCCAGTTCGAACCGCATGGCCCCGTGCCGCTTCAGCACGGGGTCGTTCTGTTTCGCGCGCAGGAAGTTCAGGAAATCATGCGCGGCGTCGCGGTCCTTGCCGGTGGTGGTGAGGGCCATCGCCACGTCGATGTCGGTGCCGAGCCGTGAGGGAAATACCCCGATCGGGTTCAGGGCCTCCGTCTCGAGCACGACCGAAAGCGGCGCGGCGGCCAGGTCGACCTTGCCCGCGGCGGCGTTCCGCGCCGGTTCGCCGGCGTTCATCGGCAGCAGGCGGTTTTCGACCTCGTCCCGGATGCCCAGTTCCTCGAGCGCGGCCAGGAACTTGATCCCGCTGGTGCCCTCGGAGGTGTAGGCGATGCTCTCGGCCTCGGACAAGAGACCGCGCAGCTCGACCTCGGTGCAGAGCGGCGCCTGCATCTCGATCCGCTGCCCGAGGGCGAGGGGCACGCGCGCGAAGGCGCGGATGCTGTCGCTTGCCACCGCGCCGGTTTCCGCCAGCTCGCGCAGGAAGCGCTCGTTGGTGATGGCGATGTCCGGGGTCGCGCCTTCGTGGATCTGCTGGGCGACCGCCGGGTTCAGCGCGAAGTCGAGCGCCATCGGTGTCCTGCGCGTCTCTTCGTAGGTCTGCGCCAGTTCGGACACGAGGTTGCGGACGGCGATGCCGGCCAGGACATGAAGCACGCTCAAGCAGGCTCTCCCAGGTACCAGGCGGCGCCGCTCTCTGCGGCGATCGCGCGCAGCTTGGCCAGCAGGCCGGGCGCGACCGGGATGCCGTCGCGGCGGCGGCGTTCGGCATGGGCGCGTTCCGGATCGCCCGCCACCATCACCGGCTGGCCCGGATCGGCCGGGCGCGTGCCGCGCAGCGCGTCGCAGAAGGCGGCGACATCGGCGCGGAAATCGTCGACCAGGCGAAAGACGCCGGGATTGATGGCGAGGAAGAAGTGACCGATGTCCATGCCCTGCGGCTTCTTCGTGTGCTGCGGATCGGTGATGAGTGTAGCACCCGACAGGCAGGATGACAGGATATTCACCATCGCCGAGAGGCCGTAGCCCTTGTAGCTCGACCCGTCGAGCGTGCCGCCCAGGCTGGTGAGGTAGCCGCCCTTGTCGCGCGCCTCGGTCGGGTCGGTCGAGGGCTGGCCGTCACGGGTCAGCAGCCAGCGGGGCGGGCAGGGCAGGCCTTCGTTTTCCTTGTTGCGGATGCGGCCCGCGGCGACGGTGGTGGTCGCCATGTCCAACAGGAAGGGCCGCCCCGGTTCGCCCGGCGCCGCAAAGGCAAGCGGGTCGGTGCCAAGCCGCGCCTGCGCGCCGCCCGCGGGCGCCACCTGGATGCCCGAGGCCGAGGTGGTGACAAAGCCGATCATGCCCGCCTCGGCCGCCATGTTGGCGTAGAAGCCGCAGGCGCCGAAATGGGCCGAGTTGCGCACCGCCGCCATGCCGATCCCGGCATGACCGGCCTTGGCCATCGCCTGCTCCATCGCCAGCCGCGCGGCCGGGTGGCCCAGCCCGCCGTCGCCGTCGACGACGACATGCACCGGCCCGTCCGCCACGATGCGGGGCATGGCGTCCATCCGCACCCGGCGGTCCTTGACCCGGCGGTCATAGACCGTGAGCATCGAGATGCCGTGGCTGTCGATGCCGTGCAGGTCGGTCCAGGCCATCACCTCGGCGGTCTGGTCGGCGATCTCGTCCGCCATGCCCCACGCGGCCAGGATGGCAGCAATCTGGTCGCGGTGCGTGTCGAATTCGGCGCTCATCATGTCTCCTTGGTCAGTCGGTTGCGCAGGGTGCCGATGCCGGTGATCTCGACCTCGACCTCGTCGCCGGGGTTCAGGTCGGGCGAAGACCCCTCGGTCCCCATCCAGATCACGTCACCGGGCCACAGGGTCATGTAGCGCGACATGGTCGAAATGAAGGTGGCGACCCCAAAGAGCATCTCGTCGGTCTTGAAGCGGATCGTCTGTTGGCCGTTCACCCGGACGGTCGTGTGCATGTCCTCGGGCCGCACCTCGGTGTCGATCCACGGCCCCATCGGTTTGAAGGTGTCGCTGTTCTTGGCCCGCCAGAGGGTGCGGTCGCTCTTTTGCCAGTTCCGTTCGCTGACGTCGTTGCCGATGGTGTAGCCCAGCACGTGGTCCAGCGCCTCGCCCTCCGAGACCAGCCGCGTCTTGCGGCCGATCACGGCGACGACCTCGCCCTCGTAGTGCACCTTGGTCGCGCCGGGGGGATCACGATGTCCTCGCCATGGGCGATCAGGGCGTTGTTGGCGCGGTAGCCGACGTCGGGCTGGGTGGGCAGGTTCGGCACCACGCCGTTGCGATCTGCGGCTTCCTGGATGTGGCGGGCGTAGTTCAGCCCGACGCAGTAGAAGGTCGGCGGGACGACCGGCACCAGCAGCTTAACATCCGCCAGCGGATAGGTCCGCAGGGTCCGGTCGTAGCGGCCGAAGGGCGTGCCATTGACGGCGGTGACCTCCTCGCCCTCGACAAGGGCGTAGGTGGGCACGCCGTCTTCCTCGATCCTGCACCAGCGCATGGGGTCTCCTTTCAGGCGGCAAACGTCGGCGGGTCGCTCTTGAGCCAGCGGATGCGCCAGCCGTCGGGCGTGCCGGCCGCGCGGGCGCGGAGCGTGCGGATGCTGGCAAGGCCCGCCAGCGGCGCGGGGCCGTCGATGGGCGTGCCCGCATCGTGCTGCACCACCAGCATGTAGGCCGTCAGGGCGACGTCGCCGCCCCGGTCCTCGCCGCAGATGTTCGTCAACAGGTGGTGGATGCGCCGGGTGGGTGACCGGGTGGACAGCGCCGCGAGCACCGCGTCGCGGCCGGTCAGCACCTTGCCCTGCCGGTGCCATTCCCCGTCGAGCAGGCTGGCCAGCGCCTCGTAGTCGCTGTCGTCGAGATGGCGGAAGAACCGCACGAGCACGTCGGCGGCCCGCGTCAGCGGGTCTTCGGTCCGGTCGGTCATGGCTCCTCCTCTATGACCGTGCCGGGTTCGCCTCAGCCCTCCTCGGGGCCTGGGATGAACCCTATGTCGGCGCCGCCCTCGCGCAGGACGAGGTCGACGTTGAAGGCGTAGCGCGACGGGTGATAGCAGACCTCGAGGTAGTAGATCGGCTGGTCCTTCGCGGTGAAGTAGAGGCGCCGGGCGCGGATGATCGGCGTGCCCTCGGCCAGTCCCAGCAGGCGGGCGACCTCTCCGGTCGCGGCGATCGGGTCGAGCGTCTGTTCGGCGCGGTGCACCCGGCGGCGGGTGCGGATGCCCATGGCGATGGCCGAGGCGACGGGGCGGCGGTAATCGTCCTCGGACAGCCGCGCCTCGGCGGTGTCGGGGGAATAGCCGTCCGCGACGGTCAGCGGCTCACCGTCGCGGTGGACGGCGGTTCGGATGTGGCGGACGGGCGCGCCCTCGGACAGGCCAAGCGCCTCGGTCAGCCGCGCGTCGGCGGTGATGACCGCGTTCGACACCGGGTCCGAGGTGAAGAGCCGCCCCTCTTCGAGAAAGCCCACCAGGTTGAAGTCGCGGGCCGTGTTGGACCGCCCGGTGACGAAGGTGCCGACCCCGGGGCGGCGCACCAGCAGCCCGCGTTCGACCAGCTGCGCGATGGCCGCGCGGATGGTGATGCGGCTGACGCCGTATTCCTCGCAAAGCTCGGCCTCGGAGGGCAGCATCGTGCCCTTGTCCATCCCGTCGCCGGAAATCCGGTCGAGCAGGTCGCGCGACACCTGTTGGTAGAGGGCTCCGGCCATGTCCGTCCGTCCGTGGCCGAGGTGGCCGTTCCGATGATGATGTCATGACATATTGGGCCGGTCAATCGCCGCCGCGCGAGGCGCGTTGACAAAGCAAAGTGTTTTTGTCAGGAATGGAATCGAGGTCCAGCCACCTTGCGCGCAGGGAAGCACGATCACCGCCACCGACAGGAGTTTCGCCATGACGACCCAACCCCTCTCGATCACGCCGGCGTCGCGCGTCATTGCCATGCCGACCCATGATGCAGAGATGCTGACCGGCCCCGACGGGCTGGCCAAGATCGTGCTGAACGATCAGGTGTACCAGCTGCGCATCACCCGCGCGGGCAAGCTGATCCTCACCAAGTGATACCTCGGCGCGTTCCGGCCGCTCAGGGGAAATAGGCCCGGGCGGTCGGGGCGCGATCATCTTCCAGGTGGAATTCGTCCAGCTGGGGCGGCATCACGCCCGCCTCCTGCAGCTGGACATGGGCCTGTCCCCGGTGATGGATTTGGTGCTGCACGAGGTGCAGGATCAGGGCATCGATCCGTTCGGTCACGTCGGGGTCGTGCGGGCGCGCGGTGCGCACGCGGCGCGACAGGTCGTCTTCGCTCAGCTGCTGGCAGAACCGGGCAAAGCGCATGTCGGCCTCGACCTGCATCTGGCCCAGCACCGCGTGGTCCGAAATCGGTTGCCGGTTGTAGACCGCGAGGCCCTGGCCACCCTCCTCCAACGCGTCGATGTAGTAGAGATCGACCTCGTAGATATGGTTCATCGTCTCGGCGAGCGAGGGGAAGAATCCGGGGCGCGGCGCGCTGAAGGCGCCGGGCGCGAGGTCCTGGAACGCGGTGTAGAGCGTGGCGTTGGCCCAGGCGTTGTTCAGCGCCATCTGCAGGAAATAGGGCATGACGCCTCCTTCGAACCCGGGCGCAGCGGCCCCCCGGGCGAAAGGTTATCCCGCCCCCGCGGGGGCGTCGAGATCAGAAGGCGACCTCGACCCCCGGCAGTTTCAGCTCGGCGATCATGTCGCGCAGCTCCTGCCGGGCGGCGACGTTCGAGATGTTGAGCTGCTTGACCCCGAGGTCGGGCAGGTCGAGCAGCGTCAGGCCGCGCGGAAACAGCTCGCGGAAGATGACCCGTTCGGAGAATCCGGGTGCGATGCGGAAGCCGATGCGCTTTGACAGGCGGGTGATCGCGGCTTCCATCTTCATCTTGTTGATCATCGCCTGCGCGCCCAGGCGGTTGCGCAGCACGATCCAGTCGAGCGGCTTGAGCCCGGCCTGCGCGCGCAGCTGGCGGGCGGACCAGACCATCTCGGCATAGACCGAGGGGCCGAGGATCTTTTCGCCGTCGTTGTCGACATGGGCCAGCAGGTCGAAATCGACAAAGCTGTCGTTGAGCGGCGTGATCAGCGTGTCGGCCAGCGAATGCGCCACCTGGCTGAGGCGGGTGTGCGAGCCGGGGCAATCGACCAGGATGAAATCGGAATGCGGCTCGAGCCCCGCGATGGCGGCCGAGAGGCGATAGTCATAAGGGTTCTCGCCGGGCTGCATCTTCGAGGGGTCCGCCTCGGGCAGTTCGTGGAACTCGGGGCTGGGCAGATCGATGCCCTCGGTCTCGATGAAGCGGCGGCGGTTGTCCATGTAGCGCCCCAGGGTGCGCTGGCGCATGTCGAGGTCGAGCACCGCGATCCTGTGGCCCATCCGGGCCAGGGCGGTTGCCACGTGCACGGAAACGGTGCTTTTCCCCGCCCCGCCCTTTTCGTTCCCAACGACAATGATATGCGCCATGCCTGTCCCCTATACCGCCTGTGGCGGGTCTTATCGCTTGGGTCACACTATATGTTGAGTGGTCATGCAGATAAAGGCGTTTCCGGGCGGAACACCCTGAAATGTGGGTCTAACACGGGCTAATTCTCGACGGGTGTGCCCAATACGACAATGAGCAGCCCGAGGATGGCGAGGCCGAGGAAGCCCGCCGCCTTCAGGCCCTGTCCGTCGCGCCGGGCGCCCCGGGCCGCCAGCCAGGCCTGCACCGCGTAGTAGGCCGCGAAGGCGCGCGAGGCGTAGGAGACGATCTGGAAGATGTCGGCGATCCAGGTCAGGGCCAGCCCGACCGCCGCAAGCCCGGCATAGGCCACCCGGGGGCTGACGCGGTGGCCGGACAGTTCGGCGATCAGCCCGCCCGATCCGCCGGTGTCCGCGACGGCGGCGCTGAACTGTGCCGCCAGCGCCGCGGCCACCAGCAGCAGCGGCAACACCGGGGCGATCACCGCCATCATGTCGATGATCGCGGTCTCGGAGAACCCGATCTCGTCCTCGTGGAAGACATAGGCCATCAGCACGATGTAGGTCATGTAGATCCCGGATGAGAGCCACTGCGACCAGCGCATCGACCGGATGCGGGTGGCGGCGTCGTAACTCGCCCCCAGATAGCGAGACGTCTCGAATCCCTGCACCGTCACCAGGAGGCCCATGACCAGCGTCACGGCGGGCCAGCCGGTCACGCTGGCCGGCGACAGGACCAGCGCATCGGCCTGCCATTGGTCGCGGAAGTAGATCGCGAGGCCGGCGATCAGCGCAGCGATGATCGCGAGCTTCAGCGCGACGGTGGCGTATTCGAGGCTCTCCAGCGCCGCGAAGCCGCGCCGCCAGCCGGTGAGCAGGATGACCACGATGATCGAACTGGTGACGAGGCGGGCAGCCAGGTCCGTGTCCCAGGGCGTCAGGCTGACGGCGAAGGCGCCGAAGAGGTTCAGGTAGTAGGCGACCGAGATCATGTAGGCAAAGGCCAGCACCGCCGCGGCCAGCGTTTCAACGGCATGATCGCCCGCCGGCCGCGGATCGGCGCTGTCGCCGATGCGGGCGATGTTCGCGCGGACCGCGGCGCCGAAGGCCCAGGCCGCGAGGCAGAGCAGCGCCATCCCGGCCGGGGCCCAGGCCCCGAAGGCATGGTCGAGCACCGGGCCCACGATCAGGAAACCGCTGCCGATGATCGAGGCGAGCGGCGTCACCATCGCCCGCCAGGTCGGCATCCGCCGCAGCGCCGGCCGCCAGAGCAGGACGCCGGTGGCCAGGGCAACGGCGACGAGGAAGAGGTTCAGCAACAGCTCGGACATGGGCGCTCGGCGGGCTGGGAACGGGCGATGGTCCCCCTCTCCTCCCCCGGCGCGTTACCGCTGTGCAAGCATGGAAAGGTAAAAATTGACCTTACGTCAAAAGCCTTTTGCTTCAATTTCTGATTGTGGCGTAGGATGTAAGCGCCGCCGCCCGGTCCCTTTTTTCCGGTGGTCGGTAGATTTTGATTTCTGCGGTGACAAGCAGCGCAGACAGAAGGGAGAGTGAAAATGGATACCACAACGGCTGCGGCCGATACCAATTGGCTGATGGGCCTACTCATCACGATCATCATCGGTGCGATCGTCGGCTGGCTGGCCGGCGTCATCATGAAGGGCGGCGGGTCCGGCCTGATCATGAACGTCATCCTCGGGATCTGCGGGTCCTTCGTCGGCGGCTGGCTTCTGCCGCTGATCGGGATCTCCTGGGGCGGCTTCTGGGGGTCGTTCTTCATGGCGCTGATCGGCGCCATCATCCTGATCCTGGTCTTCCGGCTGCTGCGGCCCGGCCCGGGCTGATCCCACCCGCCGCGGCCGCGGGCCCGGCGATCACGCACCACGTCAGGCGGCCGCCACTCCCGGGTCGCCTGGCGCAAGGCCCGGCGTTGTCCACGGCACCGGGACCGGCGGGTGCGGGACATCGGGCAGACCCCTGTCCGGCAGGATGTCCCGGCCCGCCCCGGCCCGAGGGCCCAAAGAAAAACGCCGCCCCGAGGGGCGGCGTTTCGCATGTCGGCACGATGGCGCGGCTCAGAAGCCGAGGCCGGCGTACTTGTTCTTGAACTTCGACACGCGGCCGCCGGCGTCGGTCAGGCGCGCGCCGCCACCGGTCCAGGCCGGGTGCACGGTCGGGTCGACGTCGAGCGACAGCTGGTCGCCTTCCTTGCCCCAGGTGGACCGCATCTGGAACACGGTGCCGTCGGTCATCTTGACGTCGATGACGTGGTAGTCGGGATGGATGTCTTTTTTCATGGTGCGGCTCCTCAGGCTTCGGCGTTTGCCTTGGGCTTGTAGTTGGTGACTTCCGCGATACGGGCGGATTTGCCGCGGCGGGAGCGCAGGTAGTAGAGCTTGGCGCGGCGGACGCGGCCACGGCGCACGACCTCGATGCTCTCGATGTTGGTCGAGTAGAGCGGGAACACGCGTTCCACGCCTTCACCGAAGGAAATCTTGCGAACGGTGAACGAGCCGGCGATGCCATGGCCGTTCTTGCGGCTGATCACGACGCCCTCGTAGTTCTGGACGCGCGACCGGGTGCCTTCGGTCACCTTGAAGCCGACGCGTACGGTGTCGCCGGCCTTGAAATCGGGGATCTCTTTCCCCAGCGAGGCGATCTGTTCCGCCTCGAGCTGTGCGATCAGGTCCATCTGATCAACTCCTATCTGCTCGCGGTTTTTTCCGCGAAGGTGGTCGGATCGAGAGAGCTCCTGGTCTTCTGCCGGGTCCGCTGATGCGCCCGCCGGAGGTCACGCCGTGTTTCTTGCTGGGGTCCGTCCCGGCCCCGGAACCGCCGAAGAAAGCGGGGATGGGCCACGACAGACAGGCCCGGCGACTCGCGCGGAGCACCGGACTGGGGGGCGTATACTGTGAGGGCGCCTTGCGATCAAGGGGAAGGGGGATCGGCCGGGCGCTGCCCGGCCGATCCGGCGGGGGCTTTGCCCCCCTTGGCCTGCGGCCAATTCCCCCCAGGATATGAAACCAGGGGAAGCGGCGGGACGTGGTGGCCCATTCTATGCGATGGGGACGGGATGGAAGCGGTCAGACCGGGGGAGGTGACGATGGCGCGGTCCGAGACATGCGAGGTCCTGCGGGACGGACGGTGGAAGGTCGCGACCATCGACGATTTCCTTTCGGCCTCTCGCGAGCTGGTCACGCGCTGTTTCGCCTGCGGCGGGCCGGTGCGGGCGCACCGGCTGGCCAGTAACGGGATGCGCGCGCATTTCGAGCATCGCGTGGCGCATCCAGGCTGCGCCCTGGGGTCATGTTTCGACGGGACGTCCCGGCCGCATCCGGACGCGACCCGCTGAGGCGTCAGCCGTCGCCCTTGCGGCGCGCCTCGTGCGCGGCCCAGAGGTCGGGGCGGCGGTCGCGGGTGATCTCTTCGGACATGGCGCGGCGCCATTTCGCGATCTCGCCGTGGTGGCCGGACATCAGGACATCGGGGATCGCCCGGCCCTGCCAGTCCGCGGGGCGGGTGTACTGCGGGTGTTCGAGGAGGCCGTCGGAAAAGCTCTCTTCCTCGGTCGAGGCGGCATTGCCGAGGACGCCGGGCAGCAGGCGGACGGTGGCGTCTATCATCGCCTGGGCCGCCAGCTCTCCGCCGGTGAGGATGAAGTCGCCCAGGGAGACCTCCTGCACGTCGTAGTGGTCGAGCACGCGCTGGTCGACGCCCTCGAACCGGCCGCAGATCATCGTCATGCCGTCGGCACGCGCCAGGCGGCGGGCCATCTGCTGGTCGAAGCGGGGGCCGCGGGGCGAGAGGTAGATCAGCGGCCAGGCGCCGCGCGCGGTGGCCTGCGCCTCTTCGATCGCGGCGCCGAGGACGTCGGGACGGATCACCATCCCGGCGCCGCCGCCGGCGGGCGTGTCGTCGACGTTGCGGTGCCGGCCGATGCCGAACCGGCGCAGGTCGAGGGTGTCGAGCTGCCAGAGCCCGTCCTTGAGCGCCTTGCCGGTCAGGCTTTCGCCGAGCACGCCGGGAAAGGCCTGCGGGAAGAGGGTGATGATCCGCGCGGTCCAGACCCCGGCGAGGTGGACGGGTTCGGCCATCAGGTCGCGGGGCTGCAGCGTGGCGCGGATGGACTTGCGGCCGTGGGACTTGTTCTCGGTCATGCGGGGGTCTTCCGGGCTTGGCGGATCAGGCGGGCCTTGGCCTCGCGCACCGCGGGCCAGGGGCGGTCGCTGCGGTTGAGGGCGAGGAGGGCGTCGAGGGTGTCGGGCGGCAGCGCGGTGTTGGCGCGGGGCTGCGGCCGCAGTGCGGCGCGGAGGGCCGGGGCGATGTCGGCGAGGTCGAGCAGGGCGTCGAGCGGGCCGAGCGGGCCATCCGCGATATCCTCAAGCGCGGCTTGGTGGACGGTCGCGGGCACGGTAGCGGCGATGCGGGCGACCTCGGCCGCCAGGTCGGCATGCGGCAGGGCGCGGGCGGCGTAGGCGGTGGCATCGTCGGTGATCCGGGTGGCGCGCAGGTGCTGGGCGTGGCAGCTGGCGACCCAGGGGCCGGGCGCGCGGGTGGTGAAGAGGATGTCGATGCGGTGCGGCCTGCGGATCGCGGCTGCCGCGGCCTCGCAGAGGCCCGCCATCAGCCTCGGGGCGGCGTCGTAGCCGGTGGCACCATGGCGGAACGGCATGTGGCCGGCGAGGTCCTCGGACGAGACAAGGACCGTGCGGTCGTCGCCGCCGAGCGCCTCGAACACGCGGGCGGCCTCGGCCAGGTAGAACGCCCAGTCGACCGGATCGGCGCTGGCCGAATAGGCGCGGGCGGCTTCGGTCAGGCCGGGCATGTCGGGTTTCAGCAGGATGCGCGCCACGGGTGACAGGCGGGCGCGGTTGGCGGCGAGGGTCTGCTGCAGGCTGGAGGTTCCGGTCTTGTGGAACCCCGCATGCACGACGAGGTGCATCAGATCAGCCCCTCGGGCGGATCGGCGATGATGCGCCCCCCGGCGAGGTCCACCGTCGGCACGCAGGCCAGCGTGAAGGGCAGCAGGAAGGTCTTTGACCCGCCGGGCTGCGTCACCTCGAGCAGGTCGTCGGCCCCGTGGTTCATCACGGCCTTGACCCGGCCAAGTTCCGTGCCGCCGGTGTCGAGCACGGCCAAGCCGATCAGGTCGGCGTGGTAGAATTCATCGTCCGGCAGCGACGGCAGCCGGTCGCGGGGCACGAAGAGGCGCACGCCGCGCAGGGCGTCGGCCTGTTCCTTGGTCGCCACGCCGCTGAGGCGCGCGGCCAGGCCGTTCTTGATCGGGCGGGTGATCTTCAGCGTGTAGCTGGTGGCCCCGTCCTCGGTCGAGAGCGGCGCGTAATCGGCGATCGCCTCGGGTTCGGCACAGAAGCTTTTCAGCCGGACCTCGCCCTGGACCCCGAAGGACCCGGCGATGGCGCCGACGCAGACCATGTCGCTCATTCCACACCCTCGCAGAGCACGTCGGCCAGGAGCACGCCCGCGCGTTCGGCGCAGCGTTCGGCCTGGCGGGTGCGTTCATACACCATGCCCGCGACGAAGGCGATTGCGATGAAGATCAGCGTGCGCATTGGTCCGGGACTGTGGGGATATTGTTGACAGCTGACAACCCGGGAAAACCGCGTTGAGGCAGTGTGTTACGCGCGCCGTGCCGCAAGGGCAAAGGCGCGCGCGGGGCGCGGTCCGGTGACCGCGCCCGGGCCGGGGATCACTCCTCGGCGGCGGCTTCTTCTGCCGGTGCTTCGGCCGGAGCCGCGGCTGCGGCGGCCTTCTCGGCCTTGGCGGCAGCGCGTTCCTGGGCGGCTTTGCCCGGGGTGCCCTTCTTGGGGTTGCTGCGCTCTTTCTTCTCGGTCACGCCGGCGGCTTCGAGCATGCGGGCGACGCGGTCGGTGGTCTGCGCGCCCTGGCCCAGCCAGTACTGCACGCGCTCGACGTCCATCTTCACGCGGTCTTCGCTGTCCTTCGGAAGGAGCGGGTTGTAGGTGCCCAGCTTCTCGATGAAGCGGCCGTCGCGCGGCATGCGCGAGTCAGCGGCGACGATGCGGTAGAAGGGGCGTTTCTTGGAACCGCCACGGGCGAGGCGAATTTTCATGGCCATTTTGGTATCTCCTTGGAATGGCGTGAGTTTCGACGGGTTTGCCCCGTCTTACGATTGGTGTTGCTGGTGGTGCCGAATGACTTCGGCGATGATGAAGTTCAGGAACTTCTTGGCGAATTCCGGGTCCAGATCGGCCGCTTTCGCCAAATCTTCGAGCCGTGCGATCTGCTGCTCTTCGCGGGCGGGATCGGACGGCGGAAGGTCGTGTTCGGCCTTGAGTTTCCCCACGGCCTGGGTGTGCTTGAAGCGCTCGCCGAGCGTGTAGACGAGGATCGCGTCGAGGCGGTCGATGCTTTCGCGGTGGCCCCTGAGAAGGGTCGCGGCGCGGGCGACTGGATCGGTGGTCTGCGTGTCGTTCATGGTCTCGTCTCTGGCGTCGGTATCACGTCGGTATTGCGTCGGTATCACGTCGGTATTTTCGTCGGCGCGGCGGGCGGGTCAGTCGAGGGCATAGCCCTGCGGCTGGAATTTCGGGTCGGCGTAATGCGCGATCTCGAGCGAGATGGCATCGGTGATCTGGCTGTTGCGCAGCGCGGCGGGCGAGGGGTGGCGGTAGCAGACGTCGTTGCCGTCCACGGTCGCCGCCTCGGCGTCCTTCCTGGCCCCCAGGCGTTCGGCCAGCCGGATGCTGTCGAGGTTCTTGGGGTCGATGTAGCTGACCGCCCCGTCCCATCCGAGGGTGTCGTAGAAGTGGGCGCGCGCGGCATGGGTGGCCTCGAGCGCGTAGCCCTGGCCGGCGGTCTCGGGCCAGATGATCCAGGCGATCTCGGCCTCGGGCCAGCCGGCGGGTTTCCAGCCCCCGGCCATGCCGAGCGGGCGGCCGGTCGCCTTGTCGTGGAACATCCACATGCCGTAGCCGCGGATCTGCCAATGGCCGATCTCGGCCGCGTAGAGCATCCAGGTTTCGTAGGCGTTCAGCGGCCCGCCCATGAAGCGCGAACGGTAGGAGGAGAAGGTCGCCTTGAAATCCGGGTAGTCCGCGGGTTCGGGGCCGCGCAGGACAAGGCGCCGCGTCTCGATCACGGGGATGGAGCTATGCGGCATCTTCGGCCTCCCTCGGGTCGGGGTGGCGGAAGATCAGGCAGGGTTCGCCGAAGAGCGTCGTCTCTTCCTCCTGCACCGCGCCGAGGCGCAGGGCGAGCGAGATCGAGCGGCCGTTGTCGGGGTGGATCTGGCTGATCAGCCGTTCGAAGCCCCATTCGCGGGCGGCGTAGAGGCGCGCGGCCTCGGCGGCCTCCTTGGCAAAGCCGTGGCCTTCCTGGCCGCTGAAGATGGTCCAGCCCAGTTCCGGTTCCGGCCAGCCGTCGTGGCGGATCACGCCGGTGCGGCCGACGGCCTTGCCGGTTTCGCGGTCCTCGATCATCCACAGGCCATAGCCGCGCAGCGCCCAGTGGCCGAGCTGGCCGAGCAGGCCCTGCCAGGCCGAGAACCTGTCCTGCGGGCCGCCGATGAACTCGGTCCGTTCCGAGGCGGCGAATTCCGCGACGACCGGGAAATCCGTCTCGCGCGGGTCGCGCAGGATCAGGCGGTCGGTCTTGATGACGGGGATATCGAGGCTCATGTCCGGGCCTCCCCGGCCTTGTAGCGGTAGACCATGACATCGGCGTTCGGCGCGGGCAGATGCCCCTCGGCGCGGGCGCCCAGGCGTTCGGCCAGCGCGGCGGACCGGGTGTTGCCGTCGGTGACGTAGCTGGTCAGCGTCTTCCAGCCCAGTTCGTCGAAGGCGTAGTCGCGGGCGGCGCGGGCGGCCTCCTGCGCGATGCCGCGGCCCTCGGCCTTGCCGGTGAAGAGGTAGCCCAGTTCCGGTTCCGGGTCTTCCTGGTCGAAGCCCAGCAGGACGAAGCCGAAGGGATCGCCGCCGTCCTTGGGTTCGACGGTCCAGGGGCCGTGGCCGCGCAGGGTCCAGCCGGCGACCATCTGGGCGAAGTCGAGCCAGGCGTCCTCGCGCGTGTCGATGTCGAGGAAGGTGCCGCGCGGGCCCAGGACGACCTCGGCGAAGATCGGGAAATCCTCGACCACCGGGCCGCGCAGGCGCAGCCGTTCGGTGACCAGCACCGGGATCTGTCCCGCCACCCGGCGGGCGAGCCGGGCGCAGGCGCCCGAGGGCGGGGTTTCGCAGGGCAGGCGGGTCTTCATGCCGCGACCTCGCGCACGTCGGGGTGACGCCAGATGTTGACGGCGGTGTCGTGCAGTTCGAAGGGCCGTTCGACCGTGGCGCCGAGGCGGGTCGCCAGCGCCTCGGACCGGGCGTTGCGGGGGTCGATCAGGCTGATCGGCGCGGGCAGGCCCAGATCGGCCGCGGCGAAGGCGCGGGCGGCTTTCGCCGCGTCGTGGGCCAGGCCCTTGCCCTCGAAGCCGTCGAACACGGTCCAGCCCAGCTCGGGCTCGGGCCAGTCGAGGTGGTGCAGGATGCCGGTCCAGCCGGCGGTGGCGCCGGTGGCGCGGTCCTCGATCACCCAGAGGCCGTAGCCGCGCATGTGCCAGTGCCCGGCCATGTTCATCAGCATGCGGTAGGTGTCGACCTCGTCGCGCTGGCCGCCGGTGAACTCGGCCCGCGGCGTCGCGAAATAGGCGGCATAGGCCGGCAGGTCGGCGTCGCGGGGCGCGCGCAGGATGACACGCTCGGTCTCGACCACGGGGATCGGGCAGGGAAAGGCGGTCATGAATAGGCCTCCATCCCGCCGTCGGCGATGTCGGCGGGCGCGGGGTGGCGCCAGATCTGCATTTCGCCCCAGCGTTCGTGGGTGAACTCGGTGTCGAGGTAGGCGCCCATCCGGGCCGCGACCTTGGCCGAGGCCTGGTTGGCGGGCTTCACGAGGCTGATCGCGGTGGTCCAGCCCAGCACGTCGTAGGCATAGCTGCGGGCGGCCAGCGCGGCCTCGGTGGCATAGCCCTTGCCCTCGGAGCCGTCGAAGAGGTCCCAGCCGATTTCCGGTTCGGGCCAGCCCTCGGGGTTCCAGAGGCCGACGTTGCCGACGGTCTGGCCGGTTTCGGTCACGTCGACCATCCAGCGGCCGTAGCCGCGCAGGGTCCAGTGCCCGATCTCGCAGCCGAGCTGGCGCCAGGCCAGTTCGGCGGTCAGCGGGCCGCCGACAAAGATCGACCGGTCCGAGGCGTAGAAGGCGCGCATCGGTTCGATGTCGCGCGCGTCGGGGCCGCGCAGGGTCAGGCGTTCGGTGTGCAGGGTGGGGATCTGGATCATGCCGCTTTCTCCCGCAGGTCGAATTCGAAGCGCAGCGTCAGCGGCTCGCGCCCCGGCAGGGGGCTGAGCACGCCGCCAAGCGCACGGGCGATGGCGATGGAGCCGTCGTTGTCCTCGTGCACGAAGGCCAGCAGGTCGGACCAGCCGAGGTCGTCGCGGTAGTGGCGCAGCACCTCGGTCGCGGCCTCGCGGGCATAGCCCTTGCCCTCGTCGGCACCGTCCCATAGCGTCCAGGCCAGTTCCGGCGGCATCGTGTCGTCGTGGCTGAAGGCGCCGACATGGCCCATCGGGCGGCCGGTGGCGCGATCGGTGATGATGTAGCGGCCGTAGCCGCGCAGCAGCCAGTGCCCGGCAAAGTTCGCCAGTTTGTCGAAGGCCAGGCGGCGCGACTTGGGCCCGCCGATGTAGAGCGTGCGGGGCCCGACCGTGTAGGCGGCGAAGGCCTCGAAATCCGACGCCTCGGGGCGGCGGAGGTGCAGGCGGTCGGTGGTCAGGGTCTCGGCGGCGATCATGGTCATGCCAGGCCCTCCAGCAGCTTGCGGCCGGCCTGCGTCTTGGGCAGGTGGCGCCAGATCCGCATCTCTCCGGTGATCTTGTGGTCGAAGAGGCCCTCGGCCCGTGCGCCGAGGCGTTCGACCAGCGCGGTTGACCGCGGGTTCGCCTCGTCCACCAGCGAGATGCAGGAGGCCCAGCCCTTTTCGCGGAAGAGCCAGTCGAGCACGCCGCGCGCGGCCTCGGTCGCGTAGCCCTTGCCCTCGGCCCCGTCGAGCAGCTGCCACGACAGTTCCGGTTCCGGCCAGCCCTTGGGGAACCACGGGCCGACGAGGCCGACATGCATCCCGGTTGCCTTTTCGAGCACCGCGAAATGGCCGTAGCCGCGCAGGTGCCAGTGGCCGATGATCGTGGCGATCGACCACCAGACGGCTTCCTCGTCCGGGAACTGGTCGACGAAGGCGCGGGCGCCGGGCATCAGGTAGGCCGCCGTCGCGTCGAAATCGGGGGCGGCGGGGCACACGAGGCGCAGCCGCTCGGTCGTGATCTCGGGGAAGGCAGGGGCGGAGGGGCGCATCATGATGCCACCTCGGCGCCCTGGCGGGTCAGGTCGTGGAAGATCACCACGTCGTCCGGGTCGATGCCGGGCATGTCGGTGCGCGGCACGCCGCCCAGCTTCCGGCCAAGCGCGATCGAGCGTGCGTTGCCCGGGTCGATGTAGTTGACGATGTGGTCGAGGCCGAGCGTCGCGCGGGCCCAGAGCAGGACCGCCTGCGCCGCCTCGGTCGCGATGCCGGTGCCCTCGGCCGCGGGCACGACGAACCAGCCCAGTTCGGTCTCGGGGTAGTCGGCGGGCTGGTAGATGCCGACCTCGCCCATGTAGGCGCCGTCGGACAGCCGTTCGACCGAGAAGGGGCCGGCCCCGAACAGCGGCCATTGCCCGACCTCGGAGGCCCAGATGCGCCAGGCCTGCGCGCGCGACAGCGGCCCGCCTTCCCAGACCGAGCGGTCCGAGGCGTAGAAGGCCGCCCGATGCTCGAAATCCGCCAGCACCGGCATGCGCAGGCGCAGCCGGGCGGTGGTGAGCGTCGGTGCGACCGTCAGGTCGCTGAGGCGGGCGGCCGGTGCCATGTTACTTCTTCTTTCCGAAGCCGCTGAGGCCCGGGGGCAGGGCAGAGCCGCCAAGGCCGGGCAGGCCGGGCATCTTGCCGCCGGGCAGGCCGCCGCCCATCTGCTTGGCCGCGGCCTCCAGCGCCTTGGGGTCCATCGTCGACGGGTCGGGCATGCCCTTGCCGCCCATGGCCTTCATCGCCTGCTTGAGCATGCCGCCTTTACCCATCTTGCCCATCTTCTTCATCATGTCCGCCATCTGGCGGTGCATCTTGATGAGCTTGTTGAGGTCCGAGACCTCCATGCCCGAGCCGGCCGCGATCCGCTTCTTGCGGCTGGCCTGCAGGAGGCCGGGATTGGCCCGCTCGCGCTTGGTCATCGACTGGATCATGGCGATCTGGTGCTTGATCGCGCTGTCGTCAAAGCCCGCTTCCTGCACCTGCTTGGCCATCTTGCCCATGCCGGGCAGCATGCCCATCACGCCTTCCATGCCGCCCATCTTGAGCATCTGGTCGAGCTGGTCGCGCATGTCGTTCATGTTGAACTGGCCCTTGGAGAACCGTTTCATCATGCGCTCGGCCTGTTCGGCCTCGAGCGTCTGCTGCGCCTTCTCGACCAGCGCCACGATGTCGCCCATGCCGAGGATCCGGCCGGCGATCCGCTCGGGCTCGAAGGTCTCGATGGCGTCCATCTTCTCGCCCAGACCGACGAAGCGGATCGGCTTGCCGGTCACGGCGCGCATCGACAGCGCCGCACCGCCGCGGCCGTCGCCGTCCATCCGGGTCAGCACCACGCCCGAGACGCCGATCTTGTCGTCGAATTCGGTCGCGACCTCGACGGCGACCTGGCCGGTGAGGCCGTCGACCACCAGCAGCGTCTCGCGCGGGTTCACCACGTCGCGGACGTCGGCGGCCTGCTGGATCAGTTCCTGGTCGATGTGCAGCCGGCCCGCGGTGTCGAGCATGTAGACGTCGTAGCCGCCGAGGGACGCCTGCGTCTTGGCGCGTTTGGCGATCTGGACCGGGTCCTCGCCCTTGACGATGGGCAGGGTGTCGACGCCGATCTGCGCGCCGAGGATCTGAAGCTGCTCCATCGCCGCGGGGCGGTTCACGTCGAGCGAGGCCATCAGTACGCGCTTGCCGTCACGCTCCTTGAGGCGCTTGGCGAGCTTGGCGGTGGTGGTGGTCTTGCCGGAGCCCTGGAGGCCGACCATCAGGATCGGGGCCGGGGCGTTGTCGATCTTGAGCTTGCCGGGATCGGTGTCGCCCGAGAGGACGTGCACCAGTTCGTCATGCACGATCTTCACGACCTGCTGGCCCGGCGTGACCGACTTGGTCACCGCCTGCCCGGTCGCCTTGTCCTGCACCGCCTTGACGAAATCGCGCGCCACCGGGAGGGAGACGTCGGCCTCGAGCAGGGCGACGCGGACCTCGCGCAGGGCGGTCTTGACGTCATCCTCCGAGAGCGCGCCCTGCTTGGTCAAGCGGTCGAAGACACCGGAAAGGCGGTCGGATAGGTTTTCGAACATGCTCCGGCCCTCCAGCGGCCCTGTTGATGCGACGTGCCCCCGATGTGGGCGGGGACGGTGACTTTCTCAAGCGCCGAGTCGTGACCCGGGCCCAAACGACAATGGCACCAGTGGGCGCAACGCGCTGACTGGTGGCGATCCCTGCTCGAAACGGCATTGGGACCGGAAGTTCGATAGCTTCCGGGTATTACGGGGGCGTTTAGGCGGGCGCGGCCCGCGAGTCAAGCCGGAGGCTCATGCGGGCTGGGACGGGCGGGGCGTCCGGGTGCCCTTGGCGACGGCTGCGGCCCCGGCCGCGGCGGCCTCGCTCGCCTCGCAGGCGCCGGGCGGCAGGGCGGCCGACATCATCTCGTTCACGGCGCGGTAGTAGTTCGCCCAGAAGACGGTGGCGGTCTGCATCGGCAGGGTCATCATCATCATGCTGGTCTGGAAGAAGGGGTTCATCGGCAGCGCTCCTCTGGTCCGGGCCGGCGGGGGCGGGGTCTCGGACGGTCAACACGGGGATGATACCGCCTGTTCCGCCGCGGTCGCGGGACAGGGTGACGCAAGGACAGGCGGCGGCGGAGTGCCGCCGAAAGAAAGTGGTCGCCGCCTGCGCGTTTGGGGTTATTCGCCCTCGTCCGACAGTTCGAGAACCTTCATCGGTGCGGCAGCGACCTTCATCGCGTCGAACCAGATGGCCGAGGCCATCCAGACCGGCAGGGTGGCCGCGCTGAGCCATGCTTTCAGGTAGTAGTTCATTCGGTGTCTCCACGCTGCGAGGTGAAATGCCTCCCTGAACCCGAGGTGGGAACGCTGCGGCGCAGCATCGGGTTCCACGGCGGATACTGCCCTTGCATCTGAGCACGCAAAGCGCATTGATGGCGAAACGTGTTAGCAAGCGCACAAGTGACGAATGGACAACTGGGACGAAATCAGGACCGCCTACCAGGTGGCGCGGCTCGGCACCGTGTCGGGTGCTGCCGAGGTGCTTGGCGTGCACCATGCCACCGTGATCCGCCATATCGACGCGCTCGAGACGCGGCTGGGGGTCAAGCTGTTCCAGCGCCATGCCCGCGGCTACACCCCGACCGAGGCCGGGCAGGATTTATTGCGCGTGGCCCAGGCGACCGATGACCAGTTCAGCCAGCTTGCCGGGCGGATCAAGGGCCGCGGCAATGCCGTGTCGGGGGAGCTGGTGATCACGACGCTGTCGGGGTTCAGCCAGCTGCTGGTGCCGCCGATGGCCGCTTTCCAGGAAGAATACCCCGAGATCATCCTGCGGTACCTGACCTCTCAACGGCTGTTCCGGCTGGAGTACGGCGAGGCGCACGTGGCGATCCGGGCGGGCAGCCCGCCGCAGCAGCCCGACAACGTGGTGCAGCCCTTCATGGAGCTGAACTGGGCGATCTATGCCGCCCCGGCCTACATCGCGCGGCACGGTCAGCCCGCCGCGCCCGAGGAGGTGGTCAAGCACCGCTTCGTCGGCTTTGACGACCCGGCCAGCCGGGCGCCCTATGCCCAGTGGCTGCGGGAATTCGTGCCATCGTCGCAGATCGTGTTCCGGTCGGGCGACAACCGGGCCGTCCAGCGCGCGATCCTGGCCGGGATCGGCCTGGGCTTCCTGCGCCGGGACGAGGCCGCGCAGCATCCCGAGCTGGTCGAGGTGCATCCGCCGGCCGAGGAATGGAAGAGCCGGCTCTGGCTGGTGACGCACATGGATCTGCATCGGACGACCAAGGTGCAGACCTTCCTCAAGTTCCTCAAGGACTGGTTCAAGGACGAGGCGCAGAAGTGACCGCCGCGACCGGGGTGGTGCGGGTGCGGCAGCCGATGAAGGGCCATGCCGCGATGCTGGCGTTCTCGGCGCTGGTGGCGGGGTCCTTCTCGCTCGGCGTAATGGCGGCGCCCTTCGTCGATCCGGCGGCGCTGAACGCGGTGCGGTTCCTGCTGGCCGCGGTGATCGTCGGCACGGTGGCGGTGGCGACCACCGGGATCGAGCGCAGCGCGCTGCGGGCGCCGTGGCGCTACCCGCTGCTGGGGGGCATCTTTGCCATCTACTTCGTGCTGATGTTCGAGGGGCTCAAGACCGCCTCGGCCGTCAGTTCGGCGGCGGTGTTCACGTTGACCCCGGTGATGTCGGCGGTGGCGGGCTGGTTCCTGCTGCGCCAGATCACCACGGTCCGGATGGCGGCGGCGCTGGCGGTCGGGGCGACCGGCGCGCTCTGGGTCATCTTCGACGGCCGGATGTCGGCGCTGGTTGGGATGGAAATCGGGCGTGGCGAGGTGGTCTATTTCTGGGGCTGCGTGGCGCACGCGGTCTACACCCCGCTGGTGGCCAAGCTGAACCGGGGCGAGCCGCCGGTGGTCTTCACCTTCGGGATGCTCTGCGCCGGGTTCGTGGTGCTGACGGCCTATGCCTGGCCCGCGATCCTGTCGACCGACTGGGCCGCGCTGCCGGGTATCGTCTGGGTGACGCTGGCCTACATTGCAGTCTTTGCCAGCGCGACGACCTTTGTGCTGCTGCAGTTCGCGACGCTGCACCTGCCGTCGGCCAAGGTGATGGCCTACACCTACCTGACCCCGTCCTGGGTGATCGTGTGGGAGATCCTGCTGGGCCACGGCGCCCCGCAACCGCTGATCCTGGTCGGGATCTGCCTGACGGTGGTGGCGCTGCTGATGCTGCTGCGCGAGGACTAGGCGCGATCAGGACTGTTCGGGCAGGGTCGCGTCGGCGACGACGACGCGGGTGACCTCGGGCCGGATCTTGAGCGGGCCGAGCATCAGGAACATCGCGAGGAAGACCAGCGAGAGCGGCGCCATCAGGCTGAGCCGCAGCTGGATGCCGAAGGCGCCGTCGAGCAGCAGCTGCAAAAGGCGCAGCGGCAGCAGGGCCATCAGCGCGAAGGGGCTGAAGAACATCAGCAGCGCGAAGGGCATCCCGACAAAGGTCTTGGCCGCCGCGGTGGCCAGGTCGTAGCCCGCCGTGGTGGGCAGCAGCATGGTGCAGACCGCCAGCAGCAGCAGGAAACTGTCGATGAAGACGGGACCGCGCGCCGTCACAACTTCGCCGAACCCCTCGCGCCGCCATTCAGCGTAGAGGTCGCGCAGGCCCTGCGGCCCGTCCGCCAGCTCCGTCTCGGAGCGGTGCGCCCGGTGCGTCTGGCCCAGTGGCTTGGCTTCGGCGTGCATCGTCATGAGTCCAATCGCTAGGATCGGAATGCGGCGTCTTTTCGGCCAAGTTCGGGTGAATCCGTGCGAGATCGGTCGAAGTCGCGGAATCCGGGCTGCGGATCAGTCGCCGGTGGCGTCGGCCTCGTCGCCGTCGTCGCCCAGCTGGGACAGCAGGAATCGTTCGAACGCGTCGAGGTTCACCGGTTCGAACTGACCGAAGCCCTGCATCCAGACCGAGGCGTCGAACAGCCCCTTGGGTTCGAGCTTGCACCAGGTGATCCGGCCGCGCCGTTCCTGGCTGATCAGCCCGGCCCGCGTCAGGATGCCGAGGTGCTTGGAGATCGCGGCGAGCGAGACGTCGAACGGTTCTGCCACGTCGGTCACGGCCATGTCGTCCTCGAGCAGCATCGCGAGGATGCGGCGCCGGGTGGGATCGGCCAGGGCCTGGAAGACGAAGTCGAGGTCGCGGGTCATGCCCCTCATAAGGCGGTCGCGGCGCGGGCGGTCAAGCGGTGCCGGTGCGTTGTTCAACTTTTCGGTTGAATGAGGTGAAACCGCCGCTGGTGGCGCAAACGGGGGTGGTGCGCGTGTTCGACAGCTCAAATGGGGCATAAATTGCCTAGCAAAAACAGCGATTTGACCTGTCGTCCGGGCGTGGTCACGCTTGCTTGACTCACGCGGCGATGCCGCATAGCAACATCGCGGACGTTCGCAGGGGTATCCACGGTGTCCGAGCCCGACCATAAGGAGCGCATGGCGCAGCTTGAGGCCCGGCTCGAAGCCTATCGAAAGGCGCAGGACCCGGGCCCCCAGAACGCCGACGGCCATTCCCAGGCGCAGCTGGCCTGGCGGATGGTCACGGAGCTGGTCGCCGGGCTCGGGCTGGGCATGGCGATCGGGTACGGGCTGGATTACTTGGCGGGAACCGCGCCCTTCGGGATGCTGGTGTTCACGCTTCTGGGCTTTGTCGCCGGGGTGAAGACGATGCTTCGCTCTTCGGCCGAGGTCCAGCGGAGATCGACGGTCGAAGAGGCCGGCAAGGATGGCACCCCCGAGGGGGTCAGGGACGAAGAGGGCAGAGATGGCGACGGAAGCGCACGGTGAAGCGGCGGCACATGGGGCCGAACAGGGTGGCCTCGCGTTCCACCCGATGGACCAGTTCATCGTCAAGCCGCTGTTCGGCGACGGCCCGGTGCACTGGTACACGATCACCAACTCCACCCTGTGGATGGCGATCGGCGTCCTCTGCGTGATCCTGCTGCTGGTCGTCGGCACCTCGAAGCGCGCGACGATCCCGAGCCGCAGCCAGTCGATGGCGGAACTCGCCTACGGCTTCGTCTACAAGATGATTGAGGACGTCACCGGCAAGGACGGCGTGAAGTACTTCCCGTACATCATGACGCTGTTCATGTTCATCGTCTTCTCGAACATGCTGGGCCTGATCCCGATGGCCTTCACCCCGACCAGCCACATCGCCGTCACGGCGATCCTGGCGATGGCGGTGTTCCTCGGCGTGACGATCCTGGGCTTCGTCAAGAACGGCACCCACTTCCTTGGCCTGTTCTGGGTCACCGCCGCGCCGCTGCCGCTGCGCCCGGTGCTGGCCGTGATCGAGCTGATCTCGTACTTCGTGCGCCCGGTCAGCCACTCCATTCGTCTTGCGGGCAACATGATGGCCGGCCACGCAGTGATTAAGGTCTTCGCGGCCTTCGCCGCCATCGCCGCCGTCGCCCCGGTGTCCATCGTCGCGATCACCGCGATGTACGGGCTCGAAATCCTCGTGGCCTTCATCCAGGCCTACGTCTTTACCATCCTGACCTGCGTGTACCTCAAGGACGCCCTGCATCCCGCGCACTAAGGCACGGTGCGCGCCCGGCGCGCATCGCACGACTTAACCCGGGCTCCGGCCCAGAAACGAAAATCGGCAATTCCAATCCAAGGAGAGATCATCATGGAAGGCGATATCGGACAACTCGGCCAGTACATCGGCGTGGGCCTCACCGCCATCGGCATGGGCGGCGCAGCCATCGGTGTGGGCAACGTGGCCGGCAACTACCTGTCCGGCGCCCTGCGCAACCCGTCGGCAGCCGCTTCGCAGACCGCCACGCTGTTCATCGGCATGGCCTTCGCGGAAGCCCTGGGGATCTTCTCGTTCCTCGTCGCTCTGCTGCTGATGTTCGCCGTCTGATACCGGGCACTTGATCCTTCGTTGCGGACGGGTGCCTGAAAGGGCCCCGTCCGCGATGACATTGAGTTCCAGGAGAGACAGATGGCAACCGAAACACAAACGGCCGACGCCCAGGGCCTTGCGGACGTTACCGGCGTGGCCGGTCACGACGCCGGCGGCGCGGGCCTGCCGCAGCTCGACCTGACGCATTTCCCCAACCAGATCTTCTGGTTGCTGGTCACGCTCGTGGTCATCTACCTGGTTCTGAGCCGGGTGGCGCTGCCCCGCATCGGGGCCGTTTTGGCGCAACGCGCCGGCACGATCAGCAATGATATCGCGGCCGCCGAAGACCTGAAGCGCAAGGCGTCCGAGGCCGAAGCGGCCTATGAAAAGGCGCTGGCCGACGCACGTGTCGAGGCCGGTCGCATCGCCGCCGAAACGCGGGCCGAAATCCAGGCCGACCTGGATGCCGCCATCGCCAAGGCGGATGCACAGATCGCGGCCAAGACCGCCGAAAGCGAAGCCTCGATCGCGGAAATCCGCGCCGGTGCCATCGCCAACGTGCGGACCGTCGCCAAGGACACCGCGGCCGAGATCGTTGCGGCCCTGGGGTTCACGGCGGACAAGTCCGCCATCGACAGCGCCGTTGACGGCCGGGTGAAGGGGTGAGCATGATGAAAACTCGGATTGCCCTGATCCCCGCCCTGCTGGCCGCCACGCCGGCGGCTGCCGCTGACGGCCCGTTCTTCTCGCTGCACAACACGAACTTCGTGGTGCTGCTGGCGTTCCTGCTGTTCATCGCCATCCTCGTGTACTTCAAGGTGCCGGGCAAGGTGATGGAACTGCTCGACAAGCGGGCCGACGGCATCCGCAGCGAGCTGGACGAGGCACGGGCGCTGCGCGAGGAAGCCCAGACTCTGCTGGCCTCGTACGAGCGCAAGCAGAAGGACGTGCAGGCCCAGGCCGACCGCATCGTCGCCGGCGCAAGGGCCGACGCCAAGGCGGCGGCCGACCAGGCCAAGCTGGACCTCGAGCATTCGATCGAGCGTCGGCTGGCTGCGGCCGAGGACCGGATCGCATCGGCCGAGGCCGCCGCGGTCAAGGAAGTGCGCGACCAGGCGGTCACCGTGGCCGTGGCCGTGGCCCGCGAGGTCATCTCGAAAGAGATCACCGCGGCCCAGGCCAACAAGCTGATCGACGACTCGATCGCGACGGTGAGCGACAAGCTGCACTGAGGTCTTCGGACCCCATGAAATCGAGAAGACCCGGTCCTTGCGGCCGGGTCTTTTCGTTCGTGGAGGGGATGTCGGTACGGCGTCAGAACTCGACGCCGATCTGGGCCTTGATGCCGGAGCGGAACGGGTGCTTGACCAGCTCCATCTCGGTCACGAGGTCGGCGGCCTCGATCAGCGTCTCGGAGGCGTTGCGGCCGGTCAGCACGACATGGGTCATCTCGGGCTTCTCTTCTTCAAGGAAGCGGACGACCTCGGCCACGTCGATGTAGTCGTAGCGCAGGGCGATGTTGATCTCGTCCAGCAGGACCATGCGGTTGGCGGGGTCGCGGATCAGCTCCTTGGCCTTTTCCCAGGCGGCCTGCGCCATCTCGACATCGCGGTCGCGGTCCTGGGTTTCCCAGGTGAAGCCCTCGCCCATGGTGTGGAACTGGCACTTGTCAGCAAAGGTGGACAGGATCAGGTCGCGTTCGCCGGTGGACATGCCACCCTTGATGAACTGGACCACGGCGCAGGGCATGTCGTGAGCGATGCAGCGGAAGATCATGCCGAAGGCGGCCGTGGACTTGCCCTTGCCCTTGCCGGTGTGGACGATGATCAGGCCCTTCTCGCCGGTCTTGGTGGCCATGATCTTGTCCCGGGCGGCCTTCTTCTTGGCCATCTTCTGGGCGTGGCGGTCGCTGTCTTCGGTCATCGCGGCTCCTTTCGCAGTGGCGGGACTGTCCCGCATCGGCGGCGGGGCCGCAAGCGGCGGTTTACGTCGTGGCAAGGGTTTCGGGCGAGGCTCGGGCCATGAAAGTGTCGCTTATCCTGCTGGCCTGTGCCTTCTTTATCGTCGTTCTGTCCTGACCGCGCGCCACCGCTTGCGCCGCCGGTTCCCTGCGCTAACCTGCGCCCCGACAGCGGGAGGACCCGCGCGGACAGGGGACAGACATGCAGGTCGAAGCAGTCATTTTCGACATCGGGAACGTGCTGATCGAGTGGCAGCCGGAAAACTTCTACGACGCCGAGATCGGCGAGGCGCGGCGGCGCGAGATGTTCGGGACGGTGGACCTGCATGGGATGAACGACCGGGTCGACCTCGGGCACAACTTCCGTGACACGATCTACGGCACGGCGGATGCCAACCCGGCCTTTGGCGACGAGATCCGGATGTGGCACGATCGCTGGCTTGAGCTGGCGCGCCCGGTGATCCCGCAGTCGGTCCGCCTGATGCGGGCGCTGCAGGCCAAGGGCGTGCCGGTGTTCGCGCTGACCAACTTTGGCATCGGGTCGTTCGAGCTGGCACAGACCGAGTACGATTTCCTGAGCGAGTTCGACCGCGCCTATGTCTCGGGCCACATGGGGGTCATCAAGCCCGACGTGACGATCTACGAGATGGTCGAGGCCGATTGCGGCGTGGCGCCGGGCGCGTTGCTCTTCACCGACGACCGCGAGAAGAACATCGCCGCCGCCGACGCGCGGGGCTGGCAGACGCATCTCTTCGAGGGGCCACAGGGCTGGGCCGACCGGCTGGTGGCGGCGGGGCTGCTGGACGCGGCAGAGGCCGCATGAGCATCCCATTCATCAGCTTCGAGGAGGGCGAGGGCGTCCTCGACTGGATCGCGCTGACCGATGCGCTGGCGGCGGGGCACGACCTGCCGAAGGCCGAGATCGGGGACACCTTCCTCTATCGCGGGGACGACACGCTGCTGAACCGGTCGGCCTGGATCGACGGTCTGGGGATCGCGGTGAAATCGGCGACGATCTATCCCGGCAACAGGGCTCAGGGCCTGCCGGCGGTCAATGGCGGCGTGACGCTTTACGCCGACGCCACGGGGCTTCTGGAGGCGATCGTGGATTTCCACCTGGTGACCAAGTGGAAGACGGCGGGCGACAGCCTGCTGGCCGCGCGCCGGCTGGCGCGACCGGACAGCAGGCGGATCCTGATCGTCGGGGCGGGCACCGTCGCCGCATCGCTGCGCGAGGCCTATGGCGCGGGTTTCCCGGACGCGACCTTCATGGTCTGGAACCGGACACCGGCGGGGGCCGAGGCGCTGGCGGCGGCCTACCCAGACACCGAGGCGGTGACCGACCTGGCCGCCGCGGTCGCCGCGGCCGACGTCGTGACCTGTGCCACGATGAGCACCGAGCCGGTGCTGAGGGGCGACTGGCTGCAGCCGGGCACGCACCTCGACCTGATCGGCGCCTACCGGCCCGACATGCGCGAGGCGGACGACATGGCGCTGCAGCGGGCGCGGATATTCGTCGACAGCTTCGACACCACCGTCGGCCATATCGGCGAGGTGAAGACGCCGCTCGACACCGGGGCGATCACCGAGGCGGACCTGCTGGCCGACTACTACACCCTCGACGCCTTCCGGCGCGAGAGCGATGACGAGATCACGCTCTTCAAGAACGGTGGCGGTGCACACCTCGACCTGATGACGGCGCGCCACATCCTCGACAGCTGGAGCGCAAGGTGAGCTGGATCCTCCTCGTCCTCCTGCCGCCGCTGATCGTGGTGCTGGTCCCGCTGGTGAATGAATGGCGCAAGCCCCGGATGGCGGGCCGTTGGAGGGCCGGGGCGCCCGGCGACATGGCCGCCCTGTCGATGGGGGCCACCCATTTCCGCTGGCACGGGCCGGCAGATGCGGCAAAGACGGCGGTCTGCGTGCACGGGCTGACCACGCCGTCCTTCGTCTGGGACGGGGTGGCGGAACGGCTGGTGGCGCAGGGCTACCGCGTGCTGGTCTACGACCTCTACGGGCGCGGCTATTCCGACCGGCCGGCGGGGGCGCAGACGCGGGCCTTCTTTCTCACCCAGCTGGAAGAGCTGATCGCCCACGAGGGGATCACGGGCGAATTCACCCTTGTCGGCTATTCGATGGGCGGCTCCATCGCGACCTGCTTTGCCGCGAAGCACCCCGACCGGGTGCGGCGGCTGGTGTTGGTGGCGCCGGCGGGGCTGGGCCATGTCACGCCGCCCTTCGGGCGGTTCTGCATCGCCGTGCCGGGCATCGGCGACTGGCTGTTCCGGGCGCTTTTCCCGACCTCGTTCCGCCGCGCCGCCAGGAAGATGACCCGGAACGAGGGCATCCCGGCCGAGGTTTCGGCCGCGCAGGTGGCCGAGGTCGAGATGCGGGGGTTCGTGCCCGCGGTGCTGTCCTCGATGCGGGGCATGCTGGCCGAGACGCTGGAGACCGAGCACCGGGCGATTGCCGCCACGGGGATGCCGGTGCTGGCGATCTGGGCCACGCGGGACGCGACCATTCCGATCAAGAACATGGGCAGGCTGGCGACCTGGAACCGCACCGCGCAGCAGGCCCAGGTCGAGGGGGCGACGCACTGGGCGCCGATCACCCACCCGGACGAGGTTGCGCGCGCGATGCGCTGAGGGCTCAGGCCGGCAGGCCGGCCTGGCCTGTCCGGTTCTCGCGGATCGGCAGGTGGATCAGCGCCGAGAAGGCGCCGACGCCCACGCCGATCCACCAGACCAGCGTGTAGTCGCCGTAGATGTCGTACATCTTGCCGCCCAGCCAAACCCCGAAGAAGCCGCCGATCTGGTGCGACAGGAAGACGATGCCGTAGAGCGTGCCCATGTAGCGCAGCCCGTAGATATGCGCGATCAGCCCGCTGGTCAGCGGCACGGTCGCCAGCCACAGCGCCCCCATCAGCACCGAGAAGAGCAGCACCGAGCCGGGGGTGATCGGCATCAGGATGAACACCCCGGCGACGATGGTGCGCAGGGTGTAGATGCCCGCCAGCAGGTATTTCTTGGTATAGCGCTGGCCCAGCCACCCGGCGGTCAGCGTGCCCGCGACGTTGGCGAGCCCGATGAGCGAGATCGCGATGGCGCCAAGCGCCGAGGTCGAGGTGATGCCGAGGTTGTAGAGCATTCCGCCGTCGGCGATCGGGCTGCAGAGTTCGGTCACGAAGGCGGGGAAGTGCGCGGTGATGAAGGCCAGCTGGTAGCCGCAGGAGAAGAAGCCGAGGAAGATCATCGCGAAGCTCGGGTCCTTGGCGGCGCGCAGGAGCATGCCGCCCAGGCTTTCCTCGAGCTCGGTGCGGCTGGCCATCGGGGCAGGTGCGCGCATGAAGGGCAGCAGCAGCAGCGTGGCGAGGATCATCACCGAGAAGACGACAAAGACCTGCTGCCACGGCATGTGCGACAGCATCCATTCGGCCATCGGCGCGCCGAAGATCTGGCCGGCGGAGCCTGCGGCCGTGGCGATGGCCAGCGACATGGAGCGGTTTTCGTCGGACGAGGCGCGGCCCACCACGGCGAGGATCACGCCGAAGCCGGTGCCGGCGATGCCGAAACCCACCAGAACTTCGAGCATCTGGTGCGCCTCGGGCGTCGTCGCGACCGAACTGAGCAGCAGCCCCGCGGCATAGCAGAGCGCGCCGAGGATGATGGCGACCCGGTCGCCGATCTTTTCGGCGATGGCGCCGAAGATCGGCTGCCCGATGCCCCAGGCCAGGTTCTGCAGTGCGATGGCGAGCGAGAAGTAGGACCGCGGCCAGCCGAATTCCTCGGCGATCGGGATCTGGAACACGCCGAACGAGGCGCGGACCGAGAAGGTGACCAGGATGATGACGCACCCGACGATCAGCACGGGGGTGAAGAGAGGTGTCTTGGTCATCGTGGCGCCCCGTCAGTTCTGTTTTGGAACGCCACTTTGCCCGACCCCGCGTCAGCGTCAACCGACGTTTCGTGATGTGATGCATCAGCGGTGCTGACGTAATGCACCTTTCCAATGGATGCGCCCCGCGCTATCCCGCCGACATGTCTGCGATGAAAGAGCTTTACGCCCGTGGGATCGAGGATGGGTCGATCCGGCCCGACCCCGCCCAGGAGGCCGTGCTGCCGGAATTCGACCGGATCCGCGACGCGCTGAACCAGCCGGTGAAAAAGGGCTTCTTCCGCTCCAAGGCGCCGGAGCCGCCGAAGGGACTCTATCTCTGGGGCGGGGTTGGGCGCGGCAAGTCGATGCTGATGGACCTATTCGTCGACAGCCTCGACGCGCCGGTGCGGCGGGTGCATTTCCATGCCTTCATGCAGGAGGTGCACGACGGCATGTTCCGGGCACAGCAGGACAAGGTGCAGGATGCGCTGAAGCCGGTTGTCGCCGCGGTGGCCGACAGCGTGCGCGTGCTGGCGTTCGACGAGATGCAGATCACCGACATTGCCGATGCGATGATCGTGGGGCGGCTCTTCGAGGGGCTGATGGCGGCGGGGGTGGTGATCGTCACCACGTCGAACCGGCATCCCGACGACCTTTACAAGCATGGGCTGCAGCGTGAACGGTTCCTGCCCTTCATCGCGATCATCAAGGACCGGCTGGTGGTGCATGAGCTGGCCAGCCCGAACGATTACCGCCAGGATCGCCTGTCGGGTGGCGAGGTCTATTTCACCCCGGTCAACGCCGACACCCGCGCCAAGATCGAGGCGATCTGGCAGGACCTGACCGGCGGCACGGCAGAGCCTCTGCTTCTCAAGGTCAAGGGCCGCGAGGTCGAGATCCCGGCGTTCCGGTCCGGCATCGCGCGTGCGCGGTTCCACGATCTCTGCGGGCGGATGCTGGGCGCGGCGGATTACCTTGCGCTGGCCGAGGCGGCGCGTGTGCTGATCCTCGAGGACATTCCGCGGCTGGGGCGGTCGAACTTCAACGAGGCCAAGCGCTTCGTCACGCTGATCGACGCGCTCTACGAGGCGAAGGTCCGGCTGATCTGTTCCGCCGCGGACTGGCCCGAGTCGCTCTACGTCGAGGGCGAGGGTGTGTTCGAGTTCGAGCGGACCGCAAGCCGCCTGCGCGAGATGATGTCGGACGGCTGGGGCGCGGCGTAGGGCGGGGGGCACCCCGCCATGCTCCCGCATGCGCACGCGGACAAAAAGGGGGCCGGAATCCGGCCCCCGCATTCGTTATGCCCGCAAGTTCCTTGCCTGCCACCTGATGTTCTTTGAGACCCTACGAGGGAAGTCCGGGGCCGTTACCTGACTGAGAATTCGGCTTATCCTTGGTGACCGGATGCCTGTGCTGCTGAAACAACACTAAGCGAATCGGTGCGAATCAGTCAACAGAAAGCAATTCGCTGTGACCAGGTTTCTTCATTTCTTCGCAAATGATTCGTATTCGGGCTTTGCGCAGCCGTTTGGGATTCAACCGTTTTCCCTGAGCACCCGGCCCGCGAGGTAAAGCGAGCCGCAGATCAGCACCCGCGCATGTGGCGAATCGGCCTTTATCCGCTCAAGCGCGGCGGCGACCGATTCGGCCTCGTGGGCCTCGATCCCGCAGGCGCGCGCGATGCCGGCGGTTTCGGCCGCGGTCAGCGTCGCGGTTTCACCGGGGATCGACACGGCGGTCAGGCTGTCGGCCTGCGTCGCGAGCGGGCGCAGGAAACCGGCGATGTCCTTGGTATTCAGCATACCGCAGACCAGGTGCGTTGGCCGGTCGGGCAGGGTCGAGAGGTGGCGGGCCAGCGCCTCGCCCGCCGCCGGGTTGTGGCCGCCGTCGAGCCAGAGCTCGATCCCGGGCACGCTGTCGGCCAAGGGCCCGCGGGTCAGGCGCTGCATCCGGGCGGGCCATTCGGCGCGGGTGACGGCGGCCTCGGCCGCCTCTTCGCCCAGGCCGAGGTGACGCAGCACCGCCAGCGCCGCGCCCGCGTTGTCAAACTGGTGCGCGCCGGGCAGGTTCGGCGCGGGCAGGTCCAGCAGGCCGGTTTCGTCCTGGAAGACGAGGCGGCCGCGTTCTTCCCAGACGTGCCAGTGCTGGCCCTGCGCGATCAGCGGGGCCGAGAGGCGGGCGGCGCGGGCCTCGATCGCCTCGAGCGCCGGGTCCTGTTGCGGGCCGACGACGCAGGGCACCTCTCGCTTGAGGATGCCGGCCTTTTCAAAGGCGATCTGGCCCAGCGTCTCGCCCAGGTACTGCTGGTGGTCGATGGACACCGGGGTGATCACGGTCAGGGCGGGCCGGTCCACCACGTTCGTCGCGTCGAGCCGTCCGCCCAGCCCGACCTCGAGCAGGCAGTAGTCGGCGGGCACGCGCGAGAAGGCGAGCAGGGCGGCAGCGGTCGTGATCTCGAAATAGGTGATCTCTTCGCCGCCGTTGGCGGCATAGCATTCGTCGAGCACCGCGGTCAGGTGATCCTCGGCGATCAGCTGGCCGGCCAGGCGGATGCGTTCGTGGAAACGTGCAAGGTGCGGCGAGGTGTAGGCGTGAACACTGTGCCCCGCCCCTTCGAGCCCGGCGCGGATCATCGCCTGGGTCGAGCCCTTGCCGTTGGTCCCGGCGATGTGGATCACCGGGGGCAGATCTTCCTGCGGGTTGCCGAGCGCGTCGAGCAGCCGCCACATCCGGTCGAGCGTCAGGTCGATGATCTTGGGATGCAGCGCCATCATCCGGTCGAGGATGACGTCGGACCCGGTCGTCACGACTTGCTCTTCTCCGCGGGCGCCTTGGCGGCGGCCTTGGCGGCGGGGGCGTTCGGATCCTCGACCGGGCCGTCCTGCTGCGGCGGCTCGATCTTGACGGCATCCTCGGGCTTGGGCGCGGGCAGGTCGCCCTTCACCTCGGGGGGCAGGCGCAGCAGCATCCGCGTGATGCGGATCAGCTCATCGCGCATCTCGGTCCGCGGCGTCACCCGGTCGAGCATGCCGTGGTCGAGAAGGTATTCCGCGCGCTGGAAGCCCTCGGGCAGCTTTTCGCGGATCGTCTGTTCGATCACGCGCGGCCCGGCAAAGCAGATCAGCGCATTGGGTTCGGCGATCTGGACGTCGCCCAGCATCGCGTAGGACGCGGTGACGCCGCCCGTCGTCGGGTGGGTCAGCACGACGATGTAGGGCAGGTTCGCCTCGCGCAGCATCTGGATCGCGACGGTCGTGCGCGGCATCTGCATGAGCGAGAGAATCCCCTCCTGCATCCGGGCGCCACCGGCGGCGGCAAAGACGATGAAGGGTTTCTTGGTCTCGACCGCGCGCTTGGCACCGGCGATGAAGGCGTTGCCGACATACATGCCCATCGACCCGCCCATGAAGGCAAAGTCCTGCGCCGCGGCGACGACGGGCGTGCGCCCGATCTCGCCCTCGGCGACCAGCATCGCCTCTTTCTCGCCCGTCTTCTTCTGCGCTTCCTTCATCCGGTCGGGATAGCGTTTCTGGTCGCGGAACTTCAGCGGGTCGGCGACCGGGTCGGGCACCGCGATCTCGGTGAAGATGCCGCCGTCGAACAGGGCGTCGAAACGGTCACGCGGCGTGATCGCCATGTGGTGCCCGCAGTGCGTGCAGACGTTCAGGTTGTCCGACAGTTCGCGGTGGAACAGCATCGTTCCGCAAGAGTCGCACTTCGTCCACAGGTTCTCGGGCACCTCGCGACGCGAGAAGATCGAGTTGATGCGGGGACGGACGTAGTTGGTGATCCAGTTCATGCAGCGCTGTTCCTTGGACGGTCGGGCTCCGAGATAGTCGGCGGCGGGCCAGATTGCAATCGTGGCGCGGGTTAGCGCCGGATCACGATCCGCGCAACCAGCCACGACAGCCAGACGATCGCGATGTCCATCAGCAACCAGAGCGTGAACACCGGCCCGGCTTCGGGCGGGGTCAGGCTGGTCACGGTTTCGGGCTGGAAGAGGAACAGCGCGAGGCCGCTGTCGGGTCCGCCCGCCTCGCCGTAGATCAGAAAGGCATATGCGTTGTTGGCCAGGTGCAGCCCGATCGCGGCGCCCAGATTGCCGGTGCGCGCCGTCAGGTCCGACGCGGCGAGACCGAAGCAGAAGGCCCAGATCACGTATTGCCAGCTGTCGGTCCCGGTGGCGCCGTTGTCCCAGTGGGCGGCGGCGAAGAGCACGTTGGGCAGCACCAGCCAGGCCCAGGTCTGGTCAAACCGGGCGGCGAGCTGCTGCTGGACATAGCCGCGGTAGAACAGCTCCTCGGTCGTGACCTGCACCAGGATCGCGGCGAGGCCGAAGGGCATGGCAAAGCCCCAGGCCAGCAGGCTGCGGGTCTCGGCCAGGGTCTCGGCGCTCCACCACGGCGGCAGCAGCTCAAGCGCGATGTAGAAGGCGCCGACCGCGGCGAAGACCTGGATCAGGTTCTCGGCCGCGCGGGTCGCGGGACCAAGCGCGCTCAGCAGCCGCCGCCGGTGCTGCCAGTGCAGGACCAGGGCGAGGCTGGCGACGAAGAAGACGAAGCTGCCCAGCTGGATGATCAGCCCCACCGGGGTCGAGCCGTAGTAGACGTTGTCGGCCAGGTCGGGGGCCAGCAGGTCGAGCACGCGGCCGAAGAGGCCGAGCGCGACGGTGAACAGGAATTCGACCGCGAGGATGCCGATGACGAGGCGGCTGACCTCGCTCGACCCGCGGGCGGGGGCGACAAAGGCCGAATGCGGGGCGTAGACGGCGGGGATCATCGGCGCAGCGCCAGCCGGGCCGCCAGCCAAAGGACGAACACCAGCGCGATCTCGACCGGCAGGTGCGACAGCAGAGCGGGATCGCTCATCTCGAGCGGCAGGCGGAACAGGGCGAGGCCCGACATCGCCTCGCCGGGGGCGAGGATCATGATGGCGGCAAAGTTGTTCAGGAAGTGCAGCGCCAGCGCCGGGCCGAGGTTGCCGCAGCGCGCCGTGAGATCGGCCGCGAGCAACCCGAAGGCGATGGCGGGCAGGGTCAGCCAGATCGCGTTCGGCCCGGCCATCGCGGCGGAGTAGTGCAGCAGGCCGAACCCGACCGCGGGCAGCACGAGCCAGACCAGCGGCGAGGCGAAGCGCGCGGCAAGCTGCTGCTGCAGGTAGCCGCGGAACAGCAGTTCTTCGGCCGCGATCTGGATCGCGAGGCCGATCAGGCCGGGCACCAGCCAGACCAGCCAGCGCGCGGGCGGCAGGTTCGCCACGGGTTCGGCGGTTTCGGGGCCGGGGATCAGCAGGCCGATGGCATAGACGATCACCGCCGCCAGTGCCGCGCGCCCGCCGTCGCGCAGCACGTCGCGCCACGGTCCGACCAGCGAGCGCAGCCCGCGTCCGTGCAGCCACCGCAGGGCCAGCCAGAGGCCGGGGTAGAGGCAGAGGAAACTCATCAGCAGCGCGAAGGCTGCCGCCGGTGTGGTGCCGAGGCCGGAGCCCGCCATGATCGACACGCCGGTGCCGAACTCAAGCGCGACGAGGCCCAGCAGCAGGAGGGTGTAGACCGCGCCGATCAGCGCGAAGCCCGCGATCAGCCGCCAGAGCTGACTGCGCGGCCGCGCCGCCTCGATCACGCTCTGATAGGCCGGGTATCGCATGGGCGGACCGTATCCCGCCGTGTGCCGCGGGAGCAATCGCGCCCCGATGCCGCACCGCGTTTCGGAACCGCCCTGTGGCCCAAATACTTGCGGGATCGCGCCGGAAAGTTACACTGCGCCCCGTATAGACACGGACCTTTGATTGCCATGCCCCCGATACGGCCCCTTCGCGCGCTGATCGCCTGCGTCCTGCTGACGGGACTGCCGGCCTGCCTCGACGCGACGGCGGGGGGCGAGGGGTCGCTGTTCGCCGTCGTCTCGACCCTGTCGCGCCCGATCGGGGACCCGCTGCCGCAGGCGCCGATCGCGGGCGGCGAGATCCTCGTGAAGGGTCCGGAGGGGTACTGCGTCGACGGATCATCGCTCGACAACCGCGCGACGGGCGGGTTCGCCATGCTGGCCTCGTGCTACGTGATGACCGGCGGCAAGTCCGGGCCGCAGGTGGCGCCGGTGGTGATGACGGTGGCGGCCTCGCCGCTGGACCCCGCGGTCGGCGTGCCAAGCCGCGATGCGCTGGCCGGGGCCTTTGCGCCCGCACCGGTGCTGGCTCGGAGCCAGGTGCGGGGCGTGACGCTGGTGCACCTGGGCACCGGCGGCGACACGCGGGTGCCGCAGGCCGACCCGCGCCATTGGCGCGGCGCGATGGAGCTGAACGGTTTCCTCGTGCTGTTCGCGGTCTACGGCCCGCAGAACAGCACCGAGGCCGGCAAGGGCGGCAGCGCCCTGCTGCTGGAACTGGCCGATGCCCTGCGCGCGGCAAAGCCCGCGCCGGGCCCGGAGCGCACCGCGCAGGCCCCGGCGCCGCGGGGCGTGCTGCAGTGACCCGCCCCGCCCGCCGCGGGAGGCGCTGAATGGGCGGCAGCGAACGTTTCCTCGACCGGTCGGCTCGGCTGCGCGACATGCGGCGCTGGCAGATGCTGGCCGAGGCCGCCGACACCACCGACCTGTCACAGCTGCGCCGGCAACGGGCCGAGGCGCATGCCCTGCGGGCCGACCTCGACCGGCTGATCCACGTGGCCGAGGGGCGGTTCGCGCAGCCCGTCGTGAGCGGCGCGGCACCCGAGGCCCCGGCCGGCAGCGACTGGTCGTGGCGCCCGGCGGCCTGGTCTGGCCCGTTGGGCGAACCGGGGATCGCCGCTGCCGCGTCGCGCACGGGGATGGGCGAGGGGGTGACCCTCTTCCACGACTGCGCCGAGAGCGAAGTCACCCTGCGCCAGCGGCGCAACCACCGCGCCGCCCACCGTGCGCCTTTCGGGCTGGACCTGGACGTGCTGGGGTTCGACGGATCGTTCCTGTCGCTGGTCGTCGACTTGCCCGAGGCGGCGGTGAACGGCCTGCGCCGCCGTCACCTTGTCAGGGTCGACCTGCTGATCGAGATGGAGCGCCCGCTGGAGATCTTTGCCCGGCTGAACATCAAGCACGGGCCGAACACGGAACAGCTGGTGCGCGAGGTGCCGATCGACGCGGCCGACCGCAGCGTCGAATTCGACCTGGCCTATTCCAACGTGAACGAGAAGCGGATCGAGAAGCTGTGGCTCGACCTGATCCTGGACCGGCCCGCGATGAACCGGGTGCTGCTGCGCGACCTGGTGCTGAGCCGCCGGCCGCGGGCCGAGCTGTGAGGCGGGGCGGATGGGCGATCTGACCGTGACCAAGACGCGATTTGTCGATGGCCTGTGGGAGGGTCGCGTCGATGGCGCGGCGCGGGGCGTGCCGCCGACCATCGAGGTCACGCTGGACCTTGTCCCGGTCGAGGGGGCGCGACTGCAACCGCTCGACGGCGGAAGCTACCTGCTGCGCATCCCGGTGCCCCCCGCCGCGGTCGGGGACGGGATCCACACCTTCGTCATCCGCGACCGGACGGACGAGACGATTCTGGGCCAGTTCGCCGTTCTGGCCGGCGAGGCGCTGGCCGACACATTGCAGGGCGAAGTCGCATTGCTGCGCGCCGAGCTCGATCTGCTGAAAAAGGCCTTTCGTCGCCATTGCGCGGAAAACAGCTGAAAGATCAGCCATTTTCCGCCGACTCCTCACGTGGTTGACGCTCTGTTTCCGTGTTTCCCCGCCCTGACCAATCCCAGACAATACCCCGATATTGTCGGTCTCGCGCCCCGTTCCTGCCCGATTTCGGAAACATACAGTCTTCCCAAACGAGCAGGACACAGGTGACAGCAACATGGACCGTCTGACCGAAATGGAGGCCTTTGCCACGGTGGTGGATCAAGGTGGCTTCACGGATGCGGCCAAGAAGATGGGGATTTCCAAGTCGGCGGTCTCCAAGCACGTCTCATCGCTTGAGGCGCGCCTTGGCGCACGACTTCTGAACCGCACGACCCGCCGGGTCAGCCCCACGGAAATCGGCCTGGCCTACTACGACCGCGCCCGCCGGGTGCTGAACGACGCCGGAGAGGCCGACGCGCTGGTGACTTCGATGCAGTCGGCACCCTCGGGGCTGCTGCGGATCTCGGTCGCGACCGACTTCGGGGTCAATCACCTCTCGCCGGTGCTGGGGGAATTCCTTGCGGAGTACCCCGACATCACCGTGAACATGGTGCTGAACAACCGCTACGTCGAACTGATCTCGGAAGGGTTCGACATGGCCGTACGCATCGGCGAGCTGGAAGACAGCACGCTGCGCGCCCGCAAACTGACCGAGACCTCGAAGCGCATGATCGGCAGCCCGGATTACTTCCAGCGCTACGGCCGGCCGATGCGGATCGACGATCTGAACGAGCACAAGCTGCTGCACTACTCCAGCCAGGCGTCGGGCAACGTCTGGAAGATCACGGCACCTTCGGGCGAAAAGAGGCAGGTTCGCACCGCAGGCTGGCTGAGCGTGAATGACGGGCAAAGCCTGCTGAACGCCGCCATCGCCGGGCTCGGCATCGCCTACCTTCCCAGCTTCCTCTACGCGGAAGCGATGGAGAAGGGGCTGGTCGTGGACGCGATCCCCGACCTGCCGATGGAAACGCAGGGCATCTACGCGGTCTACCCGCCGGGCCGGTTCACCCAGCCCAAGGTCCGCGCCTTCATCGACTTCCTGGTCAAGGCGTTCTCGGACAAGGGCCCGACCGACTGGTAAGGCCCGGGGCCCGACTTTCCCCAAGCCTTGATTATCCCCCAAGGCGACCTGCCCTGGCTCTTCGGAGCCGGGGCAATTTCGTTTCGGGGGTCAGCCGGGCAGGGTGACGATCAGCGCGCCCCGGTCGGTGGCGACCACGGTGTGTTCATACTGGACCGTCGGAGCCGCAGGGGCGCTGAACAGCGTCCAGCCATCGTCGCCCTCGTCCGCCCAGAGGCCGCCGCGCGACAGGAACGGCTCGACCGTCAGGACAAGGCCCTTGCCGATCCGGCGGCGGTCGCGGGTCGGCCAGGTGGCGATTTCCTCGGGGTATTCGTGCAGCGAGCGGCCGACGCCGTGGCTGGCGAGGTTGCGGATCAGGGTATAGCCGCGCCCCTCGGCAAACCGGCCGATGGCGGTGCCGATGCCGGCGAGCGGCCGGTCGCTGCGGACCTGGTTGATCCCGATCTGCATCGCGCGCCGCCCGTCGCGGCAGAGCCGGTCGAGCGAGGGCGCAACCGCGCCGCTGCGGAAGGTCGCGCCGGTGTCGGCGAAGTACCCGTCCTTCGAGGCCGAGACGTCGATGTTCACGAGGTCCCCCGCCGCGATCACGCGGTCGCCGGGGATGCCGTGGGCGATTTCCTCGTTCACGCTGATGCAGGTGGCACCGGGAAAGTCATAGGTCGCCTCTGGCGCGGGGATCGCGCCCTCGCGCTCCAGCAGGGTGCGGCCGATAGCGTCGAGCTCGGCGGTGGTGATCCCGGGTTCCACCGCGCGGCCCATGGCCTGCAGCGTGTTGGCAACGATCCGGCCGATCGCCTTCAGGCCGTCCAGGTCGTCTTCTTGGGTGATGGTCATCAGGGCGCTCCGCGGGTTGCAGCGGTCAATCTAGGTGCTGTCGCCGGGAATGTCCCGGGCCGGGGGCGGGATATTTTCGCCCCTGTCACGGTCCCGTCATCCAGGGTTCATGCAAGTGTCAGCTTTGGGGCGCACCTCCGCGGCAGACAAACCGCAACGGGGATGATTGCATGAACACCCGACTGACACTGGCCGTGTCGGCGCTGGCCCTGATGGCAGGGGCCGCGCAGGCCGAGATGAACTTCAACCGGATCGCGAGCTTTGCCACGCCCGGCAACATGGCCGAGGGCGAGGACCGCGCGCGCGAGACCAGCGCCGAGATCATCGCCGCGACCAAGGACGGCATGACGCTGGTCTACACCGACAGCCCGCTGGGTGTGATCGGCCGGATCGACATCACCGACCCCCGGGCGCCGAAACCGCTTGGCAATATCGACATGGGCGGCGAGCCGACCAGCGTGGCCGTGATCGGGTCGACGGCCTTTGTGGGCGTGAACACCTCGGAGAGCTACACCGATCCCTCGGGGCGGCTGGCCGTGATCGACCTGGGCACCGGGCAGGAAGAGGTCTCCTGCGACCTCGGCGGTCAGCCGGATTCGGTTGCGGTGGCCAAGGACGGCAGCTTTGTCGCAGTGGCGATCGAGAACGAGCGTGACGAGGATCTCGGCGACGGGCGCGTCGGCCAGATGCCGGCGGGCACCCTTGCCCTGCTGAGCGTGGCGGACGGCATCGCGGATTGCGACAGCCTGCAGACGGTCGACCTGACCGGGCTGGCCGAGGTCGCGCCCGAGGATCCCGAGCCTGAATTCGTCGACATCAACAGCCTGGGCGAGATCGTCGTCACCCTGCAGGAAAACAACCACATCGCCGTCGTGTCGCCGCAGGGCGAGGTGATCGCGCATTTCAGCGCCGGGGCCGTGGACCTCGAGGGCATCGACGCGACCGACGAACGCGGCGCGCTGGTCTTCACCGAAAGCCAGCCGGGCCGGCTGCGCGAACCGGACGCGGTGAAGTGGATCGACGACACGCATTTCGCCACCGCCAACGAAGGCGACATGGACGGCGGGTCGCGCGGCTGGACCATCTTCGCCAAGGACGGCACCGTGGTGTATGACAGCGGCACCGATTTCGAGCGCGCGCTGATCCAGATCGGCCACTACCCGGACAAGCGGTCGGATGCCAAGGGCGTTGAGCCCGAGAGCATCGAGACCGCGATCTTCGACGGCACCCCGCTGGTCTTTGTCGGGGCCGAGCGTGGCAGCGCGGTCGGCGTCTACGACGTGACCGACCCGGCCAACCCGGTGCTGCTGCAGGTCCTGCCCTCGGGCATCGGGCCGGAGGGCTATGTCGCCCTGCCGGAGCGCAACCTGCTGGTGTCGGCGAACGAAACCGACCTGGTCGAGGATGGCGGCGTCCGTGCCCACGTGATGCTGTTCGAGCGGGCCGAGGGCGAGGCCGCCTATCCCACCCTGACCTCGGCCGGCAGCGACAAGCTGATCGGGTGGGGCGCGATTTCCGGGATGGTGGGCGATGCCGAACAGCCCGGCATCCTCTATGCCGTCAACGACAGCTTCTATGGCTACCAGCCGACGATCTTCACCATCGACGCGACTGCGAAACCCGCGCGGATCGTCAGCGCCCTGCCGGTGACCCGTGGCGGCGCGCCGGCGCAGAAGCTCGACCTCGAGGGCGTCACGCTCGATGGCGAAGGCGGCTTCTGGCTGGCCTCCGAGGGCAACACCGATAAGCTGGTGCCGCACGCGCTCTACCACGTGAACGCCAAGGGCGTGATCAAGGAAGAGATCGGCATCCCGGCGGCGCTGAGCGCGGTCGAGAAGCGGTTCGGCTTTGAAGGGATCACCAAGGTCGGCGACACGCTCTGGATGGCGGTGCAGCGCGAATGGGGCGACGATCCGAAGAATCACGTGAAGCTCGTCGCCTACAACACCGAGACCGAGGAATGGGGCGCCGTGCTCTATCCCAAGGCCGCGGCCGACACCGGCTGGACCGGGCTGAGCGAGATCGTCGCGCAGGGCGACTGGTTCTACGTGGTCGAGCGTGACAACCAGATCGGCGATGCAGCGAAGATCAAGAAAATCTACCGCATCCCGGCGTCCGAGATGGTGGCCGCACCGCTCGACGGTGAACTGACGGTGGTCAGCAAGGAAGAGGTTCGCGACCTGATCCCCGACCTCAAGGCCTGGGGCGGCTACGTCGTCGACAAGGTCGAGGGGCTGGCGATCGACGCTACGGGCGAGATGTTCGTGTCGACCGACAACGACGGCGTCGACGACAGCTCGGGCGAGACGTTCTTCTGGTCGATCGGCAAGATGTGAGCTGACGCGCCCCGCGCGACAGACGAAAGGCCCGCCGGATCGGCGGGCCTTTCTGCGTTGGTGGCGGGGTCAGCCGCGCTTGCGACGGCGCAGCGCGCCCACGCCGCCGACCGCGCCGAGCGCGCCAAGCATCAGCGGCAGCGCCGCGGGCAGGGGCACTTCGGCCGCCGCCTCGAAATCGTAGGTGCCGTTCGGCCCCTCGGTCCCGGCGATGACGACGTTGTCGAAGTAGTTCACCTGGCCCTGGTTGTAGCTGCCGATGCCGATCCCGACCGAGATCAGGGTGGCATTGCGGAAGTACTGGTCAAAGGTCGACAGCCAGCCTTCGAGCGTGTTCAGCGGCGGGCCGCCAAAGCTGTTGGGAATTCCGAACATGCCGGTGGTCCAGAACAGGCCGGACGAGAAGGTGATGAGCTCTTCGGTCCAGGCGTCCGTGGCCGGGTTGGAGCCTTGCCAGTAGGGTTCGTAGATCAGCTCGCCGTACTTGTCCCCGTCGTATTGCGCATCGTCGAGATAGAATTCGAGTTTCAGCGCCGGGGCGGCCGAGGCATTCGGCGAGCCGGAGCTCTTGTAATAGGAATAGGCAAAGGACAGGTCCTGGTCGAAGATCGCCCCGACCCGGCCGAAGTCCGCGCTGTATTTCACGTTGGACTTGTCGCCGTTGTCGAGCGTCGTGGTCTGCTTGACCGCCCCGCCGGGTGCTGGCTGGTTGTTTTCCAGGTCACCGCCTGCGCCGGTCAGATCCACGAGTTCGGATTGCCCGCCGCCGACATTGCCAAGGGTCCAGCCCTGCGATCCGTCGAGCGCGGTGATTTCGGTCGCGGCCATTGCGTCGCCGGCCATTGGCAGGGCAATGGCAATGGCGCAAAGCCATGTATTCGTCTTCATGATTTCCCCCAATCGTAATGCGCAACTGCCATGCAGGCGCATTCGCAAACTGATTAATTATTTATCGATGAGTCAAATTTGCCGGTGGAAACAATGCGTTCCCAAATCGGGAAAGATCAGGGTCAGACCGGCAGACCCAGGCCAAGCCGCATCGCCATTTCCGGCGAGGCGAGCACCGGGACCTTGCCCTTGCCCTTGCGCAGCAGCGGCCCGGCCCCGGCCATCGAGGCCTGCGCCAGCACGATGCAATCGCCGCCGTTGCGCTTGACGTCGGCCTGCACCGCCTCGGCGATGGCGGCGTGAAAGCGGGGGATCTCTCCGGCCTCGAAGAGGGGCCAGAGTTCGGTCAGGTCCAGCGGGCGGATGCGCGATCCGGTCCGCAGGTATCCCTTGAGCAGCGCGAGCGAGGCGCAGACCGTGCTTTCCAGGGTGTAGACCATGACGATCCGCCCGCCGATCCGCCCGGCCGCCTGCATCATCGGCCGGTCGACGCGGATCGCGCCGGCGGCCTCGGCCGCGGGGCCGAGCGTGGTGCAGGTGCAGATCACGGTGCCGTCGCAGCCCGCGACGAAGGCGGCCAGCTCGGCCTCGATCGCGGGGGTCACGCCCTCGGCTCGGGCGCGGTCGAGCCAGGCCTCGCGCACCTCCTGCCGCAACGGCGTGCCCGGGGCCAGACGGTCGCGCAGGGCGGCGAAGGTCGGGACGTGCGCAGGCGACGTGTGCAGCAGGGTGAGAGTCATGCCCTCATGGATAAAGCACTGGCCACAGGGATGCCACGAGCAATGCGGCCATCGTCCAATTGAACATCCGCAGCCGACGGGGCGAGGTCAGCCACCGCCGCAGCTGCTGCCCCAGCACGGTCCAGGTGCTGACCGATGGCAAGTTGACCAGGCCGAATGTCAGTCCGACCAGCAGGATGGTCCAGAGCGTCCGGTCTGGCGCGTAGACCGCGATGGCGGTCAGCGCCATGGTCCAGGCCTTGGGGTTCACCCACTGGAATGCCGCGGCCTGGAGGAAAGTCATCGGCCGGCCCGCCTGGTCGGGGTCGGACTGCGGCGGGGCGGCATGGGCGATCTTCCACGCCAGCCACAGCAGGTAGAGGACCGATCCGACCTTGAGGATCGTATGGGTGACGGGAAACGCGTCGAAGAGGCCGATCAACCCCGCGCCGACGAGGATCACCATCAGGGTGAAGCCGATCCCGATCCCCAGCATGTGCGGCACCGTCCGGCGAAAGCCGAAGTTCGCACCGGAGGCCATCAGCATCAGGTTGTTCGGCCCCGGCGTGATCGACGAGACGAAGGCAAAGGCCACCAGGGCAAGGAGGACATCGTGGGTCATGGCGCATTTCTATGCGGCCTGACGCGGCATGGAATTGCGAAACTGTGCGCGAACCGGTAGATTTCGCAACAAATGGCGAAACCTGACAAGATCAACGACCGAATATTGCAGATCCTGACGCGCGAGGGGCGGATCAGCAACCTCGAGCTGGCCGAACGTGTCGGCCTGTCGCCCTCGGCCTGCCTGCGGCGGGTCACGGCGCTGGAGCGCGAGGGGGTGATCCGGGGGTACCGCGCGGTGCTGGATCCCGGCGCGCGCGGCGTGGGATTCACCGCCTATGTGACGGTCGGGCTGAAGGAGCACACCAAGGCGGCGCAGGAGGGGTTCGAGCAGGCCATCGCCCGGTCGCCCGAGGTGCGGGAGTGCCACAACATAACCGGCGACCGGGAATACCTGCTGAGGATCGAGGCGGCGGACCTGGCGGGCTACAAGCGGTTCCACACCGACGTGCTGGGCACGCTGCCGCAGGTCAACGCCATTACCAGCTACGTGGTGATGGGATCGCCCAAGGACGAACGCGCGTAGGGCGGGGGCGCCCCGCCGCCACGCCGTGCCGATCACTTGCAGTACTGACCCTGGCCGTTCAGCCCGTCGGTCACGCCCTTCAGGCTGACCGGTTCGCTTTGCCCGAGATCTGCAGCGTGTTGCCGCCGGACAGCGCGCGGAAGAAGTCCTCTTCGGCCGCGTCGCTTTCGAAGGCCAGCGCGTAGCTGTGGATGTCGGCCTTGGTATAGGCGTCGTCGCGGGTGGTGCCGGTGAAGGTGGCGGTGGCGGTCCGCGGCTGGCCGTCGACGGTCAGCGTGACGGGCATGCCGTCCTGCGCCAGCGGCTGCGGGAAGCCGAGCTTCACCGTGCGATCCATGCCGCCGCCCGACCGGCTGCACGAGATGGTGAAATATTCGCCCTTCTGGCCACGCGGCAGGGTCAGGAACATCAGTGCACCGGCCTGGTCGGGCAATTTCGACTGCACCCATTGGCCGGCGTAGATCACCATCTGCTCGTTCTCGATCTTGTCCTGCGCGGCGGCGGGCAGGGCGGTCGCGGCGCAGAGCAGGGCGGCGAGGGTCAGGCGAAGCATCGACAATTCCTTTCGTATGTCCGGCGGCAGGGTTTCATTCCCGTGCCCGCTTGCCAAGATAGCGCCCGGTCACGATCGCTCCAGCGTGGCGGCGGGGGCGCAAGGGTTGCCGTGGCGGCACGGGCGGCGCAGTCTGGCGCGGGGTAATGGAAGGATACGAAATGACAAGCACCGCGTTCGCGACCTGGGCGCTGGAGTGGCTGGTGATCCTCTTCGTGCTGGCGATCTTTGGCGGGCTCGCCGTGGCGGTGGCCTTCTGGCTGATCGACCGGACCCAGACCGGCGACGCGATCCGCAGGAATTACCCCCTGATCGGCCGCTTCCGGGGCTGGTTCTCGACGCTTGGCGAATTCTTCCGCCAGTACTTCTTTGCCATGGACCGCGAGGAGATGCCGTTCAACCGGGCGCAGCGCGACTGGGTCTACCACGCAGGCCGGGGCGAGGATAACACCCGCGCCTTCGGTTCGACCCGGAACCTGTCGATCCCCGGCACCGCGATCTTCGTCAACGCGGCCTTCCCGCCGCTCGACGACCAGTTCGCCAACACCCAGCCGCTGCGCATCGGCCCCCTCGCGCGCGAGCCTTATGATGCGCCGTCGTTCTTCAACATCTCGGGCATGTCCTATGGCGCGATCTCGCGCCCCGCGGTGCTGGCCCTGTCGAAGGGGGCCAAGAAGGCTGGGATCTGGATAAACACCGGCGAAGGGGGGCTGAGCCCCTATCACCTTGAGGGCGGGTGCGACATCGTCTTTCAGATCGGGACGGCCAAGTACGGGGTGCGTGATCACGAGGGCCGGCTGGACGATGCCAAGCTGGCAAGGATCGCGGCCCATCCGCAGGTGCGGATGTTCGAGCTGAAGCTGGCGCAGGGTGCCAAGCCCGGCAAGGGCGGGATGCTGCCCGGCGAGAAGGTGACCGAGGAAATCGCCGAGATCCGTGGCATTCACATCGGGCAGGATTCCATCTCGCCCAACCGGCACATCGAGGTGGGCGATTTCGGCGCGCTCCTCGACATGGTGGGCCACATCCGCGAAGTGACGGGCAAGCCGGTCGGCTTCAAGACCGTCATGGGCACCTCGGAGGCGTGGGAGCCGTTCTTCGAAGAGGTGGTGCGCCGCGGCCCGGACTGCGCCCCGGATTTCATCACCGTCGATGGCGGAGAGGGCGGCACGGGCGCGGCGCCGATGCCGTTGATGGACCTCGTCGGGATGCCCCTGCGCGAGGCGCTGCTGCGGATGGTCGACCTGCGCGACCGCTTCGGCCTCAAGGACCGCATCAGAGTGGTGGCCAGCGGCAAGCTGGTGAACCCCTCGGACGTGGCCTGGGCGATCTGCGCCGGCGCGGATTTCGTCACCACGGCGCGCGGCTTCATGTTCTCGCTCGGCTGCATCCAGGCGCTGAAATGCAACCGCAACACCTGCCCGACCGGCATCACCACGCACGAACCGCACCTGCAGCGCGGGCTGGTGGTCGAGGAGAAATACGTCAGCGTCGCCAACTACGCCAAGTCGATCATCAAGGAGGTCGAGATGATCGCCCATTCCGTCGGCGTGGCCGAACCGCGGCTGATGCGGCGGCGGCACGTGCGGGTGGTGCAGGCGGATGGCGATTCCGTCCCGCTGCGCCAGCTCCGCCCGAGCTGGGATCCGACGATGGGCGAGGAGCAGCGCCCGGGCTGAGGCCCCGGGAACCTGCCCTGCCGCAGGTCACAGCCCCGGCACGATCCCGTGAGCCGGGGAAAAAATCTGAAACGTTTCCGCCCGCCCCCGTATTGAAGAATAGAGACTGACCGGAGGGAACCCCATGCACCGCCTGACCACGCCGAAATTCCGCGATCGGGACGTGACCGACGAAGCCGCCTATCTCAACCGCCGCCAGCTGATCGCCGGCGCGACGGCCGGGCTGGGCCTGGGCCTTGCCGGGCCGTCACTGGCCGCGCCGCAGGGGCTCGAGCCGAACACCTTCGAAGAGATCACCAACTACAACAACTACTACGAGTTCGGCACCGGCAAGCGCGACCCGGCCGAGAACGCGCACACCCTGACGACCAGCCCCTGGACGGTGAAGATCGACGGCATGGTGGACCGCCCCGGCGACTACCAGATCGAGGACATCATCGGGAAGGCGCAGATCGAGGAACGTATCTACCGCCTGCGTTGTGTCGAGGCCTGGTCGATGGTGATCCCGTGGAACGGCTTCACCCTGGCCAGCCTGCTTGACCGGGTGGGCGTGCAGTCGGGCGCGAAGTACGTGGCCTTCCAGACGCTGGAGCGCCCGTCCGAGATGCCGGGCCTGCGTTACCCGGTGTTGCGCTGGCCCTACCGCGAGGGGCTGCGGCTGGACGAGGCGATGCATCCGCTCACCATCATGGCGACGGGCCTCTACGGGAAGGACCTGCCGAACCAGAACGGCGCGCCGCTGCGGCTGGTGGTGCCATGGAAATACGGCTTCAAGGGGATCAAGAGCATCGTGCGCATTACCCTCCAGGCGGACGAGCCCTTCACCTCCTGGAACGATGCCAACGCGCGGGAGTACGGGTTCTATTCCAACGTGAACCCGCGGGTGGACCACCCGCGCTGGTCCCAGGCGACCGAGCGGGTCATCGGATCGGGCCTGTTCGGGTCGCGCCGCGAGACCGAGATGTTCAATGGCTACGGCGACGAGGTCGCGAGCCTCTACGCCGGCATGGACCTGTCCGAGAACTACTGACCCATGATCGCGGACCACATCAACAAGGCGACCCGGAAGGTTCCGGCCTGGCCTCTCTATATAGTGGGAGCGCTGCCGCTCGTCTGGCTGTTCTGGCAGGGGGTGACCGGCGGCCTCGGCGTCGACCCGGTGAAGGAGATGGAGCACCAGATGGGCCTTTGGGGGCTCTGGCTGCTGATCGCCGGGCTCTGCATCACCCCGCTGCAGCGTTATGCCGGGATTCGGCTGATCAAGTACCGTCGGGCGATCGGGCTGCTCGCCTTCTTCTATATAG